>NZ_CP070977.1:601791-902686 GCF_018417535.1 Burkholderia pyrrocinia | reverse complement strand
AGGCACAGCAGCACCTGACAGCCCCAGTCGTCAGCGCGAGCCAGCGTCGGTGCGACGACGGACCAGACCGTCATCAACGACAGCGCCATAATCAGATTGCGGAAGAATTTCTTCATCGTCACACCCTCGAATCCGTCAAAGTCCAGTTCGTGAGATCGTTCAACACCACTTCAATCTCGCCACGCCCGTCCTCGTACTTCACAAACGCAAGCCCCGGAGTGGTCGGCATTTTGTCGAGGCGCACCATGACGGCATCGCCTTCGAAATTCGCGAGCAAGAGTGGCTTCTTGATACGTGTCGGATCGTCGAGCTTTACCGGCTTCGAATCGTTCTCGATGTCCGGGTTGTGGAACGGCACTGCATGCAGTTGCACGTCGGCACCGCCCGATTCACCATCGCCCTGTTCATCGCCAGGATTACCTCGATCACGCCGGCTTTCTTTGCTCGCCAAACTCGGTGCGGCGGAGTCATGCGCCGTTGTTTCCGTACGTTCCGCCAGATCGATCATCACGTCATCGCCATGGACGCCGGCGTCGCGAAGCGGCCGAGAATCGCCGGATCCAGCCACGCCCGTCGCGGACTGATTCGCGGGATCTGTCGGCGCGCCATGATCGGCCGGCTTCTGGGGATTGCGGATCGATGCACCCAGCCGCCGGATCATCGAAAGCGTGATCGGCCCTTCAGCCTGTTCGGCCAAAAAATCGTCTACGGCCGTGGCATCTTTTTCGTGCAAGCGGCACAGTTCGTAGGCACCACCGACGCCTTGAATCTGGCCCGCCTCAAATGCGCTCAGTACGTTCGCCGGTGCTTCGAGCAGCGCAAGGTGTGCCGTCACGTCAGCCGCGGCCATGCCCAATTCCGATGCAATCAGATCCCGCGAGTCACCCGCGGCCTTACGCTGCGCCATGAACTGCGCCAGTTCCATCGGCTTGAGTTCTTCGCGCTGCAGGTTCATCACCACCTGCGTGTAAGGATCGATGACAGCTTCGTCTTCCTCAACGATTGCGCGAATTGTCATCATTGACGCGAGCTGCGACGCACGAAAGCGACGCGCACCGTCGACGATGCGGTACTTGCCGTTACGTTTTGGCCGCACCCGGATCGGCACTTCGATGCCACCCTTCTTGCGAATACGTCCCGCCGTCGCTTCCAGCAATGCCTGCTTAAACACCTTGCGTGGCTGGTCCGGGTCCTCCTCGATCTCGTCGATCGGCAGGTCCAACACCGCACCGCGTTGATGTGCCGGCGCGTCGACGTCGTCGAACATCGAAAGGTCAAGCGCCACGCGTCGCCTCCGCCTGCTCAGGCTGTTCAGACGGCTCCATCACGAGGTGCGCGAGGCGATCAAACACCGGCTTCGTGTCAGCCCACGCCTCGCGGGCCGCGGTCTTTTGCCGGCCAAGCTCCCACAGCGGCACGCCTAATTCCTGGGCTTCAGCCACGGCCGACCGCTTCAGCAAACGCAGCGGTACCCCGTCCTCACTGCGCACCAGATAGTTCCCAAAGTGCTTCACGACCTCCATGAGGTTGCGACGATGGATCGGGATCGGCTCCACCATCGTCGGCAGAATGCCCAAAAAGCGCAGCGCCGGATTCGACGCCTTCTGAACACGAGCCACGCCGCGACGACCGTTCAACGTGCGGTAAACGCCCTCCATCGACTCCTGATACAGGTGGATCGGGCTAAGAACGGAATCCGAGCAGGTCAATGCCAGCAAGACGCGCATGTCGTCCGACGGCGGGCAGTCGATGATGCAGACGTCGAAATGAGGAGAAAGCCGCTCGAGATTGGCGGCGAGATTGGCAGCAAACTGACTGAAATCAGCCGGTTTTTCGGGAATCTTGGAGAGCGTTTCGTCCGCCTTGACAACGGCGAACTGAGTGTCCGGCACCTGGATCGCCGGGTTGGCGTTCATGATCAGCGCGGAAGCGCTCAGGTCGAGCGCTACGGCTCTCTCGGCACGCAGCAACGACGCGCTGGCGTTGCCCTGGCTGTCAAGATCGATGACCAGGACGCGATACTCGCGAGCACGCAGTACGTACGCAAGCTGGCATGTCAGTGCCGACTTGCCTACGCCGCCTTTCTGCGTCCAGATTGTGAGCTTCTTCATTGCACTCGGGTCATCGGGTTTGCGCAGCGCCGATGAGGCCGAGGCCGTAAACGAAAAAACCCGCCAAATGGCGGGTTAAATATGATCCGTCGAGCAGTGCTCAGGACGCCGCATCGGAGCCACAGTGGGCCTCGGTAGGCTTACGCCTTGTAACCGGATCAAATTGTCGTACCAACAATAGCGCAGTTCTCCGAAACATGCAAGAAGAACCGGCGTTGATTACCATCATCGTAGTGGGATGAGTGTTTCCTGCGCTCGGAACGACACCACTTTGCAAGACTCCGCGGCCACTGGCGCTGGGGGCTCGTTGTTCTTTTCCGCAGCCTCTTGAGCCTTGATTGCTTGCACCGTACACCAAGCATCCTCCTCTTCTTGAGCATGCCTTTGCTCCGCAGGAATGGCAGACACTAACTCCTTCAACTGCTCAATTGCCCTTTCTCTACTGGAAACATAGGTGATCTTCCCTGAATCCAATTGCGATTGGGCCATTTCGGCCACTCGGGCTTTCACAAAAAACTCATGCCCCTTGTTCGGCCACGGCTCAGCTTTGTCCCATGCAGCAAGCACGACAGGATGGCCAATCACAAAATTCGCCGCATTTGCATTTTTGCATCCCTTAATAAGCTGAGGGTTCGGTTGCTGTCCACACCAATTTAACTCTTCCTGTATCGACGCCGGATTTTTCAACAAATCGGCAAGATTCGCACTACCTTTGTCTTTGCTGCACCCGGACAAGCCTACTAGCGCCGCAACGCCAACCGCAGTCGGCAAACAAAAGACTGCTTTCAACAATCGAACTCTCATCAAACTCCTCCGGCTTGATCTAGCTTATTCAGCGCGCTTTCGACGGCACGATAGGCCGCCGCCAATTCTAAATCAAGTACTGTCGACGGGACGCGTCGAATCTTCAACCTACGGCAAATTACTTCTCGATTGGCTCGCCAAACATACTTCATTTGCAGCAATTCCCTCCGAATAGGATCGAGTCGCAGCCATGCCGCCTGGATATGCATCGCATCCTGCGTTGAACCAGTGCCGTTACGTCTCATCGTCCCCCAGTTCTCCAACCGCGCCTCCAGATTGCCCCGCGCCTCTACTCCCCAATCCCCAACTGCATTTGCCGCGCCTCCAGTTCCAGTGCCGGTTCCGGCTACGATTCGGACACTGCAATCGTTTTGCTTGACGATACGCCGAGCGGCTCCCGGCCGAGCGCGAAGAATTGGCCTTTGTTCGGCCACTCCGGATTGGCGGCGGAAAGCATCATCACCCTCGGCGCCTTGGTCTCGCGCCTGATCGTGGCCCACTACGACTTCGTTCTTTTCCTTCATCCCAACACACCCTCTTGCAGCAGTTGTCGACGTATCTTCGAGGCGTTCACCGGCGAGCACTCCGGGTAGGTAACGCCGGATATCCGCGACCGTGCCGCGTAACGCGCCGCGCGACAATCCGTAATCCCCTTGGGCCAGATTGAAAGGCTATGTGGCATCAAATAAGGATGCCTGATCGGATTTTGACATCCATTCGGGTTCTTCGTCGTTGACGTAACCCGCCTCGCCCACAATCACAATGTCGTGCGGCTGCGGCGGCAACCTGTCTCGCGGCGCGATGACCTCCAGCGCGATCAGCACGTCGGGCGTCAACCTCATGCAGTACGGCATACCCACCTCCTATCGAACGAATTCGTTGTATCGGTCACGCCAGCACATCGTCATGCAGCAGTTGCCGACGTACCCGCAAGGCGTTCGCCTGCGAGCACCCGAGGTAACGCCGGATATCCGCGACCGTGCCACGCAACACGCCGCGCGACAATCCGTCCCGCACCCGCTCGGCTGCGTCGCGCCATCGCGCATCCTCGTCGGACGCATGACGCACGTCGAATACCAGGGTCTGCTGCGCCGGGTCGCGCAACGCATCGCGACTCGCCGCGACTCCAGTCGCGACCGGCCTCGCGACTACCGCGACTGCCGACCCGACTCCGGGCCCGTCGCGCGCGACTGACGACGCGACTGCCGCATTCACCGATTCCGGGAGAGGCCCGCCACACGGGGCGAGTCGCGCGACTCCCGCATGACTCGCCCGTTCATTCGCATCGCGACTCGCCCCGGTTGCATCAGTCGCAGCAGTCGCGTCACCGGACATGGTCGCCACCCCTCGCGACTGGGCAGTCACGCCGTGACTCGGTTGCGCATCCCGCAGCTCGCCCGTCGCCGGCCGCGACCACGCGATGACCCACGCCGCGATCGCCACGCCCTCGAGCGCGGCCGCGCACAAAAGCCCCACCGCGACGCTCACGTGCGACGACGGCCAACCGAGCGCGCCCGCGAGCGCATCGACGACGGGATTCGCGCGAGCGGCATCCCGCGCGGCGAGCGCGCGATCCTGCAGCGCCACCGCCCGGTCGTTCGCCGATTCCTCGCGCTTCGCCTCGGCGAGCGCCACGTCCGCCGCAGCCAGACGCGCCATCAGCGCCGTGTGCTGCGCAACCGTACGCGTATGCGCGAGCCGCGCCAGCACGGCGGCCCGTTCACGCGCGGCCGCGATCTGCTGCGCCGACACGGCCGTATCACCCGTGACCGGCGGCACATACACCGCCTCGGCGCGCGCGTCGCCCGCCTGGGCCTGAGACAGCATCACGAACGACACGTGCCCGTATACGGTCGCGCCGGTCGCCGCCAGCCACACGAGCGCCGCGATCGCTCGCAAGCCGGCCGACGCCCGCCACGCGAACGCGGGCAGCCAGTGGCAAGCAAGCACCAGCGTCGCCGTGAGCGCGACCCACAGCGCTCGCTCGGCCACCGTCGCGCCACGCTCCCAGCCGACCACGGCCGCGAGCCCGAGCGCGACTGCCGTCGCGAGTACGCCCAGACCCGCTGCGGCGCCGCGGGTCGTGGGATCCATTGCATTCATCGTTTTCATGTCACGCCTTTGTTCAGAACGGAATGTCCATCGATCCACCGACATACGTCGTCCGGATCATGTTGTCGACGCAGCGCGCCGCGATCGGCTCTAGCACCACGAACGTTTCGCCCGGATGCAGCTTCGCCAAGCGTTCCGCTTCGCGCACTGCCGATTCGGGGGTGCCGTGGCGGTACGTCGGCGGCTTCGCGCCCGAAGGCGACCACACCAACCAGAACGCGGTCTCCGCCTTCGTGCCGGTCCCGGCATTCACGCAGCCACCTCGCTCTCGAGCAACGCCACCACCGGTGCATAACGCGCCCGAACCTCGGGCGACGCACTCATTAGGAACACCCGGCCGGGGCGGGACTGCACGACGTCGATCGCGTTCTGCCGGATCTCCGCCGTGAGCGGTTCGCCATTGCGGCCCGTGCCACGCAGCAGGAAGTCATACGCCCACTGCACATCGCCCACGGCGAACCGCATCGACGCGAGCAGGGCGCGGAGTTGCCCTGAGGCTTCCCGGCCGCGCTCACGCGCCGTTTCCGATCGCCCCGGCGCGACCAGCGCCACCTGACGCGTCGGCACGGGCGGCACGTTCCCGCTCGCCAGCACCGCGCACAGCGCCGCCTCGAAGCGCGGCTTGAGCTGCGAGAACGACAACTGCAGCATGTCGTGCTCGCCGAGCCGGACCGCGGCGTAATAGATCGCCGGATTCGTCCAGACGTCGCGACCTCCTCGCCGCGCACGCAGCTGCTCGATCGCTTCGTACAGTGCCGCGTCAATGTCGATCGCCGGCTTGCACAGCGCAAGAAACTCCGTGAGCGACGGCGGCCAGTCGTATCGCTTTCGGCACGCCGCAAGCGCGTCGCGCAACACCGTCCCAGGCGTCACCTGCTCATCCTCGAACGCCTCCGCCCAGGTTCGCGACCAGTTCTCCACCGCCTGCGCGTCCGGGAAATCCCGGTACCAGCGGTTTCCATACATGGCGCCGAACTCCGCAAACAATCGGTCCATCCCCGACGACTGATCGTCGTCGCGGCGATCCGGCCAGGCCCGCCGCTCAACCCACCAGTTCTGCGTGAATATCCACCGTGCGCTCATATCCGTTCCCCTTGTTCCGTTGCTTCACGTACCCCAGCGGGTTGAATTTCTCTTGCGGCTCCCGGCCCAGCCGGATCACCGACGCCGCACGCGCGTGACTCAGACCCGCCCAGTCCGCGCGGATCGCCTCCATGAACGCCGCGTCGTGATCCGCATACACGTAGCCGCCGGCGCGGCACTTGTTCCTGTAGCACTCCAGATGCTGACGCAGATCCGCGTCCGTCACGCCCTGCGCAAATGCCCACTGCCGGACTGCGTCGTTGATTCCAAAATCGGCTGGCAGCGGGGTCTTGAGCAGCGGGGCGGGGCGCGCGGGTTTGCTCACGCTGCTCGCGCGGGCGGGCAGCGGCATCGGACGCCGCGCATCCGTCTCACGCGGCGTATCAGCCGCACGCACCGATGCCAGCGCCGCCTCCGCCGCGAGATCCGCCGCGTCGGCGTCACGCGTAACGCTTTCGCCCGTAACCAAGCCGTTACGCGTCACGCTTTCCGTAACGGTCTCGGGCGTTACGCTCTCCCTCTCTTTTCCGTTACTACCGTTATGAGAGAAAGAAGAGAGAGTGTTACGCGTAACGCTGGCCGTAACGCTTGTCGCGTTACGCGTAACGCCCTCCGTAACGCCTGGTGTAACGCTTTCGACGTGACGCGTCACGTCGGCCGCCGCTTGCCGTTCCAGTTCCAGTCGTTTCTTCTTCTCACGGCACCGGCTCGCGCGGATCGCACCCGGCGACCTCGCGCGCGGGCGGGAAGATCCACCCGGCTCAGCGATCGCCGCCTCACCGCCTGGCGCCGCCTGGACCTCTTCAGGGTGCGAATACGCCCACTCGATCTCGGCATCGCACCCCGCGTGCTGCCACGCGTCATCGACCCGCTCGAAAAACTCCTCGAGCACCTCGCGCGTCGCACGTCGCTCCGCCCGCGTGCGGGCCCCAACCAGGTCCGCCGCCCGGTCGTTGGGGATCGGACCTTCGCGCACCATGTAGACGTCCATGAGCCGCACCAGCAGCCCGTGCTTCAGGGGCGGCAGATGCCCCGCATCCATCAGATACGCGCCGATGTCGCGCCGATAACTGTCCAATCGCGCTCTCCCTTAATACCCGCACGGCGACACGACGACGCGGCGACGCGTGCCACACGACCACACCGTTTCGATCCACACACTCATGCCGTCATCACTCCCATCGCCGCGCGGATCTCGCCCGCGGCTTCCGAACTGCCCAGGCATAGCACCGACTGCGCGCGCGTCACCGACACGTAGAGGATGTTGGCTTCCTCGACCTTAAGATCCTGGCCCTCAGGCGCGACGCTCTTGAAATCCCCGCCCAGCAGCACCCGCTCGAACTCCAGCCCCTTGGCCGCGTGCGCGGTGAGCAGCATCGTTTCCACGCCCGCGTCGCGAATGGCTTTCGCGCTCTTGCCGACCGCCAACGGCATCAGCACGGCGCGCGCGCCGTCGAAGCCGTACTCGTCGATCACATCCTTGAGCACCTTCAGATCAGGCATCTGCCCAGCCTCGATCGCTTCCTCAAGCTCGTAGTAGTTCTGGAAGTGGCAGTACCGGCGATCGCCGCTGAAGCCCTTGTCATGGAACCATTCGAGCGACTCGATTTCGCGCCGGATCGCGGCGGGTTCCATGCACAACCCGCAGCGCACACCAGCATCGTGCAGCTCGAGCGCCTGCGCGAGCGTTTCGGCGTTCGAGCGGCAGATGATCGCGGTCGGGTTCGACAGACCGCCGGCGATCGACGACGGGCCGCCCCCTCCGACGATGCGGAAGTCCGAGCGCAGCAGCCCGCCGAGCACGGCATTTGCAGCGTCGGCGACGGCCGGCCCGAACCGGAATGAGCGTGTTAGGCGCAGCGTCGCATCCGCATCGATCTGTCCCATCGCGTCGACCGCGCCGCGCCACGAATACATCTGCTGGCGCGAATCGCCGACATAGACCGTCTGCGCCCCCTGGCGGGCCGCGAGCCGCATGAACTGCAGCATGATCGGATTGGCGTCCTGTGCCTCGTCGAGCATCACGTAGTCGGCCGCGATGCGCGGCTCGCTCATTACGTAGAGCTTCAGATAGACGTCGTGCGTCGACGGGAACTCGCGCTCGGACGGATCCGAGAGCCGTTTCCAGAGAATTGCCACATTCGGCAGCAGATCCGTCGCAACCGCGCTCACCAGGTGCTTTGTCCACGCGGGATCCTGTTCCGCGCGTTTGGTATCGTCGCGGGTGAGCCAGTCCAACAGCGTGCTGCGCGGAAAGTGCTTCGCGCCCAGCTCCGTGTTCGGGCTCTGACAGAAGCGCGCGACCCAGTCCAGCAGCAGATAGCCGCAAGCGTTCAGCGTGAGCTTCACGCCGGCGATCACCTGGGGCCCGCGAATCCCAGCCGCCTGCGCCGCCGTGCGCGCAGGCAGGCGCATCGTCACGCGCGAGCGAAATGGCCTGGCGACGTCGCTGCGATACGCGACCGAGTGCAGCGTCGACACGTCGCAGCGCGTATCCGCGAGCCTCGGCTTCGTTTCCTCGGCCATCAGCTTGTTGAACACGGTAAGCAGCCCGCGCTTGTTCGGAACGCCGCGCGCGCCGGCGACGATCGTCGACGTCTTGCCCGTGCCGGCGCCGGCCTCGACCTTGATGCAGGCCGCGCTCTGTTGCATGGCGTCGACGACGCCGGTTTGTTCGTCTGTGAGATTCACTTCTTGATTCCCTTGCGCCGCTTCGCCGCGCGAATCAGTACATCCTCGATGCAACTGCGCAACGTGCCCTCGTGATGCGCGAGCAGCTCATCCAGCGCCTGAGTCGCGTCGGGATTCAGCAGCACCTCGAGACGGCGCCCGCCCGCATCCATCAACCGGGCTCGGCATTTCTGGACGCGCTCGGACGGCGTGCTAGCATGTTTCCGGTTACGTTTCGCCATTCATCACCTTCGCCAGAAATCGCACATGCCGAATACCAACGCATACGAGACGCTCTTTGCACAAGCCATAGTCGCGTCCCAAAATCGCGGCTTCGATATCCCCGACTGGGCATCTGCGGCGCCATCCAAGCTTGACCTTCCCCGACAACAGCAGCTCGCGGCTTTGCTGCAGAAGATGGTTGACGAAGATCTCAGTCTGCAATCTGTCGTCGCGCGCTGTGTCAACGTCCATTTCGAACTGCTTCAACGCGTCGAGGCAATTCTTGGCGTGACACCAGCGTTTACGGTCGGATCTGTCATTACAGATACGGGCCGTCCGCTGTTTTCCTGCACATGGGATGACGTCGATGCATGGATGCATCACGACGCCACCGTGATTCAGACGTCGCAAGCCCCTTTTCATGCCTGGCTTACGGTGCCCGGAATGCAAATCGTCGACTTCACAATCGAACCCACAATGTTTCATCAAAAGCTCCTCAACGGATTTGGCGTCATAGCAAAACCCGCCAGCGAAGTGAAAGGCTTTCGATACCATCCCGTGGCCGTCGGAAACGATTTACCCATTCGACTGGCCGCTCGTATTTCGTAATCCGATCAACGCCTTTTCGACAATCCACCGACGAAGGAACACCTCACCGTCTCTCAATTGTTCGAACAGAGCCCGAGCCGGCACCACATCGCGGACGCCGTTGGCCGCAACCCATTCGACGATTAGCGCCGTTAGTTCCGTCCGCTCGTCGTCACTGACAAATGAACTTGTCTGCGCGACCACTTCGCTCGGAGATTCCGGCGGCAGGTACGCAATGACAATCGCAGCATTTGAACAAAGCGACTCGGGCTGCTTTCGACGCACCCGCTCGCGTAGCTGACAGGGCGATACAGCGTCACTGGTTTCGACGCCTAGTACAGACAGCGCGCGGCCAAGCTGCTCCTGCGTGGTTTCCATTACGCATCTCCATTCGCATCAGTCATCGACTTGATCGTTCGCTTGCCGCCCCGCCGATCTTGCATCGCTTCGCCTATCCCGCTCATCGCACTTTCCCTGTTGGCGGACATTCAGCCTTCGTCGCATGCTCGAGCCGGCCACCACGACCGCCTCGCCCGGTCAGCCCGTTGTACCGTTCGTGCGTCAACAGGCGAATCGGCCGCATCGAACGCTTGTCCACCAGCAGCCGATAACTGCGCCCGATCGGCAGCGAGTACAAGGCACAGCACTTCAGCAGCTTGCCGCCGAGCGCAAGCGGATGCCGACCGGCTGCAAGCGCGTCGAGAAGTGCGCGTGCCCGTTGCGCAACACTCGGCAAATGTGCGACAACTCGCAGATCCACCCTCGCGCTCGGGAGTGACATCACTGCATCAGGCAAATTGCACGAACTCATCAGCGCGCCGATCAGTGGACGTGTTCGGAAAAAATGAAGTCATCGGGCATCTCCAGGTTATTGGGCGCCGGCGGCTATGACCCACATGGCCGACACCGCCAAGCACATTGGCCCGAACGCCACTACCGCGCTGGCGGTGGCGCTTGCGGCAACGTTGAGTACACCTGTCAAGTCCGTGACATAGTTGGCATCGAGGTTTTCGACAGCCCAGATCGCACAATTGGCCGGAACGACTCCGAGCACGAATGCCGCAACGGCGGCTGCCGCGAAGCCGAGCCATGCGTCATGACCGGCCTCGCCAAGCTTCACGCTCACACAGATCATCCACGCCGTAATAAGCAGCGCGCCCCAGTCGATCAGCGCCGCCGGCAACACGGTCGTGTAGCTGCCGGTCAGGATGTGCGCCCATGCGTACCAGACGAACACGATGCCGTCTCCAATCGTCGGACCCGCCAGATACAAGCCGTAAACCAACAGCGCGACCAACGTCACGCCCACGATGCTCAACGCGATCGCGCGTGCGCAGCCCAGCATCGCAGTGCGAACGAGCGAAGCGGGGTGGGGATGTGCTTTCTTCGTATTCACTTCGCCTCCGTCGATTCGCTGTCGGGCGATTTTCTGTCGCTCACCCCGAGCCACCAGCAGATCTCGGTCGGAATGGTTGTCATGTGCATCAATGGATCTCCGATCGACGTTTCATTCGCAAAGCCCATAGGCGGATGCGCAAGCCGTTGCCGACTCCGCGTCCGCAAGAAGGTCGTATTGCCGGCCGCCGCGGGTCGTTTTCGACCATTCGACGACGGAGGCAATACCGTTGTTGTTGCCCTTCTCGATGTGGAAAAAGGTGACGACACGGCCTGGACGCGAAACCTCTGTCACGAGCCGTTCCCACTCGGCGATCCGCTCGATGTGCTCCGGAAATCTGCGCGCGATCTCGCGGATTTCCCCCTTCCCTGCGTTGATGCAAGGCATGCAGCCGACGCGCCCCATGCCTTGGCGATAGAGGGGATTCGGTACGATCCCGGCAAGCGCCATCGCTTCGAATGTGTCCTCGGCTCGCCATCGCAGAATCGGCCTGTAGACCGCGTAATGCCCCTCGCGAAATTCGTATTCAGCGAGCCAGCGGCGATTTAGGCTTTCGTCTGCGCGTACGCCCTGCCACGACTCGACGAAATACCCAGCATCAATCAGGCCGATGGCGTGCTCCATCAGCGGGTTGCGCTTCAGATCCTCGGTACAGTACTGACGTTGAGACGACGGAAAGCCACCGCGCACCATGCACAAATCGAGATACGGATTACCTGTTGGATGCAGCAGCTCGAGCGCGCGGCTCGCCGCTTCGGGCGTCCAAGCGTACTGAAGTTGACGCGCTCCGTAGACAGCCGACTCAGGCTCACCTGCGGCGATCCGCACGAGGTTCGCGCGCTTCGTCGCGAACTCATCGGTGAAGTCAGCGCTCACGACATCGACCGTGATGCCGAGCGCGCGCGGCAGGTAGTCGAGAGCGTATTCATAAGTCACGTCGTGTTCGTTACCGGTGTCGGCGAACACTGCTCGCACGCTATCGCGTCCGTGCAGTTCGAGCGCGACGAGCAGCGTTGCGGTGCTGTCCTTGCCGCCAGACAGCGAGACGACGTGAAGGGTCTGGCGTTCGTTCACGAGGCCTCCAGCACCAAGCCGAGTTGCCGCAGACGATCGCGCTGCAGCAGCTCGTAATCGGGATTGAGCTCACAGCCGAGGAAGCGGCGCCCGAGCCGCTGCGCGGCCTGACCCGTCGTGCCGCTGCCGAAGAACGGATCGAACACGACGTCGCCCGGCCGGCTGCCGGCGAGTACGCACGGTTCGACGAGCGCTTCGGGGAACGTCGCGAAGTGCGCCCCGCTGTACGACTGAGTCGCGATGGTCCATACGGACCGCTTGTTGCGCATCTCGGTGATCGCGCGGAATGCCTCCCGGCCCGGAATGGCATTCGTCTTGCCGTCGAAATCGCCGCGCGCCACGCTCTCGCGCACCTTCTGCGAATATGTCTGAAGGCCGGCCTTCGTGCGGTGCCGGTTGTCACCTGCTTCATAGGCTGCTTGTCCCTTCGCCGGATTGACATTCCCCGGCACGCGCACACGTCCGCGCTCGCGGGCATCTGCATCGAACCCGTGCCCGAAGCCCACGCCGCTGGGGGTCGGGCCATAGCTGGCCGGCTCCTTGATCGCGTCGGCGTCGAAGTAGTAGCGCTCGCTCTTGCTGAGCAGGAACAGGTATTCGTGCGCCTTCGTGCAGCGGTCGCGCACGCTTTCCGGCATCGGGTTCGGCTTGTGCCAGATGATGTCTTGGCGGAGAAACCAGCCGGCGTCCTGCAGCGCGAACGCGAGACGCCACGGCTGGCCGACCAGATCCTTCGGTTTCAGGCCGTCGACGCGCACGTCTGAGCGCGGTATCGGTGCATCGTCGCGCCGGCGGCTCGCGGTCATCGCGCGGTTCGCCTCGGTTTGGTTGCGGCGCGTGCCGTTCAGCGTCGATGCCGTTTCCGGACCGCTGCGCGAACCCGCGTAGCTGTCGCCCATGTTCAGCCAGAGCGTGCCGTCGTCCGCGAGCAACTCGCGCGCCAGCTCGAACACGCCGACCATGGTGTCGATGAACTCGCGCAGCGTCGGCTCCTGGCCGATCTCGCGGTGCTTGTCGGGATGGCCGACTGGCAGGTACGAGCGCAGCCCCCAGTACGGCGGCGACGTGACGATCGTCTGCACGCGCACGCCGTCGGCGATCATCGCGCGCATCAGGTCACGGCAATCGCCGAAGTGGCACCGGTCAATCCAGTCCATGTTATCCGCTCCGTATCGGTTACCAGTTGCTCGAGCCTGAGTCGACGCTGGACGAGCCGCTGTCAAAGCTCGATGAGCCGGATGACGAGCCCGAATCGCTGCTCGAACCCAGGCTCGAACTCGAATCGCAGGTCCAACCGCTGTCGGAGTGGACCGATCCGCCGGCTGCATCACTGGACCCAGAGGACAAGCCCACATCGGCGCCGCAGTCCGTGTGACCGCTCGATGGCGCGCTATCCGTTACCTCAACGTCCGCGCGGGCATCGAGTCGCGCCTGGGCCACATCGGCGCCAAGCACGGCACCGACGAGAGATCCACCGGCCAGGTAGCCCAATGGGGCGCTGTCCGTCGCGTCCGCGACGAGATACGACGTACTGAAATCGCCGTCCGATTGCGCCGCCGGCGTCGGCGAGCGCGGCACGGTGCTTGTGCTGGCCGCGGCGGGTTTTCGGCCGCCCAGCAACCGAAAACGACGCAGGAAAGCACGCAACGTGCCCTTCGAAGGATTGCGTTCTTCGTTCAACTTCATCTCCTGGTCAATCAGACTCATCGTCGCCGTACGCTTCGTAGTCAGGCTCCGGCCCCAGCTCGCGGTGCTGGCGAGCACGCGTGTCCATGTCGTCCTCGCAGACCCGCACGCCCTCCTTTGCCGAGCCAAACAGGAACTGCCGCGCCTGAGCCAGCAGGTCGGTATCGAGCACGCAGCGCCGGACGCGCGCGAGGTTCATCGCGATGACAGCGATTTCCTTGATTTCGGCAGGCGTCGTGCGGTCGAGTGCTGCGCCGAGCGTCTTGTCATCGATCTCGCAGTCGGGTGGCAGGTAGAGGCGCGCGCAAGCCGCGGCAGCCTTGCGACGGAATGCACCGACGGGCAGTACGCGATCAATGCGGCCGGGCCGCTTCATGATTCGATCGTCGATTCGCTTCGGATAGTTGGTCGAGAAGATCACGAAGGTGCCGGCAGGGTTGCGCGGCGCGGCCATTCCATCCAGGAAACTCAGCATGCCCGACGAAGGGCGGTACAACTCCTCGACCTCTTCGGCAATCACGATCGCGGGAATCTTCGCGGCGGCCGCTTCTTCGCATGCCGTCACGAGCGCGCCGTTGTCGCACTGCACGGCGAGCATGCGCCGCGAAAGCCGCGCCCCCAGCACCTTGGCAATCGTCGTCTTGCCCGTGCCCGGCGGGCCCGTCAACAGCACCTTGCGCATGCCCGGCTGCCCGTAGCGGGTGTACCACTCCAGGTCCGCGAAGAACTGGTTGCAGTCCGCTTCCAGTTCGGCATACATCGGATGGCTCGCAAAGCGGTCCACTTCGTCTGCCAACTGATCTTCGACGCGCGTATACGTCAAATGGGTATCGGAATAGCGGCTCGATGCGTTCCACATCCCCCGCTTCGGCAAAGTCTGTCGCTTCGTCTGTTCTTTCCAGCTCGCGAGTTTGTGCAGGGCCACGATACCGGCACGCGTACCGATTGCGTATTCCACGCCGAGTTTCGGATTCAGCGTGGTACGCACGATGTGCACGACGTGCTCGCCGATATGGATGCGAAACGCGCCAGACCCGTTCGAGAACATCAAGTGCTCGCCGTCGCGCCGTTTCACCAGGATGGGGCCGACCTGTGTGCTGACAATGCCTGTGGCAAGCCGCTCGACGCGCACAGTCGACGATAGCGTGCGCGAGCGACGGCGCTTGATCATCAGCTCGGCGAGCTTCGGGTAATACTCGGCATCCTTCACCAATTCGCCGAACTCATCCGGATAGATCTCGCGATGCAGGTCAATCGCCTGCTGCCACATCGGCACACGTGCCTTCGCCGTCATGCAGCCCTCCCGCCGGATTGCCCGGTGCAGTGCAATTGCTCTCGGAGGTCTGACGCACGTCGCACGCCGGGAACCGACCAGCAATTGCCGTTCGATGCCTTGATGCTCAACGTCCCCAATCCGCAGAACCGTTCCCAGCCAGTTTGTGTGACGGTGACGCGAGCGCCCGTCAAATCCATCTCGGCTTGTACCTTGATGAATACGCCGGCCGCGAGCATCGCCGATGCGCCCGTCACGTCGACGCGCATCCGGGTCAACTCGAAACCGTGAATCGTCGGCATCATGTAGAGCCCGAACTGGATGACCTGGGCGCCTGCCCCGACCCACGACGACGCGCTGGCACCTGCGACGCTGAGTGCGATGTCGAGCAACGCGCAAAGCAGCATCGACTGCGCGAATGACGGGACGATCGTCAAAATCGACGGACGGATTGTCAGAGCCATAACGTTCCTTAAAAAGCGGGGGTGCTTGAACGAGCCACCCCACCCCAAACCACTGCACGTCCGAGGTCCAAATGTGTGCAGTGGTTACCTCGATGCTCACGCACCGGGAGGACGGCTCTTGCGAACCGCCTAACCGCTGCAGAGCAGCCCTTGTCTTGCCATGCCTGGCCCTGCCAAGCCATGACCAAACACGATCAACCTCGCAAATCTCCTACCTCAACCCCGCACTTCACTCAGCCGCCGCTCGGCATACGCGATCACGCGCGGTGCATCGATTCCATCCAGTTCTGTTCGGCGCAGAATCGTCCCGAACGGCGTCTTATAGCCACGCATCGCCGCAAGATAGTTCTGCAGCAGATCCCAACCCTGACTGCTGGATGCGAGCAAGTCGATGAAGCCCAGCTCATGCGTCGTGTCGTATCCTCGCGATCGCGTCATCGCCACTCTCCAAATGTTTCAGTCAGATTCATCACCGTCAGGCGACCGCCCTGGAAGCACGCGCCGGTATCGATGAAATGCACGTTGCCGAGCTGCATCGGTCGGTCGACAGAGGTGTGTCCGACAATCACCGCGTCAATATCCGCGACGCTGTCAATGCCATGTGACACGTACCGCGACCGTTCCCACATCGCTGAGAACTCCGTGTACTGGCGCAGGACGTTGTTGTCTCTCAGGGCCGACTCGAAATCGGCCCACGTCGCGAAAGGGCAATCCGCATGCACGACGCCGATTCGGCGATCACCCACCTGCACGGTCATCGCGATCGGCAGCGTCTGGAAGGCGACAACGAAGCGCGTGCGCAGCACCGGCTCGAGGCGAATCAACCAATCGCCGCCGTTATGGCTGTAAGCACGCTCAGCAAGGTCACCACAGGCGAACTGGATCGCCATCTGCTCGTGATTGCCGCGCACACTGTGAAACCACGGCCGGCTCAGGAACGACAACACGCGGTGCGATTCGGGGCCGCGATCGACCAGATCGCCGACCGCGAACAGGCGATCCCCACGGCCCGGATCAAACCCGACGCGCGCCAACTCCGCCTCGAGCAGGCCGAAGCATCCGTGGATGTCGCCCACGGCGAAGTCGCGGCCAAGGCAATTCGCCGCAAAATGCGGGACGGCCCGCGAGCCATTCGGTGGCAAATTCATGTTTCGCATCCGTCAATGCCGCGTGCCAGAGAACTGAGCCACGTCGTTCGCGTTGCGCCGGGCATACGAGACAATGAGATCCGCCAGGTTGTAAGTTCCGTGCCTTTCAAACTCGGCGCGCAACAATGTCAATGCTTTCTGCAACGGCTCGCATTCACGCGGAAGATCGATCCACCGAACGGACCACTGGCCTTCGCCGTATTGCTTGTCGAGCATTGTCTTGGCCGTGCGGTGCGCTTCGTCCATTGCCGCGCAGGGCGACTCCAAGTCAACCGGCCGTTCATCCGCACACACCACATAACGGGCGATCTGCAAATCGTTCGGCAAGACAGTCATCATCGCCCGATGCGGCGAAGGCGCCGACGGATCCGACAACAGCACGACGTAGTGCACGGTCTCGGTAAGGCGTGCGTCATCAAAGGCGTAAAGGGTGACGGACATGCTTTCTCCTCGGTGCCCCATGTCAGCGTTGCGGAATGACGAGCGCTTGCCCGACCAGAATCAAGTTCGGGTTCGGCAGGTTGTTCCGGGTCTGGATCTCGCGGTAGCGCGATGCCGCGCCGAGCTGCCGCGCGGCGATCGAGGCGAGCCTGTCGCCCGGCCGCACCCGGTACGTGCGCTCGCCTGCAGTGGCCGCAGTCGTCAACGCCTGGTGGCTGATGAAATATCTCCGCATCAGCACGAGGTATTCGGGGCTCGCCTTCACGCGCGCGATCGCGCTGTTGAGCGTCATCAGCAGATCGGCATCGCTTGCGCGCACGCCGATCTTGTACGAGATGCTCGAGCCCTCGAGCTTCGTCACCGCGAAGTGCAGATCCGTACCCTTGATCGAGTCGACCGCGAACGGATAGTCGTAGACGAACGCGTCAACGACGTGCCCGTCGACGCTCTTGTCGACGAAGTGCGGATCGGCATCGTTGACCTCGACGATGCGACTGCCCGGAAACGCGCGTTGCACGAACGCCTTCACGTCCGGATCGCCCTGCAGGACGCCGATCGTCTTGCCGGCCGCATCCGTCGCCGAGCGAATCGGCGAGTCGGCTCCCACGATCAGTGCGTATCCGAAATCGTCCAGGTACGGATTCGTGTAGACGACGCCGGCAGGCGTGTTGTCGGGAAACGTCAGGCCGTCCATCGCGACGTCAACGCTCGGTTGGCCGCCCGTCGACGCGAGCAGTTGACGCGGCACGTCCACGTAGGCGTCGACCTCGTGATGCGTATCGATCTTGATCGGCCCGGTCGCGGCGAACTTGGGCTGCGCGAACAGCAGGTGCGCAAAATCCCAATTGAAGCCGTGAGGAACGCCGTTCGGCTCGCCATAGATCGGCTCGGAGGGGTTTTGTACCGAGATTCGTACAACGTGCGTCGAAAGGATGCGCTGCAGCGTGTCGGTTGCTGACGGAGCATCCGGACGGACTACGATCGGGAGTGATCCGCCGGTATTCGAGGACACCGGTGCCAGCGCACCGGTCAGCAGGCCCGACTGGTAGACGTACCAGCCGCCGCCAAGCAGCGCGATAAAGGTAGCGGACAGGGCAATGTTCTTGACGTTCATGGATTGCGCCTCGTGAATGAATTCAGTGCTTGTTCGACAACAGATCCGCCGTGTCCTGCGCGGCCTGGACGGACGTCATGCCGTACCGCTGCGCAATCCCTACGGCATCGGCAGGCAGACCTGGCAGGAGCACGCTGTTCGCCTGCGCATGGGCCTGCCGGACTTCTGGATTGGCGAGCAGTGACGTCTCCATTTCGGAGAACGCCTTGTTCACGGAGCGCATCACTGAATCGACCGCCGCATCGGTCTTGATCTGTTCGAAGGTGTCGATCGGCTGCCGGCCGGCAAGCTTGTTCATCTGCTGGGCCGCCTGGGACATCTCCCACATCGCCTTCGCGCGATCGATCGCAAGCGCGAAGTTCTTCAGTTCGTCCTGCACCTGTTTGTAACGGCTCTCGCGATACGCGAGCAGTTGCCTCATGGTGTCGAGCTGCGCACGGAAGCGCGGTGCATCGTCCGGATACTGCTTTTCGAACGTCGCCGTCTTGTTCTCGAAATTCTTCACTTCGGTGCGGAATGCGGTAATGCTGTCCGCAAATCGCTCGGATGCCTGGCGCTTTTCGGCGAGCTGGTTGATCAGCGTCTCGATTGGATTCGTCTGTGCCTCCGACACCACCGCCTTGACCTTCGCGTTGGCGAGCTTCATCGCGATCACCGGCGCGAAGTTGATCGCGAACAGCCCAAGCAGGCCCGCGACAGCAAGACCCACAATCCCCTTGAGCAGCAAGAGCGCGACCGGTGCGCCGACGGCGATGCACAGGGCAACAATGCCCCACTTGATCAGGCGAACCTTTGTCGTGGTGCTCACGTTCGAATCAGTTCTACGTTCGGGCATTCCGTTTCTCCTTGCGCGTGTGGTCGACGTCGATCCGCTCGACGTCCAGCACGCATTCGCACTTCATCGCGGTTTTGACGATCACGGCAGCTTGCTCGGGAGTCTCCGCTTTCACTTCCTCGACGTGTTCGAGCGGCCCGTTGTCGACGAGCGGGTGATGGGTATAGCGGACGCGGTAACGACGCAGCTCAGTCATCACGCACCCCACACAAAGCGTCGCAAGCACTGCGGACATCCGCGTCCGCCGCGCCACGTAAACCCACAGTGACAGCACTGGATCAGGCGTGTTTTCATCGCCGCGTCGACCCCGCATTCAACTCGGTTCCGAACACTTGACCGAACACGATGCGCAGGTCGTCGCCCGATACCGGACGCGTGCCATAGGCTTGTTCCGCCTGGCGGGCATACTCATTTGCGCGACGCGCAAACGCACCGCCGCGCCGCATCGCCTCGGCGCGCACCAGATCGCCCAGGCGCTTGCCAGCACATGCAGGACTGCGCCCCGGCGGCGGCCGGAGTGCCCGCTTCAAATCGGTCCATGCCATTTCGTCGTCAGCCATGACAACACCTTTAAATTACGTTAGGACTACTACATGCGTGGCTTGTTATCCTCATGCCAGAAGAACCAATACTCAGAACGTCACGCCTCCCTCGGTACCCTGAAGATGCTGTGGCAATGCGCGTTGGTCGGCAGACGACGGCATCCCAGTACGGCGAGGAATTCTGCTGCAGCGTCAGCTTCTGACTCGTCCTTCGTCACGACGACGCGATAGATCTGGTCGGCCTCGTTCTTGATCGCGATCAGCGGTTTGTCGTGCCACGACAATTCGTTGCGACCGACGCGGTCGACGTAGGCGAGGATCTGCCCGTCGACTGCGGACGGAGGCACGCTGGAGAAGGTCGAAGTGTTCATGAGGTGTTCCCGATCCCGTCCGTCAGAGCTTCGTTGCAAGGGTTGCGACGAAGGTCGGCAGCGTCAGCACGATCGCCACGGCTTCTTCGAAGCTCCGCACCGCTTGATCGCCGTAGTGGCTGAAGGACACCTCGTAGCTGGCGCCGGACCGCGGCGACACTTTACGGCTCACGTTGTAGATACCATCAAAGGTTTTGCTCACGACGACGACATCACGCACTGACTGCTCGTCATCGGCCAGGATCGCGGTCCAGGTCGACGACACACTCAGATGCTCGACGTACCAGGTCAGGTCGGCATGCTCCCGAATTTCCCAGCGAAAAGCCTCTGCGGCAACTGCGGCGTCGGCCAGGCTCTCGTGACGGCTGCTGCGCTTGACGTGTGAGCACCGTGGATGAGTGACTGTGAGGTGGAAGCCGCCGTTTCCGACTGGGCGCGACCATTCGCGAATATCAGCCTTGCCGGCTGTTACATCACGCGTGAGGCGGCGCAGTGAGGGGGTATCGAAGAACCATGCGTTCCACGTTGCACCGGCGAGTTCGACTGGCGCGTTGTGCGTGCCGGCAACAGATCGAGCAATTTCGTCAAAGTTGGTGCAACTCGCCACCGGTACATCAACGAGCGTATTGGAACAATTTTCCATCTCATTTCCCTCCACACGCACCCATGTTCGCGCGGGCACATTCGCAGTTCGATCCGATGACGTCGCCCTTCGCCAGGTAGTCCATGTTCCAGACAGAAGCACTCTCCGCTGAAAGCGCTTTTGACGGGATCCCGCTTTTACTTCACCAACGACCGCCGCATTCGCCAAACCCTTCTCGCGCGCAGTGGCAATTGACGCCGACCTTGCTCATCGTCGACAGGCCGTCGAGGTATTCGCGCGAGACGCATCGCAGTTCGAGCGCCATGATCCCCGCATCGATCTTGTCGATCGTGATACCCATGTTGCCGGCGAGAAACTTGCTGACCTGCGTGTCGTCCCAGCCGAGTGCCTTGGCTACGGGCCCGCGTCGGCGCGGGTCAGTCAAGGCATCGCGAAATGCCCGCTCGATGCTCGGCTTTCGGACAACTTCAATCGTGTTCATTGCGATGCAACTCCGTTCAAAACTTTCTGAATGCGATTGCATGTCGACCTGCGTAACCTGCAACTGACACAACTAGATGCGAACCACCGCTATGCGAGAATTGAAGCGCCTTACTTCCTCAACCCACACACAACGGGGTTCACATGAACGTAAACGTCAATATTCAGTTCACCGAGCAGGCGGTTGCGACGCTTCCGCCGGCAGTGAACATGCACTTCTCCTACGATATCGGCCTGCCCTTTCCACAAACGGGGGAGTTCGTCGAATTGCGAATCGAGGATGCTCCGCGCACATTCCAGGTTGTCGAACGTGTATTCGCATACGACGAGGATTCACTTACCGTGCGCGTGCTGCTCGACCTTGTTCCGAAATCGGAACCGCAGGAGAGCGGCCTTCAGGTGTGGTCGAAGCTTGGCCAATAACGTCACCCACCGTTGCCTTGCTGACCGCCGTGCCGATACTTGAGGCATCGAGGTCGACAGCAATATTGATCCGGCCGCGCCCCGGCTCCCTATCGAGGCGAAGCACTGGCTGGATCAGCCACAGCACCAAACGCGAATACAGTTGCTTCATTTCAGCACCCACTCGCATCCGCATTGCATTGATCACCATCCGCTTCACGCGCCCTCCCTCTCTTGTGCGTCCCTGCCATCGAGACGAAGCAAGATCGAACGCGACACCGCC
Source organism: Burkholderia pyrrocinia (assembly GCF_018417535.1). Taxonomy (NCBI): domain Bacteria; kingdom Pseudomonadati; phylum Pseudomonadota; class Betaproteobacteria; order Burkholderiales; family Burkholderiaceae; genus Burkholderia; species Burkholderia pyrrocinia. The sequence goes on along the minus strand of NZ_CP070977.1, from coordinate 880,983 downwards.
CCGCCGGTGATGGCCTCAATGGCTTGCGAGTACTCGGTCTCGCCCGTCCATTCAGTACGCGGCAATCTCCCCTTGGCGATCCACTTTCGAACCGCTTGATAGGTCACTGGGCGCTCGATACGTTCGTTGAGCGCCTTCGTGAAAGCCGTGATGCTGCCGACATGGGCTACCGCCGATTCGATAGGGTTCATGGCGCCATTCTAGAACTAATAGTTACCATTCGCAAGAACTGATTGTTCCCGCGATGCCAGTCAAAATAGAACTTATGGTTACCATCGATGAAAGACAGGCGTTTTCGGATCGACTGAATCTGGTGTTGGACGAGGAAGGTTTGCCGCCGAAGGGCAGCGGTCGCCAGAACCAACTAGCAAGAGACTGGGGCTTAAGCCAGAAAGGGGTACGGAAATGGCTTGAGGGGGAAGGCGTCCCCGAAACTACCCGCCTAATCGAAATGGCGAAGCGTTATAACGTCAGTTTCGAATGGTTGGCGACTGGCCGCGATCCGCTAACGCTGCGCCCGAGCGCGTCAATTGTGCGCGAAGCACAAGGGGCGTCGCTTGTCGCTCCCTCCACGGCGATTGAGTTGCGACCAGCCGCGAAAGTCCTTGTCGACGCGCTGGCTGTGGCCGACAGGGCGGACATGCCACCCCGGGCTTTTCAGGTGTTACACGAAACGCTCAGGACGTTTGAAGCTTTTCTCGATCAGCCGCCCGATGAGCTTCTTGACTTGAATGCCCCAGACCCCGCAGAGGAGTGAGGTTCCAGTCGAAGACAGCTGCGCGCCGATACTTCCCCACTCGCCCAGAGTGAATGGCGCGCCCCTTCACGGGCATGCCCAAAATCTCGACGTCCCAATCGAAATCACCACCCTCGTGCGGGCCAATGACGGCCACGACTAGCCCCACCCGCGACCGGTTCTTACACCGGCTGACAATCGCCTTATCCCCGGGCTCGAACCGCCACTTCCTTGCCTTCCCTGCATCCTTCATTCATCACCTGTCTTTCGTCGCCCCATACAACTGTATGCATGTACAGTAGCTTAGCCTCATAAATGGGAAGCCTACAACCGGATTCGTCGGGCAGTGCATGTACATCCGATAGAACACCGAGGTAGACGGCCCGAAAGAAGCCTGCGGCTGGAAATTCAACTGTCAGCCACGACTAATCATATCGACCGGCGAAACAATTCGGATGCCTTTTCTTAAATTCACGCTTTCGTCAGATTAATATGTGTGCAAAATGGTACATTGAGAAATGAAACGTTTGCGCGCAAGTCATTGTGTCGTAACGAATATCGCCCAAGCCCCGCCCGACGGGGATTTTCACGATTGACACCCAATTTTCACAATTGGGGCGTTTTCGTTGCAACATCACAACAAAAAAGTCGACCAAATTATTTTGAGGTTTTCCCTACTATTTTAAGAATTAACCTACTGTCATAAATGACAGGTATTAAATATTATCGTTCTATCGATATTCAGGTTGAGATTTTCAAGTATCCATATGCCCCGCACGCGCGGGGCTTTTAATTTCACCAGCCGCTCGAATCCCCCGCCATAGAGTCGCACCGACCGACGTCAGCAGCGCAATCTCATCATCCAGGCGTTCCCACGCCTCGGCCGGCCAGCCGGCAAACCCGGCGCAAACCTCGTCCACCGGCACGTCCGCCCTTCCCCCAACGACTTCAGTCTCTCGAACGCCGCCTGCCGTCATAGCTCGTTCCCAGAGGTTCCAGCATAGGAGATCGTGAGGCTGTTACAAAATTCCACGCCAAAGTCACTTTGGGTACTTTACACAGGTAACCGATAGTTCTATGATCGACTGGTTTCCGGAAGGCCGTGACATTGCATCAGTTCACTCATTTCAGACGCTGTGGGACGGCCTCAACGCCCCGCGCGGCCACGGCTGGGATGCGAACCCATGAGTATGGGTCATCGAATTTAAACGAGTGGGAGGTACGTCGGAATGACGAAGAAACAATCGAAACATGAAACCTCGACTGCCGACACGCAAATTAAAGCAGAGATTTCGAGCACGATCAGCGCAGTAAGCTTTCAAGGGCTCACCATAGTGACCCCGGACGGTGCCCCTGCGACGCTCGCTGTCGTCGATCAAAACGGCAAGGTCATCGAGGCCGGCCCGAGCGTAATGCGTGCGGTGTGGGACGTCGCCATTCGATCGTATCGCAATTTCCTGATCGGAAACGGGCACCTACGAGTTTTGGCAAAACCTCCCGAACGAATCAAGCAATGAGAAACGGCGCCCTAACGGCGCCGTTTATTCTTAGGCTAGCGCTCGGCAATCACACCGCGTGCTCAATCCATCCTTTCTTCGAAAGCACCTCGGCCGCGAGCCGAATCTGACGCGGCGTGAACTGACGCTTACGATCATTCCACTCGTAGACACGCTGAGTGATGTCGTCCACGGACGCCGCGGGTTTGTCTTTCGCCAGCCAGTGGACGGTAGCAAGCAGCTCGAGGCCAAACGGCGACTCGAAGCCTTCAACCAGTTCCACAACGCGGTCGAATCTTTGACGGGCATCGGCCTCCTCGGAGAGAAACTTCGCCGCTTCATCTTCAGCGCCTGGCACGAGGGAAAGCACTTTCTCCGGATCATCTCCACCGTCAGCATAACCGACCAGAAAATGCCCCTCGATCTCTTTCATCACATGTCTGAGATTTTCCGCGTAGGGACCATAGTGTGCCTTTGTGAACTTCAATTTCAGGGGCTGTCCAGCTTCCTGCATGAAGTACATCAGCTTGTGAACTTCGATCAACGAAACTGTCGGATCCAAGAGCCCCTTGAGGTATCGCGATACCAATTCGACAAGCGCGGCGCGCCCCGCTGTCATTTTCGGCACGTCGCGCTTGTGGACCATCTTGTCTGACTCAGGCGCACCATTAGGCTCATAGACAAGTACGTTCACGTCGTCAAGCGATGCCATCGCATGTTCGATTCGGGGCTTAACATCGTCCCACTCCAAGCCGCCTAGCCCGGCACCGAGCGGAGGAATTGCAATCGATCGGATGCCCTTAGCTCGAATGACACGCTCAAGATCCTCTAGGCCCGATTCGATATCTTCAATACGGCTTTTGCCCTTCCAATGCCGCTTGGTCGGAAAATTGATGATGTACCGCGGATTTGTCAGGGAGCCCATGTCGTAGACGAACATTCGGCCCGGACGCACCTCTTCCGCCTTGCAGGCGCGAGCATACGCCGCAAAGTTTTCCGGATAGGCATTCTTAAACTGCAGCGCGATCCCACGCCCCATGATACCGACGCAGTTCACCGTGTTGACCACCGCCTCAACGTCAGCATGAAGTATGTTTCCGCTGGTGAATTGGATCATGGTCACGTCCTCAGTAGTACCAGTCACGCTTGACCTCGACAATTGGACGATGTCCACCGACCGGCAGTGCATTGACCACCTGTTGGTACACCTGCGGCGACGCAACTCCAATCCGCTCGACCAAGCTCCATGGAAAAGTATCCTCCATCAAAAATTCTGCCTGCTTGCCTTCACTCTTTCCGCGCCAGTCGACTGCCTGCACAGCCTCCCAATTGACCTCAGTAAGTTGAGCCAGATTGGATCTGTCTTCGAAGTAGTTCGAACCCGCGTTCGAAAGGGTGAATGCCCAACGCCGATTGCTTTGAGCGGCCCACGCTACCGACTGATATAAATCAGCCTCGAGATGAATAACCGGCCCCTGACCTCCACGATAGGTGAGTTCCGGATGATTCGCTCGATGGATGAGAAAAAGCATCACCGAGCGTGGACAGAAGTAAAAAGGGACGCACTGCCCCACGTAGAGTCCGGGGTGGCTATTGAGCGTCAGATCCTGGAGACGCCGTGTCTTGATACTACCCATCCCGATAGTTGTGCCCGCCGCACCATCGCGCACGACCCGGGCATCACACCAGAGGCCGCCATTCGCGATGATCGAAGCGAGTCGGTCCACATGAACAATGTGATAGATCTTTGGATTGAAAGGGACGGCCATCTTGCTCAAGCACCCCGGATCGGCGCCAATGCCGTTATGTGGTTATGTTCAGCCGGAAGTTTGCGTTACTTTCGCCCGAAATTCCATCCCCAATCCGGCTAGTATACATAACACATCTTACGGGCACCCGAGCGATACGAACCCTACTTTGGGGGATTGGGACATCTGGAATGTGGGGGCGTGGCAACAAAAGCGTGAGTTTACAGCGATTTAGGTCCAGCAGCTCAAAATGGGCGGAGAGCGGCAACAGAGGGCGTCGGTTCGCGCATGTCGCGCACCGGCGTACCGTCTCCGACACAGCGCTGGATACGACCCTTTCACTTCAAAACAGGAAACGGTCTACCCGTCATCGGCTGGCCGTATCGCACAAGAACCGCCCGAATGCTGCCGGGCGCTATGCGAAAATCGAGGCATCCAGTCTCATCAATCCACCCACAACGGGGCCCGCATGACCACTCACATCACGATCGAATTCACCGAACACGCAGCAGAGGCCATCGGCGAACAAACCAGCACCAGCTTTTCCTACGATCAAGGCGCGCACGTGCCGCAACCGGGCGACTTCGTCGAACTCGAGAATTCGCGACAGACGTTTCTCGTGATCGGCCGCGTGTTTTCGCTCAAGGCCAACTACAGCGCGGTCAAGCTCGTTCTCGACCTGCCGCCGTCGGATGGTGAACACGGATTCGATCCGGAGTCGTGACGCACCCAATCTCCTGACGAGATCGTAAGAAAGCCCGCCGGAGCGGGCTCAATCCGGTCCTGCACTCATGGAAACATTGCCGCGGTCAGACACCGCTCAAACCACACCGCATCGTCTCCATCGCCGATCGGCCACATTTCCGCATCGAGTTGCGGCAAACCGGTTGCCGGCGCGGGCGCACGCTTATCGTCACCGGACACCCCCGCACGCATCCACGCCGATTGCGCCCCCCCGTTATCGCACGCATGCCCATGCGCCTGTGCCTCGCAGAACGCCACCGGGTGCACCTTCCCGCCGTCGGCCACGCTCACCGCGCGATACTGATAGACCGCGCCGGTCGCCCAGTCCTCGCTCTGGCTGCAAATCCGCGCACGATGCTGCACATGGACTGCACCGAAACACGCATATGAAACATGCGCGCCACTCGCATCGTCGGGAATGAAATCGCAGTTTCCATCGAAACTGGTCAACGGGCCGCTCGTGTATTTCGCGAGCCACCGGCGCTCGGCCAGCGCTCGCGCGATCAGCCCTTTACCGGACTGATCGGCCAGCACGGCGGTGCGCCGGTCGATTGCCTTGCGCACTTCGTCGACGGCCAGCGGATGGCCATCGTAATCGGCATCGAGACGGTTGTTGCGCGCATCGATCCAGCGGCGCTGGCTGCGCACCAGCATGTCGTGGATAGCGGCGTCCGGCGCGGCCTTCAGCGCGCCCGCATAAGCCGAATTCATTCGCGCATCGGCCGCGCGCAGCGCGGGGTTCGCACAGATGCGCTTCTCGATCGGCTGCGCGGCTTTCGCGCAATCCATCGCAAAGCCCGGCACGGCCAGGCCAGCGCCAAACATGAACATCGCAGCAAGACCGCCCAGCCTGCCGGCCGATGCCGTTCGAATCCCTCGCATGCTTTCTCTCAGTGAGTTTTTTTCTCGGCCGCACCGCATCGACGCGGCATCGAACATCTTGTCGTGCCCGTGAACCGATACGGCGATTCGCCAAAGGCCGCATCGACACATCGCGGTCCGCGCCGTATCGAGTGCGGCAGGCGAACACCCGCACCGGTACAAGCGCGCACCGTCCGGCGCGGCGTGTCCCGGCATTCCATTCGTTTACTGACTGGATCTCGATCGACTGAACAACGGTCATGCCCGCCCCATACGCGGCGCGAGCATGTTGTGCCGACGATCATGAACGATCGTCGGCGATATCTTCCGGCACGCGGCGGCCGCGCATCGTCGTGCCCGAGCACACGATCGGCCGACCGGCACCACCTTGCTTCGCGGCACCGACGCCCGACGGCTCGCGCCGCCGCGGCCGGCCTGCCGCGACATCGCTACTTCTTTTCCGGCTCCGATGCACCCGGCTGCTTGAACGGGAACGTGCTGAACATCGACTTCGCCTGGTTCTGCATCTGCTCTTGCATCTGCACGAACATGTTCTTCGACTGCTCGATGTAGCTCGTCATCATCCCTTGCATCATCGGCGCCTGCATGTTCATGAACTGCGACCAGACTTCCGGATTCATCGCATTGGTGTCGTACAGGTTCTTCGACTGATCCGCGAGCTTGTTCTGGATGTCGATGAACGCCTGGATGTTCTTTTCCAGGTACGTGCCCATCATGCCCTGCATCGCATGACCGTAGAAACGGATGATCTGCGACAGCATCGACGACGAGAACATCGGCACGCCGCCGCTTTCCTCTTCGAGGATGATCTGCAGGAGGATGCTGCGCGTCAGGTCTTCGCTGGATTTCGCATCGACGACCTTGAAATCCTCCTGCTCCAGCACGAGTTGCTTCACGTCGGTGAGCGTAATGTACGTGCTTGTCTCGGTATCGTAGAGCCGGCGGTTCGGGTACTTCTTGATGAGCCGTTCGGCCGTCTTCTTTGTAGTAGTCATGTAACGCCTTTCAGTGCAGCGTAGCGCAAGTGACGAATCCCCGCCGCCCGAATCCGGGAGGCGGGGGCCTTCGGAACACACCCGGCTGCGCGGCCACCCGGCCCGCGCAGCCCGGGCGTTCAGCCCATGTGCAGGCCGCCGTTCAGCGAGAAGTCGGCGCCCGTCGCGAAGCCGGAATCGTTCGACGCGAGCCACGCGACGATCGAGCCGATTTCCTCCGGTCCGCCGAGACGCCGCACCGGGATCGTCGCGACGATCTTCTCGAGCACGTCGGGACGGATCGCCTTCACCATGTCGGTGCCGATGTAGCCCGGCGACACGGTGTTGACCGTCACGCCCTTCGTCGCGACTTCCTGCGCGAGCGACATCGTGAAGCCGTGGATGCCGGCCTTCGCGGTCGAGTAGTTGGTCTGGCCGAATTGCCCCTTCTGGCCGTTCACCGACGAAATGTTGACGATCCGGCCCCAGCCACGCTCGACCATCCCGTCGATCACCTGCTTCGTCACGTTGAACAGGCTCGTCAGGTTGGTGTCGATCACGGCGGTCCAGTCCTCGTGCGTCATCTTGCGGAACACGACGTCGCGCGTAATGCCCGCGTTGTTGACCAGCACGTCGATCTCGCCGACTTCGGCCTTGACCTTGTCGAACGCTTCCTTGGTCGAGTCCCAGTCGCCGACGTTACCTTCCGACGCGATGAAATCGTACCCGAGCGCCTTCTGCTCCTCGAGCCATTTCACACGGCGCGGCGAGTTCGGGCCGCAACCCGCGACCACCTTGAAGCCGTCCTTCAACAGACGCTGGCAAATGCTGGTGCCGATGCCGCCCATCCCGCCCGTTACGTACGCAATTCGCTGAGACATAAATCTCACTCCATTTTTTGGTTTCGGGAGCTGCCGAGGCCCCCTCTGACTTCACGTGACGCCGGCCGAAGCCGCAATCGGCCGGCGCCCGGATTCGGTTCGCCGGTAACGGAGACCGGTTACGGACGCTCGACCGCGAGCGCGACACCCATCCCGCCGCCGATGCACAGCGACGCCAGCCCGCGCTTCGCATCGCGCTTGGCCATCTCGTGCAGCAGCGTCACCAGGATCCGGCAGCCCGATGCGCCGATCGGGTGACCGATCGCGATCGCCCCACCGTTCACGTTCACCTTCGACGTGTCCCAGCCCATCTGCTTGTGCACCGCCAGCGCCTGCGCCGCGAACGCTTCGTTGATCTCCATCAGGTCCAGGTCGCCCGGCGTCCAGCCCGCGCGCTCCAGGCACCGGCGCGAGGCCGGCACCGGGCCCATGCCCATCACGCTCGGATCCACGCCCGCGTTCGCATACGCCTTGATCCGCGCAAGCGGCGTCAGGCCGAGTGCCGCCGCCTTCTGCGCCGACATCACCAGCACCGCCGCCGCGCCGTCGTTCAGACCCGATGCGTTCGCCGCCGTCACCGAACCGTCCTTCGAGAACGCCGGCTTCAGCCCCGCCAGCGATTCCGCCGTCACGCCGTGACGCACGAATTCATCGGTCGCGAACTGCAGCGGCTCGCCCTTGCGTTGCGGAATCGACACCGGCACGATCTCGTCGTTGAAGCGCCCGGCCTTCTGCGCGGCTTCCGCCTTGTTCTGCGACAGCGCCGCGAACGCGTCCTGCTCTTCGCGCGTGATCCCGTATTCCTTCGCGACGTTCTCCGCCGTGATGCCCATGTGGTACTGGTTGTACACGTCCCACAGGCCGTCGACGATCATCGTGTCGACCAGCTTCGCGTCGCCCATCCGGAACCCGTCGCGCGAGCCCGGCAGCACGTGCGGCGACGCGCTCATGTTCTCCTGGCCGCCCGCGATCACGATCTCCGCGTCGCCCGCGACGATCGCATTCGCCGCCAGCATCACGGCCTTCAGGCCCGAGCCGCACACCTTGTTGATCGTCATCCCCGGCACTGCCGCCGGCAGCCCGGCCTTGATCAGCGACTGCCGCGCCGGGTTCTGCCCCGAGCCGGCCGTCAGCACCTGGCCCATGATCACTTCGCTCACCTGCTCCGGCTTCACGCCGGCGCGCTCCAGCACCGCGCGGATCACCGTCGCACCCAGCTCGGGCGCCGCAATCTTCGCAAGCGAGCCGCCGAATTTGCCGACCGCGGTCCGCGCGGCCGATACGATCACTACGTCCGTCATTTCCCTTTCCTCCAGGCCCGCACGACACGGCGCATCGTTACCGGCCCTGTTAAAAAAACTGCGGTGCACCGGACAGCGTGCGCCGCTGTCCGGTTTTCGTCAATCGCGCTGCAACACGTAGCGTCCCGGTGCCGGCTCGATCACCGGGAACTGCGCGGAACCGGGCTGGGCGGGCGGCGCCACCTTGCGGCCGCCGTACTGGTCGAGCCACTCGACCCAGGTCGTCCACCAGCTTCCCGGCTGCTCGGTCGCACCGGCGAACCAGTCGTCCGCGGTTTCGGGCAGGTCGCTGTCGCTGACCCAGTAGCTGCGCTTCTTTTTCGCCGGCGGATTGATCACGCCCGCGATGTGACCCGACGCGCCGAGCACGAACTTCAGCGGGCCCGTCAGGATCGACGTCGATGCGTAGGCCGTCTGCCACGGCACGATGTGATCCTCGCGCGAGCCATAGATGAAGGTCGGCACGTCGATCAGCGACAGGTCGACGGATTCGCCGCACACGGTCAGCGCGCCCGGCTCGCGCAGCTTGTTCTCGAGATAGGTATTGCGCAGGTACCACGCGTACATCGGGCCCGGCAGGCTCGTCGAGTCGCTGTTCCAGTACAGCAGGTCGAACGGCGCGGGCGTGCGGCCCTTCAGGTAGTTGTCGACGACGTAGTTCCACACGAGGTCGTTCGGCCGCAGGAACGAGAACGTGTTCGCGAACTCGACGCCGCGCATCAGCCCCGGTTGCGTGCCGTTCTTGCCGCCGATGGTCTGCTCGCGCATCTGCACGTGCGCCTCGTCGACGAACACGTCGAGGATGCCCGTGTCGGTGAAGTCGAGCATCGCGGTCAGCAGCGTCATCGACGCGGCCGGATGTTCGCCTCGCGCGGCGAGCACCGCCAGCGCAGTCGCGAGCATCGTGCCGCCGACGCAGAAGCCGAGCGTATTGATCTGCTCGCGGCCGCTGACCTGCTGCACGGCGTCGATTGCCGCGAGCAGCCCTTCGTTCATGTAGTCGTCCCACGTCTTGTGCGCGACCGATGCATCCGCATTGCGCCACGACACGAGGAACACCTGATGGCCGTTCGACAGCGCGTGCGCGACAAGCGAATTCTCGGGCTGCAGGTCGAGGATGTAGAACTTGTTGATGCACGGCGGGACGATCAGCAGCGGCCGCTCGAACACCTTGTCCGTCTTCGGCGCGTACTGGATCAGCTGGATCAGGTCGTTCTCGTAGACGACCGCACCTTCAGTACACCCGAGGTTCTTGCCGACCACGAACTGCGATTCGTCGGTCTGCGAAATCTTGCCGCGCTGCAGGTCGCCGAGCAGGTTCATCATCCCTTGCCGCAGGCTTTCGCCCTGCGTCTCGAGAATCGATTTCTGCGCGTCTGGATTGAGTGCGAGGAAGTTGCTCGGCGCGGCGGCGGCCGTCCATTGCTGCACCGTGAAGCGGATGCGCTCGCGCGTCTTCGGATCGGTCTGCAGCGCGTCGGCCAGTTCCTGCAAGTAGCGCGCGTTGAGCAGATACCAGGCCGCCGCGAACGCATGCGCCGGCGACGCCTTCCACGCATCGCCGCTGAAGCGGCGGTCCTTCAGTTCGGGCGACTCGAGCTTCGCGGCGGCCGCCTGCTGCATCAGCGTCATGCAATCGCGCACGTAGTCTGCCTGCAGCGCCTGGAGCCGTTCGGGCGGAATCGCGGCAGCCGGCAGCTTCAGCCCCGCGAACGGCGACGCCATGCTGCCCAGATTGGGCATCGAAGGCACCTGGAACGGAAACGAAGTCGGGAACTGGAATGTCGCGAACGGATTCACGGTGGCCGACGCAGTCGCGGCGCGTGCCGGATCTGCAAAACCGCGCCACGCGTTCAACCACGACTCGAACATCTGCTGCATCGGCTGGGCGGCCGGATCGAAGCCGATGCTGCCCGCGAAAGTGCCCGCCTGAGCGGACGTCGACGAATTTTTCGATGCTGTCATTACCTTGCCTTACCGGTGATTCGTGAGCGTCTATCGTGAAATCCTGCTCGCGCGCGGCGTGCCGGCTGCGAGCCGGGCCGTCATGCTCTGGAGAGGCGTCTCCAGATTCTGCCGCAGTGCGGTATTTTTATCATTATCGTTTTCCCCATGTGAAGCGCCATGTCAAACCGCTGAAGATTTCTGCGCGGAGATAATCCGTGTGCAACAGACGGGACAAGGGTTCCGGCGAAACATAAACCATTTTGGTCGACTTGACTTCGGGATTTTTCATTCGACTGCGCATGCAACGCCGTATTGCCGCCTAAATATCGAGATAACCCGATTTCGCGGCGCAACAGAACCCGGCGCACATGCGCATGCCGTCAATCTGCCAGCCAGATCGCCGCCGCCATGCGGCCCGTCACCCGGTCGCGCCGGTACGAATAGAAGCGCGCTTGTTCGGAGACCGTGCAGGCCGTCCCGCCGCTCACGTTCGCCACGCCCGCACGCGCGAGGCGCAAGCGCGCAAGCGCATAGAGATCGGCGAGAAACTTGCCGGGCGTGCCGTCGATCGCGACGAACGCATGACGGGTTTCATCATGCTCCGACTGCGGGGCCGTGTCGAGAAACGCGTCGCGCACGTCGGCGCCGACCTCGAACGCCTGCGGGCCGATCGCCGGCCCGAGGTACGCATGAAGCGTGTCCGTCGCGCCGCCCGCGAGCGCCGCGACGCGCGCCGCGGTCTGCTCGACGATGCCGGCCGCGAGCCCGCGCCAGCCCGCATGCGCGGCACCGACCGCCCGGCCCTGCGCGTCGCACAGCAGCACGGGCAGGCAATCGGCTACCATCACGACGCAGACGGCACCCGCCCGGTCCGTGACGCTCGCGTCCGCCTGCACCGGCGCCGCGGCTGCGGGCGCCGCCGCGATCACCTCGTCGGCGCGCACGATCTGCGCGCCGTGAACCTGCTCGAGCCATGCCGCGCTCGACTGGCCTGCCAGCGCGAGCAAGCGCGCGCGATTCCCGGCGACATGGACGGGATCGTCACCGGTATGCAGGCCGAGATTCATCCCGCCAGCCAGCGCGGCGCCGTCCTGCCAGCGCCCGTACGGGCCTTCGCTCACACCGCCGTCGCGCGTCGTGATCAGCGCGCGCACGCGCGGCGACACCTGCCAATCGGGCTGCACGCAGTCCTGCCACGTCAACGGCGCCAGGTTCGTCATCGGCACTCACTCCTCCTCATCGTCCGGATACGGCTCATCGTCGTGATACTCGCCGCCGAAATCGTCGTCGTCGTAGACACCGTCATCGTCGTCGAATTCCTCGTCGCCCCGCCCGAAGCCGAGCGCCGCGACGAGTACGTTCATGTCGTCCGGCAGCGGGCAGCGCCACTGCATCGCCTTGCCCGTGACCGGATGCACGAGGCCGAGCCGCCATGCGTGCAGCGCCTGTCGCGCGAACCCGTCCGGCAGCGGCGTGACCGAGCGCTTGCCGCGCGCGCGTCCGTAGACTGGATCGCCGAGCAGCGGGTGCCCGGCGTGCGCGCAGTGCACGCGGATCTGGTGCGTGCGGCCGGTTTCGAGGTCACACTGGATCGCCGAAACCGGCTGACGTTGCCACACGCATGTGTCAACCGTGCGGAAATGCGTGCGCGCCGGCTTGCCCGACGCGCCCGTGACGACAGCCATGCGCGTGCGCTCGCGCGGATCGCGGCCGATCGGCGCGTCAATCGTGCCTTCCTCCGGCATCGTGCCCCACACGAGCGCGAAATAGCGGCGCTTCACGGTGCGGGCCTGCAACTGGCGCACGAGGTCCGTCTGCGCGGCCAGCGTGCGTGCCACCACCATCAGGCCGGAGGTCTCCTTGTCGAGCCGGTGGACGATCCCCGCGCGCGGCAGGCCGGCCGCCGCGTCGCCGTAGCGATGCAGCAGCCCGTTCAGGATCGTGCCGCTCCAGTTGCCGGCCGCCGGGTGCACGACGACGCCGGCGGGCTTGTTGATGACGACGAGCGCGTCGTCCTCGTAGATGACGTCGAGCGGCACAGGCTCCGGCGTGAACGCGAGCTGCTCGGGAAGCAGGTCGGGCACGAGCGTGATCTTCGCGCCGAGCGGCACCGGCTGGCGGATCTTCGCGGGCGCGCCGTCGATCAGCACGCGCTGCGCCTCGATCCAGCTCTGCAGGCGGCTGCGGGAGAATTCGGGGAACAGTTGGGCGAGCGCCTTGTCGAGGCGTTCGCCCGCGAGCGACAGCGGCACTTCGACGACGCGCGGCGCGTCATCGGCCGCCGCGGATGGCGCCACGGGCGGTTGCAATGCGTCGCCCGTCAGATCGTCATCGAGGGAATCCCCCGAGGCAGCGTCGGCGGGCCGATCGCTTGGGCTATAATCTTCGCGATTTGGTGTGCCCGGCTGGGCATTCTGCGAACTTGAACGGGTCATTTAGACTGGGTCACCGAGACTTGAAGCTAGGACATGCGAGCATGATGAATTCGACCAAACGTACGGCCAGAACCGTCGCCGCCCGGGCTGCGGCGGTAGCGGCCGTGGCCCTCATCGCCGGCTGCCACGGCTTGCCGCAGAAACAGGACGAGACGGCTACCTGGTCGAACAACAAATTATACTCAGAGGCCCAGGACGCACTGTCCGGCGGCGACTGGGGCAAGTGCGCGAAATATTTCGAATCGCTGCAAGGTCGCGATCCGTTCGGCCATTTCGCGCAACAGGCGCAGATCAACGTTGCATACTGCAACTGGAAGGATAACGAAGCGGCAGCCGCCGACCAGGCCGTCGACCGCTTCATCCAGCTCCACCCCGATCATCCGGATATCCCGTACGCGTACTACCTGAAGGGGATGATCCACTTCAACGACGATCTCGGCCTGTTCGGCCGCTTCTCCGGCCAGGACATGAGCGAGCGCGATCCGCAGGCACTGCGCGAATCGTACGATGCGTTCAAGGTCGTCGTCGACCGCTTCCCGAAGAGCAAGTACGCGCCCGATGCGGCCGCACGGATGCGCTACATCGTCAACGCGCTCGCGTCGCACGAAGTGCACGCGGCCGACTACTACTATCGTCGTGGCGCGTATGTCGCAGCCATCAACCGCGCGCAGCTCGCGATCAAGGACTACAAGGGCGCGCCGGCGATCGAGGACGCGCTGCACATCATGATCCTGTCGTACGGCAAGCTGGACCAGCCGCAACTCGCCGAGGACACGAAGCGCGTGCTCGCGGGCACGTTCCCCGACAGCCCGTACGTGACGGGCCATTCGCGCCCCGGTGCGAAAAAGTCGTGGTGGCAGTTCTGAAGCACGGCGCGACGCAACGCCAGTTGCACACGTAAAAAACCCGGCCATCGAGCCGGGTTTTTTGTTGGCGCCGTATTCCGGCGGCACTGGTGCGGTTGCCCGGCGATCGCCGCGCGTGCCGTCACATGCGCTTTTCCGAACGGTGCTCGTCGAAGAAGTCCTGGACGACCGCGATCTCGCGGGTCCGCTTGAACGGCGGCAGGCTCTGCCAGATCCGGCGCCCGTAAGGCTTGTCGACGAGCCGCGTGTCGCAGATCATCAGCACGCCGCGATCCGTCTCCGCGCGAATCAGCCGGCCCGCGCCCTGCTTCAGCGTGATCACGGCCTGCGGCAACTGATGCACGGCGAACGGGCTCAAGCCCTTTTTCGTCAGCGCGTCGAGCCGCGCGGCCAGTACCGGATCGTCCGGCGGCGCGAACGGCAGCTTGTCGATCACGACGAGCGACAGCGCGTCGCCGCGCACGTCGACGCCTTCCCAGAAACTCTGGCTGCCGACCAGGATCGCGTTGCCGTACGCACGGAAGCGATCGAGCAGCTCGGTGCGGCTCGCATCGCCCTGCACGAGCAGCGGCGTGTTCCAGCCGCGCGACTCGATCACGTCCCGCAGCTTCGACGCGATCCGGTCGACCGCGCGCAACGTCGTGCACAGCATGAACACGCCGCCGCCGGACGCCTCGATCGCCGGCAGCGCGGCATCGAAGACGGCATCGGTAAACGCCGGCGAAGACGGCTGCGGCAGGTTGCGGGGCACGTACAGCAGCCCCTGCGACTGGTAGTCGAACGGGCTCGCGAGCGTCATCGAGCGACGCGAGCTGAGGCCCATCTGCGCCGCGTAGTGCGTGAAATCGCCGCGCACCGACAACGTGGCCGACGTGAACACCCATGCACGCGGCACGCCCGCACGCTGCTTCGCAAAGATCGGCGCAACCGACAGCGGCGTTTCGTGCAACTGGACGGTATGCGCGAACACCTCGACCCAGCGCACCTTCTCGTTCGGGTCACCGTCGGACGCCGCCTTGTCGCCGGCTGCTGCCGCATCGGCCTTCACGGCCGCTTCCGCCGCGCCGGGTGCAACCCAGCCGGCCAACAGGTCCTGCAGTTCGCGTGCGCGCCGCAGGCATGCGCCGAGCGATTCCGCCCGCTCGGCCTGGCTCGCGAGCGCCGACGCGAGCGCATCGAGCGCCGCCTCGAGCGCGTCGAGCGCACCGAACATCGGGTGATCGTCGCCAAGCTGGGCGAGCGACATGCGGACGATCTGGTCGTTCGCGAACGCGAGGCGCAAGTCGCGCGCCGCGCGTTCGAGATCGCCGCCGAGCTTCACCCACTCGACCGCGTCGCGCGCATGGCTCAGGCCTTCGGCCACCGTGTCGCGCGCGAGTTCGAGGATCTGCGTCGTCGACAGCGTCTCGCCGAAGAACAGCGTCGCCGTCTCCGGCAACTGGTGCGCTTCGTCGAAGATGATCGTGTTCGCGTTCGGCAGCAGCTCGGCCATCCCCGTGTCGCGCAGCATGATGTCCGCGAAGAACAGGTGGTGGTTGACGACGACGACGTCGGCCTGCTGCGCCTCGCGCCGCGCCTGCATCACGAAGCACTCCTTGTAATGCGGGCATTCCTGGCCGAGACAGTTGTCGCGCGTCGACGTGACCATCGACCACACGGGCGCCGTTTCCGGCACGCTCGCGAGCTCGGCCTTGTCGCCGCTCTTCGTGATCTTCGCGAAACGGACGATTTCCTGCAGATAGGCCGTGTCCTGCCGCGACGGCAGCCGGCCGTTGTCGGCCGTGCGTTGCAGATAGTAGTGGCACAGGTAGTTTGCGCGACCCTTCAGCATCGCCACCGTCACCGGTACCGCGAGCGCGTTGCGCACGGTCGGGATGTCGCGCTGGAACAACTGGTCCTGCAGGTGCTTCGTGCCGGTCGACACGATCACCTTGCCGCCCCACAGCATCGCGGGCACGAGATACGCATAGGTCTTGCCGGTGCCCGTGCCAGCTTCGACGATCAACGTGTTGTCGCCTGCGTCGCTGTCGGATCCGGCTGCCGCGGCATCGTCCGCGACCGGTTCGGCCGTTTTGTCGCCGTCGCCGAGGCGACGCGCCGGCCGCTTGCGGGTCTCGAAGATCTCGGGCTCGGGCATCCGGCGCGCGGAGGCTTCCATGGCGGACGCGACCGCACGCGCCATCTCGATCTGCGACGTACGGGGCCGATAGCCGTCGAGCGCGCGAGCCAGCAACCCGCCAACGCCAAAGATCGTGTCGAGTTCGTCGACGCGCTTGCGGCTCAGCTCGAAGGTGCCTTCGGGCGCACGAACACGCCCGGCGGACGACGCGTCTCGCCGGGCATCTGGGGTGGCTTCAAGCGGTGAATTCAAGGCAAGCGTTCCTGTGTCCAGCGCCCGTGCGGCGCCGGCGCTTGCCAGGCCGCGCTCAGGCGCGCTTATCCGGTTCCAGCTGCGATTGCAGCAAAATGATTTTGTCCTTGGCTGCCAGCTTTTCCTTCTTCAGCCGGTGCAGCGTGACGTCGTCGATGTCGGAGTGTCCTTCCTTCAGCTCGATCTCCCGAGCGAGCTGCTGGTGCTGCTCCTGCAATGCAGCCAAACGGTTGTGCAATTCCTGCTGCTGTTCCGTGAGACGGTTTTGCATGTTTGCCTCCTCATCGAAGCAGCGCGCCGACCGGCGTGCCGACGCGCACGAGACTGATTCCAGATCAACCCAACACGTTACTGCCCCTGCTGTTGCTGTTGCTGCTTGGCCTTCTCGGCCGCTTCCTGCTGACGCCGCTCGACATCGGCCTTGTGCTGCGCGGCTTCCTTCTGCTTCTGCTCGTAGCGCGCGGCGTTGTCCGCCCGCTCCTGCGCCTTCTGCGCCGCCTGCTGGTGTGCCTGGTCGAGCTTGTGCTGGAAGTCGGCCTGCTTCTGGCCGTATGCCTGCTTGCTCGCCGCGCGCTGCGGCCCTTCCGCGCCGCGCTGCGCCTGCTTAAGCGCATTCTGCTCCTGCTTGTCGCGGAACGCAGCCGCGTTCGCCGCGTCGTTCGCTGCGCGCTGCGGCGCTTCCGCCGCATTCTGCGCCTGCTTCAGCGCCTGCTGCTGGTCGCGCTGCTGCGCGCGCACCGCACGCTGCTCGTCATCGAGCGCGAGCTGCTCCTGGCGGATGCTCGCGCGCTCGTCGCGCATCTGGTCGCGCGCCTTGCCGAGACAGTGATTGACGAAGAACTTGCTGTAGCAATCGTGCTCGGCCACCGCATAACGATAATCGTTTTCCGCGGTGCGCTGATTGAGCACTTTTTGACGGGCGTCGAAATCCGGTGCGGCTGCGGCCGTCACGGGCACGGCTGCAGTGGCCGCCGGCGCGGTTGCGCCCGAGGCCTGCGCGAACGCGCCGGAAGGCCCGGCAGACAAAGCCGCGGCGAGCGCTGCGCCGAGCGCGACGAGAGAAATACGGGAAGTTGGCAACGTCGTAGGAAAGCTGCGGGACATGTGTCAAATTCTATCACCCCCGGCTGGACGCTCCGCCATTTATGGCAAAATGCCCCGCTTCACTCACCCGCGGCATCTGGCCCGTCGGGCCCGCCATGCAGCCCGCCGCTCCGGGCCTGCCGGCCCGCGCCGCGATTTCAGCAGGCAGATCATCCACGACATGACGGAAACCGTAGCACTCAAGATCGTACAGCGCATCGCCACCGAACTGTCCGTCCAGCCGCGCCAGGTCGCGGCGGCCGTGCAACTCCTCGACGAAGGCTCGACCGTTCCGTTCATTGCCCGGTACCGCAAGGAAGTGACCGGCAACCTGGACGACACGCAGTTGCGCCAGCTCGAGGAACGCCTCCTGTATCTGCGCGAACTCGAGGATCGCCGCGCGACGATCCTGTCGAGCATCGACGAACAGGGCAAGCTGACCGACGAACTGCGTACCGCGATCGATGCGGCCGACAGCAAGCAGGTGCTCGAAGACCTTTATCTGCCGTACA
The DNA here is from genome assembly GCF_018417535.1 of Burkholderia pyrrocinia. Lineage (NCBI taxonomy): Bacteria > Pseudomonadati > Pseudomonadota > Betaproteobacteria > Burkholderiales > Burkholderiaceae > Burkholderia > Burkholderia pyrrocinia. The sequence goes on along the minus strand of NZ_CP070977.1, from coordinate 863,007 downwards.
AGCCGAAGCGCCGCACGCGCGCGCAGATCGCGCGCGAAGCCGGCCTCGAGCCGCTCGCGCAGGCGCTGCTCGCGAACCCGCTGCTCGACCCGCAGGCCGAGGCGGCCGCGTATGTCGACGCCGACAAGGGCGTCGCCGACGTGAAGGCCGCGCTCGACGGCGCACGCGACATCCTGTCCGAACAGTTCGGCGAAACGGCCGAGCTGCTCGGCAAGCTGCGCGACTACCTGCACAACCAGGGCGTCGTGTCGTCGGCTGTCGTCGAGGGCAAGGAAAACGAGGAAGGCGAGAAATTCCGCGACTACTACGACTACGCGGAAACGATCAAGACCGTGCCGTCGCACCGCGCACTCGCGCTGTTCCGCGGCCGCAACGCGGGCGTGCTGACGGTCAAGCTCGGCCTCGGCGAAGAGCTCGACGCGCAGGTGCCGCATCCCGGCGAGGCGATGATCGCGCGCCATTTCGGCATCGCGAACCAGAACCGCCCGGCCGACAAATGGCTGTCCGACGTGTGCCGCTGGTGCTGGCGCGTGAAGGTGCAGCCGCACATCGAGAACGAGCTGCTCACGCAACTGCGCGAAACCGCCGAAACCGAAGCGATCCGCGTGTTCGCACGCAACCTGAACGACCTGCTGCTCGCGGCACCGGCCGGCCCGAAGGCCGTGATCGGTCTCGACCCCGGCCTGCGCACCGGCGTGAAGGTCGCGGTCGTCGACCGCACCGGCAAGGTACTCGCGACCGACACGATCTACCCGCACGAGCCGCGCCGCGACTGGGACGGCTCGCTCGCGAAACTCGCGCGCATCGCCGCGCAGACGCAGGCCGAGCTGATCAGCATCGGCAACGGCACCGCGTCGCGCGAAACCGACAAGCTCGCGAGCGAACTGATCGCGAAACACCCCGAGCTGCGCCTGCAGAAGATCGTCGTGTCGGAAGCCGGCGCGTCGGTCTACTCGGCGTCCGAACTCGCCGCGAAGGAATTCCCGGAGCTCGACGTGTCGCTGCGCGGCGCCGTGTCGATCGCGCGCCGCCTGCAGGACCCGCTCGCCGAGCTCGTGAAGATCGAGCCGAAGGCGATCGGCGTCGGCCAGTACCAGCACGACGTGAACCAGCGCGAACTCGCCCGCTCGCTCGACGCGGTCGTCGAGGATTGCGTGAACGCGGTCGGCGTCGACGCGAACACGGCATCGGCCCCGCTGCTCGCGCGCGTGTCGGGCCTGAACGCAACGCTCGCGCGCAACATCGTCGACTACCGCGATGCGAACGGCCCGTTCCCGTCGCGCGAGCACCTGCGCAAGGTGCCGCGCCTCGGCGACAAGACGTTCGAACAGGCCGCCGGCTTCCTGCGCATCAACGGCGGCGACAATCCGCTCGATCGCTCGTCGGTGCACCCGGAAGCCTATCCTGTCGTCGAGCGGATGCTCGCGAAGATCAGCAAGCGCATCGACGACGTGCTCGGCAACCGCGAAGCGCTGTCGGGCCTGTCCCCGTCGGAATTTGTCGACGAACGTTTCGGCCTGCCGACCGTGCGCGACATCCTGTCCGAACTGGAGAAGCCGGGCCGCGATCCGCGTCCGGAATTCAAGACCGCGACGTTCCGCGAAGGCGTCGAGAAGGTGTCGGATCTCGTGCCGGGCATGACGCTCGAAGGGGTCGTGACGAACGTCGCCGCGTTCGGCGCATTCGTGGATATCGGCGTCCATCAGGACGGCCTCGTCCACGTGTCCGCGATGTCGACGAAATTCATCAAGGACCCGCACGAAGTCGTGAAGGCCGGCCAGGTCGTCAAGGTAAAGGTGCTCGACGTCGACGTGAAGCGCCAGCGCATTGCGCTGACGATGCGCCTCGACGACGATGCGGCAGCACCCGGCATGTCGCCGCGCGGCGGCCAGGATCGCGGCAACGCGGGACGCGGCGCCGCGCGCCCGCCGCGTTCGCGCGAGCCGGAACCGGCCGGCGCGATGGCCGCGGCATTCGCGAAGCTGAAGCGCTGAGCCCGCGAAAGCCGTTGACGCGCGAAAAGCCCGCCGCAGGCGGGCTTTTTCATTACTGCCGCAAGCGCGCACGGCTTGACGCGTACTGGCGCCTGCGGGCACGCAGTCGGCTACCGGATTGGCTGGTTTGGCTGGTTTGGCTTGTGCGGAACACGCAGCGTGATGCGGCTGCGTTTGCTCTTGCGGCGACGGCCGGCAAGGCGAACGATCGCGGCCTGTCGGGGCGGTCGACAGACGCGGCGCGCGGCCGGAAGGCCCGCGCGCCGCGCCCGGTCAGATCTCGATCTTCGTGCCGAGCTCGACGACGCGGTTCGCCGGAATCGAGAAGAAATCGGTCGGCTTCGCGGCATTCTGATGCATCCACGCGAACACGCGCTCGCGCCAGATCGACATCCCGGGCAGATGGGTCGGCACGACCGTTTCGCGCGCGAGGAAGAACGACGTATCCATCAGCTCGAACGTCATGTCGCGCGTGCGGCCGAATTCCTCGAGCATGGCCTTCACGTCCGGCGTCTCGTTGAAGCCGTACTCTGCCGTCACGATGTAGAGTCCGCCGCCCGCATCGCGCGAGCTCAGGCGCTTGTCGTCGCGCACGTAAGGAATGTCGCGCGTGACGAACGTCAGGAAAATGGTCCGCTCGTGCAGCACCTTGTTGTGCTTCAGGTTGTGCAGCAGGCTGACGGGCACGAGCTTGTCGTTGCCGGTCAGGTAGATCGCGGTGCCCGACACGCGATGCGGCGGATGCGCGAGCAACCCCTGCAGGAACGGCTCGAGCGGAATGCCGTCGGCTGCCGTGCGCTCCTTGACGATGTGGCGCCCCTTGTACCAGGTCATCAGCAGGAAGAACAGCAGCGCGCCGATGCCGAGCGGCAGCCAGCCGCCCTGCGCGACCTTCAGCAGGTTCGCGCCGAAGAAGCCGAGATCGACCGCGAGGAACACGGCGATGATCGCACCGACCAGCAGGCGGTTCCAGTTCCACACCTTCACCATCACGACAGCCGCGAGCACGGTTGTGATCACCATCGTCGCCGTCACCGCGATGCCGTACGCGGCCGCGAGGTTGTCGGAGCTCTTGAAGCCGACCACGATGCAGAGGATCACGAACAGCAGCAACCAGTTCACGACCGGCACGTAGATCTGGCCGATCGCGAGTTCGGACGTATGCAGCACCTTCATGCGCGGCACGTAGCCGAGCTGGATCGCCTGCGACGTCAGCGAATACGCGCCCGAGATCACGGCCTGCGACGCGATCACGGTCGCGACCGTCGACAGCACGACGAGCGGCAGCAGCCCCCATTCGGGCGCCAGCAGGAAGAACGGGTTCTCGATCGCCTTCGGGTTCTGGATCAGCAGCGCGCCCTGGCCGAAGTAGTTCAGTACCAGCGACGGCATCACGAGCCCGTATGCAGCGAGGCGGATCGGCTTCGCGCCGAAGTGGCCCATGTCCGCGTAGAGCGCTTCCGCGCCGGTCAGCACCAGCACGACCGAGCCGAGCACGACGTAGGCCTGCAGCACGTGCTCCGACATGAACGACGCGGCGTAATACGGGTTGATTGCCGCGATGATGCCCGGCACGCGGACGATGTGGTACACGCCGAGCGCGGCAATCACGACGAACCACAGCACCATGATCGGGCCGAACAGCTTGCCGACCAGCGCGGTGCCGTGGCGCTGGATCCAGAACAGCGCGATCAGGATCACGATCGTGATCGGCATCACGAGATGGGACAGGTGCGGCGTCGCGATCTCGAGACCTTCGACGGCCGACATCACCGAGATCGCCGGCGTGATCACCGCGTCCCCGTAGAACATGCACGCGCCGAATATCCCGAGCGCCATCAGTGCGCCCGCGACGCGGGTTTTCGAGTCGAGCGGCCGCAGCGACAGCGCCATCAGCGCGAGCACGCCGCCTTCGCCGTTGTTGTCTGCCCGCATCACGAACAGCAGGTATTTGATGCCGACCACCAGGATGATTGCCCAGAACAGCAGCGAGATCACGCCGAGAATCGAGCCTTCGGTCAGCGGGATGCCGTGCGCGGGGCTGAACGCCTCCTTGAGCGAATACAGCGGGCTGGTGCCGATGTCGCCGAACACGACGCCGATGGCTGCTATCGCTAGCGCCCGCATCGAGTGTTGGTGCGTCGAGTGCGGCGCGTGTGCTGCGTCGGTCGCGTGGATCGTGTCGTTCATATGAAGCGTAATAATCGGGTCCGGGTCGGACAAAACGAGCGCTATTCTACTCGCGCCCCCGTGAAACACCGCCCTGCTCTGTTGCCGCGAAACCACGTGATCCACGCTGCGCATGCAATCCGGCGCGAGCTGTGGCAGGGCTGCCATCATAGCCGGGGCGGCGCCGTCTGCCTACCGGATACGCAGGGCACGCCGTGCCGCGCAATCAGTGCCGCAATGAAAAACGGCGCCGCAAGCGGCGCCGTACAAGGCTTTCCTTCGATCGGCCGGGCGCTTAGGCGCCCGAACCGTCGCGCTGCGCGCGACCGCGCTTGATCCACGCCTCGAGGTTGTGCGGACGAACCGTGTCCCACTCCTCGAACGGCTGATGAATCCACGGATTCGTCGGCAGATACTGCGTGTGATAGTCCGGCTTGACCTTCGAGCAACCCTTGTACCAGAGCACGGCCGAACGCACGGCCGTCACGGCCGGATAGCGCTCCTTCAGGTGCTCCTGCACGCGTGCAAGCGTGACGCCCGAATCGACGAGATCGTCGACCAGCAGCACGTTGCCCGCGAGGTTGCCGCGCGTCATCGTGATGTACTGCGCGATGTCGAGGTCGCCCTGCTCGGTGCCTGCCGCTTCCCGGTACGAACTCGTCGCGAGGATCGCGAGCGGCACGTCATAGATGCGCGACAGTTGATCGCCGACGCGCAGGCCGCCGCGCGCGAGGCACAGGATCTGGTCGAACTTCCAGCCCGATGCGTGCACCTGGAGCGCGAGCAGCTCGATCAGACGGTGATACTCGTCCCAGCCTACCCACAGATTCTTGTCGTCGTTGCGCGGATCGGTCATCAAGTCTGCCGCCGTCATCGTGATTTGCTGCGTCATCTGGGGTTACACCTTGAACGGATGGCGGAGCAGGATCGTTTCGTCGCGGTCCGGGCCCGTCGACACCATGTCGACCGGCACGCCAGCCACTTCCTGGACACGGGTCAGGTAGGCCTGCGCATTGGCCGGCAGCGCTTCCCACGTCTTGATGCCGACCGTGCTTTCCTTCCAGCCGGCGAACGTTTCGTACACGGGCTCGCAACGGGCCACATCGGCTGCGCCGCGCGGCAGGATGTCCGCATCCTTGCCGTCGATCTTGTAGCCGACGCACAGCTTGACTTCGTCGAGGCCGTCGAGCACGTCGAGCTTCGTCATGCACAGGCCCGACACGCCGTTGATCTGGATCGAGCGGCGCAGCGCGGCCGCATCGAGCCAGCCCGTGCGGCGCGGACGGCCGGTGACCGAACCGAACTCCTTGCCGACGTTCGCGAGCGTGACGCCGACCTGGTCCTGGCGCTGCGGGTTGTCCGCGTCGTACAGCTCGCTCGGGAACGGGCCCGAGCCGACGCGCGTGCAATACGCCTTCGTGATGCCGAGGATGTAGTTGAGCTTCTGCGGACCGACGCCCGCGCCGGCCGACGCCGCACCCGCGACGCAATTGCTCGACGTGACGAACGGATAGGTGCCGTGGTCGATATCGAGCAGCGTGCCCTGCGCGCCTTCGAACAGCAGGTTCTGGCCTGCGTTATTCGCGTCGTACAGGCGGCGCGACACGTCGGCCACCATCGGCTTCAGGCGATCGGCATAGCCGAGCATCGTGTCGAGCGTGGCCTGGAAGTCGACGGCCGCGCCACCCAGGTACTGGGTCAGCACGAAGTTGTGGAAGTCGAGGTTTTCGCGCAGGCGGTCGGCGAAGGTCTTCGCGTCGAACAGGTCCTGCACGCGCAGCGCGCGGCGGCCGACCTTGTCTTCGTACGCGGGGCCGATGCCGCGGCCCGTCGTGCCGATCTTGCCTGCGCCCTTGCGCGCTTCGCGCGCCTGGTCGATCGCGATGTGGTACGGCAGGATCAGCGTTGCGGCTTCGGAAATGAACAGACGGTCGCGCACGTTCACGCCGGCTTCTTCGAGCTCGCCGATTTCCTTGAACAGTGCTTCGGGGGACAGGACGACGCCGTTGCCGATGTAGCAGGCGACGCCTTCACGCATGATGCCCGACGGAATGAGGCGCAAGATCGTTTTCTTGCCGCCGATGATGAGGGTGTGGCCGGCGTTGTGGCCGCCCTGGAAACGCACGACGCCCTGAGCGTGGTCCGTCAGCCAGTCGACGATCTTGCCCTTGCCTTCATCACCCCATTGAGTTCCCACGACGACGACATTGCGCCCGGGAGTCACGTTCACTGCGCTGGCAGACATGTTGATTCGTTAGCTGGTTAAAAACGTATTCTACCTATGTTCGCGGGCGATTCCGAATTTTTCCGTTTCGCTTCAACGATATGCACGCCGAAGCACGGCCCGCGGACGCCTGTTTATCGGGGTTCGACCACCCATGCGCCGTTGCGCTCGACGAGCGAACGATCGCATGCAAACTCGTCGAGCACGTGGTCGTGGCCCGGCAGTGCCTGGATCACGACCTCGCCCGCATCGCGCAGCGCCGCGACGGCCGCACCCAGCGCGTCGTCCTGTGCCCACGGCGCGAGAATCGCGGTGCCGCGCGCCTCGACCGGTGAAATCCGCGCGAGCTCGCGCAGGTCGAGCGAGAAGCCCGTTGCCGGACGGGCACGGCCATACGCCTGGCCCACGTGGTCGTAGCGGCCGCCGCGCGCGATCGCGTTCGGCACGCCGTCGATGTAGGCGCTGAACATCGCACCGCTGTGGTACGCGTAGCCGCGCAGGTCGGCGAGGTCGATCGCCACTTCGGCGCCCTTCGCCTGTGCGGCGAGCTGCGCCAGATCGTCGAGCGCCCGCGTGATTTCGGGCAGCGCCGGCAACCGTGCGCGCGCCTCGGCGAGCACACTCGCGTCGCCGTAAAGGTTCGGCAGTGCGCGCAGCGCTGCGCGCGTATCGGCGCCGAGATCGCCGGTGAGTTCGTTCAGCAGCGGTACATCCTTGCCCGACAGCGCGTCGTACAGCGACTCGCCGCGCTCGGCGGCCTGCGCATCGCGCGCCAGCAGCGCCGCGAGCACGCCCGCGTGGCCGAGGTCGAGACGGATGCGCGACAGGCCCGCGAGATGCAGTGCGTCGAGCATCAGTTGCTGGATCTCGAGATCGGCTTCCAGACCGGCATGCCCGTAGATTTCAGCACCGATCTGGATCTGCTCGCGCGTCGCGTGCAGGCCGCGCGGGCGCGTATGCATCACGTGGCCCGCGTAGCAGAGGCGCGTCACGCCCTGACGGTTCAACAGGTGCGCGTCGATCCGCGCGACCTGCGGCGTGATGTCCGCGCGCAGGCCGAGCGTACGGCCCGACAACTGGTCGACCAGCTTGAAGGTGCGCAGGCGCAGATCGGCGCCGCCGCTCGTCAGCAGCGACTCGAGATACTCGAGCAGCGGCGGCATCACCATTTCGTAGCCGTACGAACGGAAGCGGTCGAGCAGCCTGCGGCGCAGCTCCTCGATCTTGCGCGCTTCCGACGGCAGTACGTCGGCGATATTCTCGGGAAGTAACCAGGTCGACATCGGTACGGTCCTACGACAGGAAACGGCGCACGACACGCGCGCCGCGATGTGAATCGGAAATTCGAAATCGGGCGGGACGAACGGCGGATGCGCCGTCCGGATCAGGTCGCCGGTCAGGTGGCGAGCAGCAGCAGCACGAGCCCGAGCACCATCACGATCAGCCCGCCGATCCGGATATGATGCGGCGGCCGCTCAGCTATTCTACGAAACGTGTCGCGCCAGGCGACGGGAAACACGAAGGGGAACGCCCCCTCGATGATCAGCATCAGCGCTACTGCGAGCAACAACGAGCCAGCCAGGTCCATGCGAGCGACGGCGCCGCTCGTCGCGGCGCCCCAAGGTCAGTGTTTGCGGGGAGCAGGCGCCGCCGGTGCGGCACCGCCCGTCGGGCTGCGCATGAAGCGGAAGAACTCGCTGTCGGGATCGACGACGATGATGTCGTTGCGCTTGAAGGTGTTCCGGTAGGCCTGCAGGCTCGCGTAGAACTGATAGAACTGCGGATCGCGGCCGAACGCATCGGCGGCAATCGTCGCGGCCTTCGCGTCGCCCTCGCCCTTGATCGTCTGCGCAGACTTGTACGCGTTCGCAAGCACGGCCTGCTGTTCGCGTTCGGCGTCGGCCTTGATCTGCTCGACGTCGGCCGCGCCTTCCGCACGCACCTGTGCCGCCTGATCGCGCAGCGCGCCGATCATCCGTTGATAGACGGCGTCCGTCTGCGCGGCCGGCAAGTCGACACGCGTCAACTGGACGTCGACCACGTCGACGCCGAAACCGGATGCCTTCGCCTTCGCCGCATCGCGGGCCGCATCGGCGATCGTACGCTGGCTGCCGAGGGCGTCGTCGAGCGCACGCTTGCCGAACGCGTCGCCGAGCGCGCTCTTCAGCACGCCGGCCAGGCGTTCGGTAGCGGCCGCCGGGTCACCGCCCGTCGCCGTGAAATACTTCATCGGATCGCTGATCCGGTACTTCACCGCATAGGCGACGAGCAGGTCGTGCTTGTCTTCCGTGGCCAGTTGCAGCGGATCGGACGACTCGAGCGATTGCAGGCGCGTGTCGATCAGCGTGGCCGTCTGCAGCGGCGGCGGCAGCTTGAAATGGATGCCGGGGCCGGCGAGTTCGGGCTGCGCGCCGTCGCGGCCCGACAGCACGGCCGTATGGCGCGGATCGACGGTCAGGATCGTCGAGGACGCCGCGAAGGCAACGATCACGATCGCGACGACGAGCGCAATGATTCGGTTCATGTTCTGCGCTCCCCGTTACTTCAGATCGTCTTCACGCGACCGGCTGCGGAACGCTTCGCGCGATCGCAGCACGTCGCTGCCGGATGCCGCGGCGGCCGGTGCCGCGCTCGCGGGTACGGCCGCCGCCGGCGCAACGGCCGCCGGTGCCGACGCCGCATCGGGCGCGGTTGCACCGGTCGACGTCGCGGCGTTTTGCCGCCCCTGCTCGACGAGCTTGTCGAGCGGCAGATAGACGACGCTGTTGCCGCCCTTGTTGCCGACGAACACCTTCGTCGCGTTCGAATAGATTTCCTGCATCGTCTCGAGGTACATGCGCTCGCGGATCACCGCCGGCGCCTTCGAGTACTGCGCGTAGACCTGCTTGAAGCGATCGGCATCGCCTTCGGCTTGCGTGACCACGCGATCGGAATAGGCCTTCGCTTCGTCGACGAGCTTCGCGGCATCGCCCTGCGCCTTCGGCAGCAGGTCGCTTGCGTACGCCTGCGCGGCGCGCTTCGCGGCCTCGCGCTCGTCGCGCGCCTTCGCGACTTCACCGTAGGCGGCCTGCGTCTGCTCCGGCGCCGCGACGCTCTGCATCGTGACGGCCGTTACCTCGAGCCCCGACTGGTAGCGGTCGAGATCGCGCTGGATGGCGGCGGAAAGCTGCTCGCGCAGCGCGTCGCGGTCCTGGTTCAGCACATCGGCTGCGCTGCGCGTACCGACGATCGCACGCACCGCGGCCTGCGCGGCCTGCGACACGCTGCGCTCGGGATCGACGCTGCGGAACAGGTAATCGGTTGCGGAACGGATCCGGTACTGGACGATGAAGCGCACGTCGACGATGTCGGCATCGCGCGTCAGCATCGCCGCTTCCTTCACGTTCGCGAGACGCACGACATTGTTGCGGCCGATCTCGATCGAGCGGACCTGCGACGTGTCGACGATCTCGTGCGACGCAAACGGATACGGCGCGCGCCAGTGCACGCCCTGGCCGACCGTGCCCGACAGCTTGCCGAGCTGCAGCACGACGCCCGTCTGGCCGTCCTGTACGACGAACAGCCCGCTGCCCGCGTAGACCGCGACCAGCACGCCGATCACGATGCCCACGCCGACCCGCGCGGCCCGGCCGTTGTCAGGACGGAAGCCGTTGCCGCCCTTGCCGCCGAAAAGGCCGCTCAGGCGTCGGTTGAAGTTGCGCCACATCTCGTCGAGATCGGGCGGACCATCGCCGTCGCCGCCTTGCGGACGCTTCGATTCGTTCGCGCGGGGTCGGGATCCGTCTTTGCCATTGCCTTCGCCGCGTCCCCAGCGGGGATCGTTGATCGACAGCAAGGCGCGCATCCGCCGCCAGGTACTCCGCTTGTTGTATTCGTTCACCAGAGTTTGTTCACCAGATAAGACGCCGGCGAACCGGCCGGGACCGGTTAGCGCCCGTGTTCGGAAATCGTGTGGTCTTCGTGTGGTTCCGCGGACGCGCCGTCGAGCGCGCCGTTGAGTAACGTCGCGCTCGAAAGGTGTTCCGCGGTGGCGATCTCGGCGATGGCGGCACGCAACGCGTCAAGACCCTGACCGGTGCGCGCGCTCAAAAAGACGCGCGAAATATTACCATACTCGTCCCGCTCGACCGCGTCGCCGCGGGCCGCCAGTTCGGGCACCGCGTCGATCTTGTTGAACACCAGCACCTGCCGGATCGTGTCCGCGCCGATCTCGTGCAACACGCCGTTGACCTGCTCGATCTGCTCGAGCCTGACCGCGCTCGACGCATCGACCACGTGCAGCAGCAAATCCGCGTGGATCGTTTCCTCGAGGGTCGCGCGGAACGCCGCGACGAGCTGGTGAGGCAGCTCGCGGATGAACCCGACCGTATCCGACACGACGATCTGGCCGACCTCGTCGCCGAGGTACACGCGCCGCGACGTCGTATCGAGCGTGGCGAACAACTGGTCGGCCGCGTAGGCCTGCGCTTTCGTCAGCGCATTGAACAGCGTCGACTTGCCCGCGTTCGTATAGCCGACGAGCGACACGGACATCGTGCCGCTGCGCGCGCGCTGCCGGCGTTGCGTGCTGTGTTGCCGGCGCAGCCGGTCGAGCCGCGACTTCAGCATCTTGATGCGCTCGCCGATCAGCCGGCGGTCGGTTTCGAGCTGGGTTTCGCCGGGGCCGCGCAGGCCGATACCACCCTTCTGCCGTTCGAGGTGGGTCCATGCACGAATGAGCCGCGTCGACAGGTATTGAAGCTGCGCGAGTTCGACCTGCAGCTTGCCTTCGTGGCTGCGGGCGCGCTGCGCAAAGATGTCGAGGATGAGGCTCGTGCGATCGATGACCCGCCTGTTAAGTGCCCGCTCCAGATTGCGTTGCTGGGCCGGCGCCAGTGCGTGGTTGAAGATGACGATTTCGACGTTGTGAGCGTCGCAGGCGAGCCGCAGTTCATCGGCTTTGCCGCTGCCGATGAACATCGCGGCATCGGGACTGGCGCGACGACCTGTGAGGGTGACGGCGGGATGGGCCCCCGCGCTGGAGGCGAGAAGACTGAGTTCTTCGAGACTGGCCTCGAAATCGGTCTTGCCGAAATCGATGCCGACGAGCGCTGCGTTGATCAAATTATCGGGTGTCAAGATAAGGCGGCTGGCATCGGTCGCTCGCGGCGACCGGATGCCGGCCGCTGCGATAGGTTAGGACGTAGCTTCCGCGTCCGGGTGGAAATTCACCGGGCGCGCCGGCACGACCGTCGAGATGGCGTGCTTGTAGACCATCTGGGTCACCGTATTACGGAGCAACACGACGTACTGGTCGAACGATTCAATGTTCCCTTGAAGCTTGATGCCGTTGACGAGGTAGATCGAAACGGGAACGTGCTCTTTGCGCAGTGCGTTCAAAAACGGGTCTTGTAACAATTGCCCTTTGTTGCTCATGGCGTACTCCATCTTTTTTTGCAGGTTGATCTGAATTGGCGGCGAAGAAAAAGAGATCCGGCGCCAATCGCTACACTATAGCCGATTTTGCCTGCCCCGCCCGGGGCATAGGCCTTGCGGCCTATCCCTTGCGGGACACGTGTAACAGGCGTGCTTCAGCCCTTGTCCGCGTACGGGTTGTTCGACGAACGGAACTCTATGCGCAATGGAGTCCCGGTCAGCGAGAAAGTTTCGCGGAACCGGTTTTCCAGGTAGCGCTTGTACGTTTCCGTCACGGCGTCGAGCGCGTTGCCGTGGATGACGATGATCGGCGGATTCTGGCCGCCCTGGTGCGCGTAGCGCAGCTTCGGACGCACCGGGCCGCGACGGCGCGGCTGCTGGAACTCGACGGCCTCGATCAGCGCGCGCGTGAGCTTCGGCGTCGGCAGCTTCGCCATCGCCGCCGCGTACGCGTCGTCGACCGAGCGCATCAGCGTGCCGATGCCCGTCTTCTTCGCGGCCGAAATGAAGTGCGATTTCGCGAAGTCGAGGAATTTCAGCTTGCGGGTCAAATCCGCTTTCGCGCGATCGCGCGCGTGCTCGTCGAGCCCGTCCCACTTGTTGACGCCGATCACGAGCGCGCGGCCCTGCTCGACGACGAAGCCGGCGATGTGCGCGTCCTGGTCGGAAATGTCCTGCTGCGCATCCAGCAGAAGAATGACGACGTTCGCATCGGAGATCGACTGCAGCGTCTTCACGACCGAAAACTTCTCGATCGCTTCGAACACCTTGCCGCGACGCCGCAGGCCGGCCGTGTCGATCAGCGTATATTTCTTGCCGTTACGCTCGAAGTCGACGTAGATCGAGTCGCGCGTCGTGCCCGGCATGTCGAACGCGATCACGCGGTCCTCGCCGATCAGCGCGTTCACGAGCGTCGACTTGCCGACGTTCGGACGGCCGACGATCGCGATCTTGATGCCGCGCGACGGGTCGTTGTCGTCTTCCTCTTCCGGCTGGTCCGCGTACGCGACGTCCAGCGCCTCGTTGATCATGTCGGTGACGCCGTCGCCGTGCGCGGCCGAGATCGCGCGCGGATCGCCGAGCCCGAGCTCGTAGAAGTCCGTCGCGACCGCCGTGTACTTCATCCCCTCGGCCTTGTTGACGACGAGGAAGATCGGCCGGCCGGTCTTGCGCAGGTAGTCGGCAATCGACTTGTCCTGCGGCGCGAGCCCGTTGCGGCCGTCGACGATGAACACGACGACGTCGGCTTCCTCGACCGCCTGCCGCGTCTGGCGCGCCATCTCGTGCAGGATGCCGTCCTTCGCGACGGGTTCGAAGCCGCCCGTATCGACGACCAGGTACGGCCGTTCGCCGACGCGCCCTTCGCCGTAATGGCGATCGCGCGTCAGGCCTGGCAAGTCGGCGACCAGCGCATCGCGCGAGCGCGTGAGCCGGTTGAACAGCGTGGATTTCCCCACATTGGGGCGCCCAACGAGGGCAATGACCGGTTTCATCTGTGTTTTCTACGGTGAAGCGCAGCAGCGGGAGGCCCGCTGCTGCGGGCGGCTGCGCTGAATGAAAATATCACGAATTCGCGCCGCGCCGGATGCGCGCGCCGGGCGCGCGTCGCGCGCCGTCGTCTTTCGTCTCGAACTGCCTTTCAAATACCGAGCGGCCGGGAACACCGGCCGCCTTCATGTCGCGCGGCCGGGGCGCGCGGGACAAGCCCGCCGCGCCGCGGCTGCGCATGTTTCCTGCGCGTCAGCGCGGACGGAACCCGTACAGGCCGCCGTCCTTCGTCTGCACGACGAGCGTGTTGCCCGCGAGGACCGGCGCCGCCGTAATCGCGCTGCCGTCGGTCTTCATCCGCGCGATGAAGCTGCCGTCTTCGCGCGACAGGAAGTGCACGAAGCCCTGGTAGTCGCCCATCACGACCGCATGCCCGAGCAGGTACGGCACGCCGACGTCACGACTCTTCAGCTTGTCGTTGCGCCACAGCTGGTTGCCCGAGGCCGCGTCGTACGCGGTCACGACCGACCAGTCGTCGCCGCCGGCGACCACCGAATCGTCCTGTGCAAGGCCGCTGCGGCTCGAGAACGCCTTTTCCCACAGCGGGCGGCCCGAGTTCGCATCGAAGCAGCCAAGCTGACCCTGGAACGTCACCGCGCAGGCTTCGGCGCCCACGAGCGTCGGCGGACCGCTGACGTCGTTGATGCGCTCGACCTCGGTCACGCCCTTCGGGAACGACACGGGCGTCTGCCAGAACGGCTCGCCCGTCTGCAGGTTGATCGCGACGAGACCGCCGCCCGGGAAGCCCGCCAGCACCGCCGCGTCGCCCGCGAACGTCATGCCGGCCGACACACGCAGGTTCAGCGGCACCGCGCGGTTACGGTAGTTCCACTTCTGCTCGCCCGTCTGCGCGTTGAACGCGATCACCTGGCCGTCGATCGTGCGGACGACCACGAGGCCGTTGCCGACGAGCGGCGGCGAGAAGATCTCGCCCTGTACGCTGGTCTTCCACAGTTGCTTCCCGTCCGGGCCCAGCACGAACACGCCGCCCTTCAGCGCGCCGACCGCGGTCAGGTTGCCGTCGCTGCCGACACCGGCCGACAGGTCCGAACCGACCTTCGAGCGCCAGATCGACTGGCCCGTCTTCGCGTCGATCTTCTCGACCGAACCGTTTTCACCCGCCGCGTAGACGGCGTCGCCCACGGCCACCGGCGAGAACAGGTAGCGTCCGCCCTTGCCGACGCTTGCCTTCCAGACCTGTTGCACGTCCATCACGGGCTTGAACTCGGTGAGCGGCGTCGGCACGCGGCGCGCATCCTTCGACGACGAGCAGGCCGCCAATGCCAGGACAGCCGCCGCGCAGGCAACGGGCACAGCGTAACGTTTCAGCAAATTCATCGGTTAGCGAAGCAGAGTTAAGAGGTTGAGGGGGCCGGGGTTCAGCCGCCGAGCGCGTCCAGCTTGAACTGCACGAGCTGGCGCGCGGACTGGTCGTCCTTCGACAGGCCGTCGAGCGCGAGCTTGTAAGCGGCGCGCGCGTCGTCGGTCTTGCCTTGCGCGGCAAGCAGATCGCCGCGGCGATCGGCCACGAGGCCCTTGAATGCATCGAGCGGCGTACCCGACAGCAGCGCGAGGCCCGCGTCGTATGCCTTCTCGTCGAGCAGCAGCGACGCCAGACGCAGCTTCGCGATCTGCTTGTACTCGTCATCCTTGGCGTGATCGACGGCCCATTGCAGTTGCGTCTTCGCACCTGCGGCGTCGCCGGCCGCGTACAGCACCTTCGCGGCCGCGAGCGCCGTCATCTGCGCATACGGCGTGCTGCCGAACTTGTCTTCCATGTCGGCGGCCGCGCGGGCCATCGTCGCCTTGTCGTTCGCGGCGGCGGCCTTCTGGACCTGCTCGTACAGCCCGGACGCCTCGGCGGCCTGACGGCGCTGCCAGTAGTTCCAGCCGTTGAAACCGGCCGCGACGACGAGCGCCGCGAGCACGATCCACGTGGTGAGGTTGCCCCAGCGGGCCCACCACGCCTTGAGACTTTCAATCGATTCTTGTTCGTCGTGGTAACTCATCGGCGAGCGATTCCTTCCTGTTCAAGCCGTTCTAGTCGAGCGAATGCCAGCGCGATCAGTCGTCGCCGTCTTCGGCGGATGCAACCATCGCATTGATTAGGAATTCGGTCAAGCTTTCGACCGGTACGGTCTGCTGAACGTTCTTTTCCCCTTCTTCACCCGCACCGCGCAGCGCTTTCACGCCCACCGTGCCGTTCGCGACCTCTTCTTCGCCGAAGATCACCGCGAATGCCGCGCCGCTTGCATCGGCCCGCTTCATCTGCGACTTGAAGCTCGCCGGCGCGCCGTCGGCGCTGCAGTGGAAGATCACGTCGAGGCCCGTGTCGCGCAGACGCTCGGCCGCGATGAACGCCTGTTCGCGCGCAGTCTCGCCCTGGTGCACGACATACACGTCGACACCTTCCTGCTCCGGCGCCAGATCCTCTTCCTTCAGCAGCTCGAGGATACGCTCGATGCCCATCGCCCAGCCGCACGCGGCGGTCGGCTTGCCGCCGAGCTGCTCGATCAGCGGATCGTAGCGGCCGCCGGCCGCGACCGTGCCCTGCGCGCCGAGCTTGTCGGTCACCCACTCGAACACGGTCAGGTTGTAGTAGTCGAGGCCGCGCACGAGACGCGGGTTGATCTTGAACGGAATGTTGTTCGCGAGCAGCAGGCGCTGCAGCCCTTCGAAGTGCGCGCGCGATTCGTCGCCGAGGAAGTCGATCAGCTTCGGCGCGTTCTGCGCGATCTCCTGCAGCGCGGGATTCTTCGTGTCGAGCACGCGCAGCGGGTTCGTATACAGGCGGCGCTTCGCATCCTCGTCGAGCATGTCGACGAACTGCTCGAGGTACTTGATCAGTTCGACGCGGTGCGCGGCGCGCTCTTCGGCGAGGCCGAGCGAGTTGATCTCGAGCTTGATGCCGGTCAGGCCGAGGTCATCCCACAGGCGCTGGCACATCATGATGATCTCGGCATCCGCATCGGGGCCCGCGAAGCCGAGCGCCTCGACGCCGACCTGGTGGAACTGGCGGTAGCGGCCGCGCTGCGGACGCTCGTGACGGAACATCGGGCCGATGTACCACAGGCGCTTCGGGCCGTCGTACAGCATGTTGTGCTCGATCGACGCACGCACGACGGCCGCGGTGTTTTCCGGGCGCATCGTCAGGTTCTCGCCGTTCAGCGCGTCGGTGAAGCTGTACATCTCCTTCTCGACGATGTCCGTGACTTCGCCGATGCCGCGCGTGAAGAGCTGCGTGTTTTCGACGATCGGCGTGCGGATGTTCTGGTAGCCGTACGCGCGCAGCAGCGATTTCACGGTGGCTTCGAAGAATTCCCACAGGCCGGCATCCTGCGGAAGGATGTCGTTCATGCCCTTGACGCCGGTGAGCTTCTCGATCTTGCGTTTCTGTTCAGTCATCGTGTGTGTGGACGAATTAATTCGCGGCCGCGTCGACGCGGCCATAGTTGCGTGCGACGTAGTCGCTGACGATCTGCTGGAATTCCTCGGCGATCCGCTCGCCGCGCAGCGTCTTGACCTTCTCGCCGTCGATGAAGACGGGCGCGGCCGGGTTTTCGCCCGAACCCGGCAGGCTGATGCCGATGTTCGCGTGCTTCGATTCGCCCGGGCCGTTGACGATGCAGCCCATCACCGCGACGTTCATCTTCTCGACGCCCGGATACTCCTTGCGCCAAGCCGGCATCTGCTCGCGCAGGTAGGTCTGGATCTGCATCGCGAGTTCCTGGAACAGCGTGCTCGTCGTACGGCCGCAGCCCGGGCACGCGATCACCATCGGCGCGAACGAGCGCAGGCCCATCGTCTGGAGGATTTCCTGGCCGACGATCACCTCGCCCGTGCGCGACGCGCCCGGTTCCGGCGTCAGCGAGATGCGGATCGTGTCGCCGATCCCTTCCTGCAGCAGCACGCCGAGCGCGGCCGTCGATGCGACGATGCCCTTCGAGCCCATGCCGGCCTCGGTCAGCCCAAGGTGCAGCGCGAAGCCGCAGCGGCGGCCGAGTTCGCGGTACACGGCGATCAGGTCCTGCACGCCGCTGACCTTGCACGACAGCACGATGCGGTCGCGGCCGAGACCCAGCTCGACCGCACGCTCGGCCGAGCCGATCGCCGACTGGATCAGCGCCTCGTACATCACGCTTTGCGCGTCCCACGGCTGCGAACGCGCGCCGTTCTCGTCCATCATGCGCGCGAGCAGGTCCTGGTCGAGGCTGCCCCAGTTCACGCCGATCCGCACCGGCTTGTCGTACTTGGCCGCGGCCTCGATCATCTGCGCGAACTGCGTATCGCGCTTCGCGCCCTGACCGACGTTGCCGGGGTTGATCCGGTATTTCGACAGCGACTCCGCGCAGCCCGGGTAGTCGCGCAGCAGCAGGTGGCCGTTGTAGTGGAAATCGCCGACGAGCGGCACGGTCACGCCCATCCGGTCGAGCTGCTCGCGGATCGCCGGCACGGCGGCCGCCGCCTCGGGCGTGTTGACCGTGATGCGCACCAGTTCGGAGCCTGCGTTCGCGAGTTCCTTGATCTGGATCGCGGTGCCGATCGCGTCGGCCGTGTCGGTATTCGTCATCGACTGCACGCGCACCGGCGCAGCGCCGCCGATCGTCACGAGCTGCCCGCCCCAGCGGACATCCACCGCATGCGACACGCGGCGCGGCTGATGCCCGCCGAACACCGGCTCGGTTGAACAAATCTGACTGCTGCGTGGGGATTGAGCTTCGGATTGCATCGATAGATCCATTTACGCGGAATGCGCCGCAACGCGGCGCATGAATTGAAAAAGCGCCGTGCCCTCACGGCCTGCCGATACCGACGACAGGCCTTCGCCACGGCGCTTGACGTCAGGGCAACGTGAACCGCGCCACATTACCCCGCGCTGCCGAATATTTTGCCGGATCGACAGGTTTTCCGTCGAACGCTACCGCGTCGAGGCCTGCCTTGTTGCCGATCGTGACCTTGAACGGCCCGTTGCCGGCGACCTGCTTCGTTTCGCCGGCCCGCACCAGCGCCGAGAACAGCTCCTTGCCGTTCTTGTCGCGCACGCTGAACCAGCAATCCTGCTTGACCTTCAGTTCGACCATCGACTGGCCTGCCGCAACCACGACGCTCGCCGGCTCGGCCGGCGTAGCGGCACTCGCCGCCGTCGTTGCCGCGACGGGCTGCGATGCAGCGGCCGTCACGACCAGGGGCGCGGGCGCCGGCACGGCGGACGCAATCGCCTGCGTCGCTGCAGCGGACGTCGCGGCCGGAGCCGGAACCTCATTGGCGGCTACGGCCGACGCGCCGTTCGACGCCGCCTCTTCGACGACAGAAGACGGTGCCGCCGGTGCGCTCGCAGCCGACGCATGCTCCGTGTCGCCGCCCTTGAAGCGCGCGAGCAGGCTCGACGAATCGCCGCCAGTGTGCCACATCAGTACGGCAACCACCGCCACGACGACGATCGCCGTTCCCCACAGCCACGGATGGTGGCGCGACGAGCCGCCCAGCGGAATCGACACGCGGCCGCGCGGCAGATCCGTCCCCGACGACGCGGGCATCGACAGATCGACTTCCGGCACCCCGCGCTCGCGGCGCAGCGCCTGCGCGAACGGTTCCGGGTCG
This sequence comes from Burkholderia pyrrocinia, assembly GCF_018417535.1. Classification (NCBI taxonomy): domain Bacteria; kingdom Pseudomonadati; phylum Pseudomonadota; class Betaproteobacteria; order Burkholderiales; family Burkholderiaceae; genus Burkholderia; species Burkholderia pyrrocinia. The sequence continues at coordinate 844,056 of NZ_CP070977.1, read as the reverse complement.
ACGCCGAGCATCTTCGCGTAGCTGCGCACGACACCGAGCGCGAACGTCGCGCCAGGCAAATGACTGATGTCGCCGGCCTCGAGCGCCCGAAGCTTCTGCGGTGCGACCTTGAGCCGCGCCGATACGTCGTCGACCGTCCAGCCCTTCGTCTCCCGAAGCTGCGCCAGCCGGCTGCCGACCGCCGCCAGCGATTCCAGTCCCGCCGGTGCCGGTTTTGCGGCATTCGTCTCTGCGCCGTTAGTCGGCTGCGGCTCACTCATCCTTGTCCTCGCGTCGATTCTTCTTCACTGGCGGCCGCCGCCGGCTCCCGCCGCCCGGCACCCGCAACTGTTCATACCATGCGCGGTGCCGTGGCACCGCGACCGATCGCTATTCGCGTGTTGTACTGCCAAAAGGTTCGGGCATCCCCGGACGGGCATCCCCGTCAAATCGCCCGAACTTCGATGATTTTTGCTGCTGCGCCCGTTCGTTCCGCGAGGCGCGTGCGGTCCTTCACCGCGCCGGCCAACTGGCCGCACGCGGCGTCGATATCGTCGCCGCGCGTCTTGCGCACGGTCGTGACGACACCCGCGTCGATGAGGACCTGTGCAAAGCGCTTGATCTGCTCGGGCTTCGAGCGGATGAGGCCCGATTCCGGAAACGGATTGAACGGGATCAGATTGAACTTGCACGGCACGTCGCGCGTGACGGCCAGCAGTTCGCGCGCATGCGCTTCGGTGTCGTTGACGCCGTCGAGCATGCAGTATTCGAAAGTAATGAAATCGCGCGGCGCGACTTTCAGATAGCGCTGGCACGCAGCCATCAGCTCGCGAAGCGGATACTTCTTGTTGAGCGGCACCAGCTCGTCGCGCAGCGCATCGTTCGGCGCGTGCAGCGAAACGGCCAGCGCAACCGGCAACTCGGCGCCGAGGCGGTCCATCATCGGCACCACGCCGGACGTCGACAGCGTGACGCGGCGGCGCGACAGGCCGTACGCGTTATCGTCGAGCATCAGCCGCATCGCGGGCACGACCGCGCTGTAATTCAGGAGCGGCTCGCCCATGCCCATCATCACCACGTTGGTGACGACCCGTTCAGCCTTGCCGTTCGGGCCGGGCGCACGGCCCAGCGACGCTCGCAGTGCAAATTCGGCCATCCGTAGCTGGCCGATGATTTCGGCTGTCGACAGGTTGCGGGAAAAGCCCTGCTTGCCCGTCGAGCAGAAGCGGCAGTTGACCGCGCACCCGGCCTGCGACGACACGCACAGCGTGCCGCGCGTCTCTTCCGGGATGAACACGGTTTCGACCGCATTGCCGTTTCCTACGTCGATCAGCCACTTGCGCGTGCCGTCGGTGGAAACGTGGTCGCTGGCGATATCCGGCATCACGATCGACGCGCGGCCCTTGAGTTTCTCTCTCAGGGACTTCGCGAGATCGGTCATGCCGTCGAAATCGCCGGCGTTGTACTGGTGGATCCAGCGCTGCAACTGCTTGGCGCGGAACGGCTTCTCGCCGAGGCTGCCGCAGTACGCGACAAGACCCTCGGCATCGAAGTCGAGAAGATTGACGGAAGTTTCGCTCGTCATGATGTGCTGCCTTGCCGCGTGCGCTGAATCCTGCCTACTTGCTGTCAGCCAGGGCTTAACGCGAGTAAACGTTCATTTCCGGGAAGAAGAACGCGATTTCGACAGCAGCCGTTTCCGCTGCGTCCGAGCCGTGCACGGCGTTCGCGTCGATGCTGTCGGCGAAGTCGGCGCGGATCGTGCCCTGTTCCGCCTTCTTCGGATCCGTTGCGCCCATCAGGTCGCGGTTCTTCAGGATCGCGCCTTCACCTTCCAGAACCTGGATCATCACCGGGCCCGAGATCATGAAATCGACGAGATCCTTGAAGAACGGACGCGCTGCGTGAACCGCGTAGAACTTCTCTGCGTCAGCACGCGACAGGTGAGCCATGCGCGATGCGACGATCTTCAGGCCGGCGCCTTCGAAACGGCTGTAGATCTGGCCGATCACGTTCTTTGCCACCGCATCCGGCTTGATGATCGACAGGGTGCGCTCGATTGCCATAAAAACTCCAAGAAATTAAGAAGTTACAGGTTCAAATGAATCCGCTATTGTAGCACGATCCCGTGTATCATTGCGATTGAACCCTTACACACGTGAAAGGTTCCGAATCCATATGTTTTGCGCCGCGCAGCCATTGAAACCTCGCGGCGCGGAACGTATCTTAGCCATAGCTGCTCCGGTTTGCTGCGCCGCACACCGCGCGCGCCGACCCGGCCCCGGACGCCCACGCGTTCAATGTTAGGAGAAACCATGAACGACTATCCGTACAATTTCGGTCGCGGCGGTTCCGTCAGCACCGCCGAGGTTCGCAACCGCGTGCTGCGGAACACGTACTGGCTGCTCGCGCTGTCGATGGTACCGACCGTGCTGGGCGCCTGGGTCGGCGTCGCGACGGGCTTCTCGCTGTTCGCGGCCACGAGCCCGATGATGAGCCTGCTCGCGTTCTTCGCGATCGCGTTCGGCTTCATGTTCGCGATCGAGCGGACGAAGAACAGCGCGGCCGGCGTATTCGTGCTGCTCGGCTTCACGTTCTTCATGGGCCTGATGCTGTCGCGGCTGCTGAGCTTCATTCTCGGTTTCTCGAACGGCCCGTCGCTGATCATGCTCGCGTTCGGCGGCACCGGCATCATCTTCGCCGCGATGGCGACGATCGCCACCGTCAGCAAGCGCGACTTCTCGGGGCTCGGCAAGTGGCTGTTCATGGGCGTGATCGTGATCCTGCTCGCGTCGGTCGCGAACATCTTCCTGCAACTGCCGGCACTGATGCTCACCGTGTCGGTGCTCGCGATCGCGATCTTCTCCGCATACATGCTGTTCGACGTCCAGCGCGTCGTGAACGGCGGCGAGACGAACTACATCTCGGCGACGCTCGCGATCTACCTCGACCTGTACAACGTGTTCACGAACCTGCTCGCGCTGCTCGGCATCTTCGGCGGCAACCGCAACTGAGGTTCGCCACGCACCACGAAAAAACCGGCCCTCGGGCCGGTTTTTTTTCGTCCGCCTCGGGCTCAGTCGCGCTCGAACAGCGCGATCGATTCGACGTGCGACGTGTTCGGGAACATGTTCACGACACCGGCGCCCTTCAGCCGGTAGCCGGCCTCGTGCACGAGCAGGCCCGCGTCGCGCGCCAGCGTGGACGGGTTGCACGACACGTAGACGATCCGCTTCGGCAGCGGGCCTTCGCCGCTTTGCGCAATCTCGGCCAGCGCCTTCGACACTGCGAGCGCGCCTTCGCGCGGCGGGTCGACCAGGAACTTGTCGAATGCGCCGAGCGCACGGATGTCGTCGCCCGTCACTTCGAACAGGTTCCGGCACGCGAACGTCGTGTGGCCGTCGACGCCGTTCTCGCGCGCGTTCGCAAGCGCGCGCGTCGTCAGCGTGTCGCTGCCCTCGATGCCCATCACTTCGCGCGACAGCCGCGCGAGCGGCAGCGTGAAGTTGCCGATCCCGCAGAACAGGTCGAGCACGCGATCGTCGCGCGACGGCGCGAGCAGGCGCAGCGCGCGGCCCACCAGCACGCGGTTGATCTGATGGTTGACCTGCGTGAAGTCGGTCGGCTTGAACGGCATGCGAATGCCGAACTCCGGCAGCGTGTAGTCAAGCGACACGTCAAGCGGATAGAACGGCGCCACCGTGTCGGGGCCCTTCGGTTGCAGCCAGAACTGCACCTTGTGTTCGTCCGCGAACGCGCGCAGCAACGCTTCGTCGTCCGAGTTGATCGGCTCCAGCACGCGCAGCACGAGCGCGGTGACCTCCGAGCCGACCGCGAGCTCGATCTGCGGCATCCGATCGCGGATCGACAGCCCCTCGACGAGCCGGCGCAGCGGCACGAGCATCGCCGACACATGCGGCGGCAGCACTTCGCAACTCGTCATGTCGGCGACATAGCTGCTTTTCTTCTCGTGAAACCCGACCAGCACGCCGCCCTTCTTCGCCACATTGCGCACGGTCAGGCGCGCACGATAGCGATAGCCCCACGACGGGCCGTGGATCGGCGCGAACATCGTTTCCGCACGCAGCTTCGCCAGGTGCCACAGGTTGTCTTCGAGCACGCGCTGCTTGACCGCCACCTGCGCGCGCATGTCGAGATGCTGCATCGAACAGCCGCCGCAGGTGCCGAAGAACTTGCATTTCGGCTGCGTGCGCATCACGCTCGGGCGCAGAATGTCGACAACCGTCGCCTGCTCGTAGCTCGGCTTACGACGGTAGCTCGAATAGGTCACACGTTCGCCGGGCAGCGCACCCTCGACGAAGATGACCTTGCCCGGCTCGCCGTCCTCGGTCATCGTGCGGCCGACACCGCGCGCTTCCATGTCGAGCGATTCGATCTCGAGAACCGGGGCGATCCCGGGCGCGACGGGCGCATTTTTCGATTTGCGCGCAGAAGTGGGGACGGCTTCGGACACCAGCTTTTCCTGACAAACGTTGAAGAAGGCGAGATTGTAGACGACGCAGGCCCGCATCGGCCGCTTTGCATGGGGCAAGCGCCGACACTTAAGCATATACGGGGCCCCGCATTTCGCCGGAACGGGTTAGCCAGGCGACGGAAGCCGGCAAACAGCCGGGCGGACGCCAAGCCAACCGGACCGCCTGAAGCGCAGGATCCACCCGGCAGGAGATTCGACCATGCGATTGATCGACTGGAACATCCAATGGGGTCGGGACGCCGACGGCGTTGTCGACCTTTCGCTCACTGTCGCGACGATCCGCCGGCTCGGCGATTTCGACGTGCTGTGCCTGCAGGAGGTCACGCGCGGCTTCGGCGCACTGCCCGGCCGGCCCGGCCCCGACCAGTTCGCCGAACTCGCGGCACTGCTGCCCGGTTATACGATCGTCGAAGCCATCGGCGCAGACCTGCCGGCCATTGAACCCGGCGCACCGCGCCGCCAGTTCGGCAATGCGATCGCGACCCGGCTGCCGGTCGGGCGCGTGCTGCGCCAGTTGCTGCCGTGGCCGGCCGACGCCGGCGCACCGTCGATGCCGCGCGTCGCGCTCGACGTCGAGTTGCAGACACCTGTCGGCCCGCTGCGCGTGGTCACCACGCATCTCGAATACTATTCGGCGCGCCAGCGCCTTGCGCAGGTCGATGCGCTGCGCGACCAGCATCGCGAGGCCTGCGCGCACGCGGAACGGCCCGCGCCCGCCGAAACTGCCGAAGGGCCGTTCAGCGCGACCGGCCAGCCGCGCGATGCGATCGTCTGCGGCGATTTCAACAGCGCGTTCGGCAGCGATGCGTACCGGCGCTTCCTGGAGCCGGTCGCCGACGCCCCGCGCTTCGTCGACGCATGGGTTGCGCGCCATCCCGGCCGCACGCCGCCACCGACGGCCGGCGTCTACGATACGGTGCAATGGTCGGACGGGCCGCTCGCGTGCGACTTCGTGTTCGTGACCGATACGCTGCTGCCGCGCGTCATGCGCTGCGAGATCGACGGCGACGTGCGCGCATCGGATCACCAGCCGGTGCTGTTCGAACTTGCTTGATCGCGCCGGCCACGGTGCGGCCCGCCTGCGTTACGCGTCGAAACCGGCCAGGTATTCGGCCCAGTGCGACGCCGGTTCCTGCGCGAGCGCGTTCTTCACGAGCAGGATCTCGTCCGCATACTCGCTCTGCGTCAGGCCGCCGCGCATCAACTGGAACCGGCAGTACAGCAGGTACGTATTGACGACATCGGTCTCGCAATAATTGCGGATTTCCTCGATCCGCCCGTCCTGGAACGCCGGCCACACCTGGCTGCCGTCCATCCCGAGCTTGCCCGGAAAGCCGCACAGCTTCGCAAGCGCGTCGAGCGGCGCGTTCGCGCGCGCCTGATACATCGCGAGCACATCCATCAGATCGGTATGCCGCGAGTGATAGCGCGAGATGTAGTTGTTCCACTTGAATTCGCGGTCGTCCTCGCCGAGATCCCAGTAGCGCGTCGCGGGGATACCGTGCACGAGCGCGCGGTAATGGAGCACCGGCAGATCGAAACCCCCGCCGTTCCAAGACACGAGTTGCGGCGTGTATTTCTCGATCACCCGGTAGAACGACTGGATCAGCGTCGCTTCGTTGTCCTGCGGCGTGCCGAGCGAGCGGACGCGAAAACCGTTGTTGTCGCGGAACACGCATGAGATCGCCGCAATGCGCTGCAGGTGATGCGGCAGGAAATCGCCGCCGGTCTTCTCACGGCGTGCGGCGAATGCGTGTTCGGCCACCGCGGCATCGTCGAGCGTCGCGGGCAGGTCTTCCAGACGGCGAATGCCGTCGACATCGGGAATCGTCTCGATGTCAAAAACAAGAATCGGTGTCATCAGTTACAGAACGGCGTCCTTGCGCACGCCGTTGGAGGCAAAGAACCGCTTGAGGCGCACCAGCGCTTCCTGCTGGATCTGCCGCACGCGCTCGCGCGTGAGCCCCATCTCGTCGGCCAGCTCTTCGAGCGTCGCCGGTTCGATGTGGTTCAGGCCGAAGCGGCGCTCGATCACGTGCCGATGCTTGTCGGACAGCCGCGACAACCACGCACGCGTCAGCGTCTCGAGCTCGCGGTGCTGCACCTCGGCGTCGGGCGACTGGCTCTGGTCGTCGGGCAGCAGGTCGAGCAGGCTGCTCGCGGGATCGAGGTCGAGCGGCGCGTCGAGCGACGCCGTGTGCTCGTTGAGCGCGAGAATGTCGGTGACTTCCTCGGCGGTCTTGCCGGTGAGATAGGCGATGTCGTCGATGCTGGCTTCGCGGCGCTCGGCCGCCTCGCCCGTCGACATCGAATTCTTTTCGAGGTGGCGCTTCGCGCGCAGCACCTGGTTCAGTTCGCGGATCACGTGCACGGGCAGGCGCACCGTGCGGGCCTGGTTCATGATCGCCCGCTCGATGCTCTGCCGGATCCACCAGGTCGCATAGGTCGAGAAGCGGAACCCGCGCGTCGGGTCGAACTTCTCGATCGCGTGCATCAGGCCGAGGTTGCCCTCCTCGATCAGGTCGAGCAGCGGCACGCCGCGGTTCAGATACCCCTTGGCGATACTGACGACGAGCCGCAGGTTGCGTTCGATCATCACCTGCCGCGCCTCGAATTCGCCGGCCTTGGCGAGCCGGGAATAGCGCTGCTCTTCCTCGACGGTCAGCAGCGGCTTCACACTGATGCGGTTCAGGTAATGCTGGATCGTGTCGGCCGTGAGCTCGGCCTGCAGCATCGTGCGGAAATCGTCGACATCGGGCGATGCTTCCGGGCGGCCTTCGCGCTCGTCGTCGCCACCGTCCGCCTCTGCGTCGCGTGCCTCGAGATCACGTTCGTTTTCCGCGACGTCGTCGTCGTCCGTCGAAGCTCCAGCCCGCCCCACCGATGCTTGCGTGGCACGACTGATTTTCTCAGACTCGGCTTGCGGCTCGTGGCGCTTCGATTTCGGCATGGTCGTCTCGGTTATTGAGGCGGCAAATACTTCAGCGGATCGACAGGCTTACCCTGCCGGCGAACCTCGAAATGCAGCATCACGCGGTCGGCATCGCTGTTACCCATCTCGGCGATCTTCTGCCCCTTCGTTACCGCGTCCCCCTCTTTTACCATCAAAGCGCGATTATGTGCATACGCCGTGAGGTAAGTTGCATCGTGTTTGATGATAATGAGGTTGCCGTAGCCACGCAGGCCGTTGCCCGAGTAGACGACGCGGCCGTCGGCCGCCGCCTTCACGGGCTCGCCGGCCGTGCCGCCGATGTTGACACCCTTGTTCTTCGCGTCGTCGAACCCGTTCAGCACGGTGCCGCGCGCGGGCCACGCGAACGTCACGGGGCCGCTCGGGGCCGCCGCCGTGTCGCTCGATCCGGTGGCCGCAGCCGGCGGCGTTGCGAGCGTGGACGATGTACCGGCGGCCGGCGTCGCGGGGCCGCTGCTGAGCGGTGCGGTCGCGACGGCGGCGCCCGCGATCGGTGCGGCGGCCGGTGCGCCCGCAGCCGGTACGCCCGCAACCGCGGCGCCGCCCGGCGGCGCAACGCGCAGCAACTGGTCTACCTCGATCTGGTTCGGGTTCGCCAGGTTGTTCCACGACGCGATGTCGCGATAGTTCTGCCCGTTCTCGAGCGCGATCCGGTACAGCGTGTCGCCCGGTTTCACACGGTAGAAGCCCGGCGGCGGCGGCCCGAGCGGCACCGCGGGCTGCGCGGTGGCCGTCGTGCCGAGCGACCCGGAGCGGTCGACGACAGGCGCGTTGTCGAGCCGCGTCGCACAGGCGGCCAGTAGCGTGGAGAACGCAGCCACACAGATCGCGCGCTGGGCGAACGTGAGCGGTTCCCTGGATCGGTTGTTTTGCATCGCGCGCAACATACTCATCGGTTTCAAATCACTCCGGATTTTAAAGGGACAAAGAAAACGCGATCAAGCCGGGACTCTCGCCATTGCGCGTGCGCGACGCGCTCGACGAGCGTGAGCACCTGGTGCTGCCCGCTCTGCGCGCCGACCGGCGCGACGAGCCGCCCGCCGATCGCGAGCTGCTCGAGCAGCGCCTGCGGCACGTCGAGCCCCGCCGCCGCGATCACGATCGCGTCGAACGGGGCCGCGGACGGCAGGCCGACACGCCCGTCGCCGTAGTGCAGACGGATGTTCGGCACGCGCAGCGGCCGCAGGTTCAGCTTCGCGCGCTCGTAGAGCGGCTTGATGCGTTCAATCGAATACACGTCGCGTGCCACGTGACTCAGCACGGCGGCCTGGTAGCCGCAGCCCGTGCCGATCTCGAGGACGCGCTCGAGCGTGCGGCCGGCCATCGCGAGCTCGATCATGCGCGCGACGACCGACGGCTTTGAAATTGTCTGCTGGTGGCCGATCGGCAACGCCGAATCCTCATAGGCCTGTGTCGCGAGCCCCGGATCCACGAACAGGTGGCGCGGCACCGCGGCCATCGCTTCCAGCACGCGCGCGTCGGTCACGCCGTTCGCACGCAGCCGTTCGACCATCCGCTCGCGCACACGTTCCGACGTGAGCGCAAACGCGCCGGCCGGCGCGACGCTCGGCGCGGCCGGCTTCGGCAGCGCAGGCTTCAGCGCGGTCGGCTTCGGCGCGGTCGCGGGCTTCGCGGCGGCGGAACCGGACAGCGGCGCCCGCCCGGCAGCCGGCTTCACCGCAACCGGTTTCAGCACGGCCGCGGGCTTGTCGGCGGCCTTCGGTACCGCGACCGCCGCATGGCGTTCGCCGGCCCGACCTTCCGACTTGCGTGGCGCTCGCTTGAGATCTTCGAGCGCGAGCGGGAACCGCTTCGCGCGCTCGCCGCTCATGAAGCCCGCCCTCCGGCGCGCGCCCATTCGCGCATCGCGGGCAGCATCTGCGTATGCGTGAGGTCGAGCTGCAGCGGCGTGATCGACACGAAACCGTTTGCGACGGCGTGGAAATCGGTGCCTTCGCTTGCGTCCAGCGCCGCGCCCGCCGCACCGATCCAGTACACCGGCTCGCCGCGCGGGTCGGTCTGGCGAATCACCGGCTGCGACGGATGACGCTTGCCGAGGCGCGTGACCTTCCAGCCTTTCAGTTCGTCGTACGGCAGGTTCGGAATATTGACGTTCAGCAGCGGCTGGCCCGGCAGCGGATGCGCGAGGGTGTGCTCGACGATTTCCGCGGCGACGCGCGCGGCGTCCGCCAGATGGGCCCAGCCCTTGTCGGCCAGCGAGAAGGCGATGGCCGGAACGCCGAACATGATGCCTTCGGTGGCTGCCGCAACTGTCCCCGAATAGAGCGTGTCTTCGCCCATGTTCTGGCCGTTGTTGATCCCCGACACGACGAGGTCGGGCTTCGCGTCGGCCATTCCCGTCAACGCGACGTGCACCGAATCGGTCGGCGTGCCGTTCACGTAGAAGAAACCCGTACCCGGCGCGCGCTGTACCGACAGCGGCCGCGACAACGTGAGGGAATTCGACGCGCCGCTGCAGTTCTGCTCGGGCGCGATCACCGTGAGTTCGGCCAGCGGCCGCAGCGCTTCGCTGAGCGCGGCGAGACCGGGGGCAAGATAGCCGTCGTCGTTGCTGAGTAGGATTCGCATCCGGCGATTGTAACCGAGGAAAGATGGCGCGAGAGCGACAGTCCGGCCGCCGCGGATGGCCGGGGGCGCACGGTGCGCCGCCGCATTGCGCGGCGGCGTTCTGCGCTCAGATCGCGCCCGCGTCGCGCAGTGCGGCAATCGCCTGCGCGTCATAGCCGAGGCCGCGCAGCACCTCGTCCGTATGCTCGCCGAGTTCCGGCCCGAGCCAGCGCGTTTCGCCCGGCGTGTCCGACAGCTTCGGCGTGATGTTCGGCAGTGGAATGTCGGTGCCGTCGGCAAGCTTGAAGCGCTGGATCATCTGCCGCGCGACGAACTGCGGATCGGTGAACATGTCGGCGGCGCTGTAGATGCGCCCGGCCGGCACGTCGGCCGCGTTGAGCACGGCGAGCGCGTCGTCGATCGTGCGCGGCGCGAGCCACGCGGCAATCGCGTCGTCGATTTCCTGCGTGCGCGGCACGCGCCCGTCGTTGCGCGCGAGCGCGGGATCGTCGGCGAGGTCGTCGCGCTCGATCGCCTTCATCAGCCGCTTGAAGATCGGGTCGCTGTTGCCGCCGATCACGATGCTGCCGTCGCGGCACGCATACGTATTCGACGGGACGATGCCCGGCAGCGACGCGCCGGTACGCTCGCGCACCATCCCGTACACGCCGTATTCGGGCACCACGCTTTCCATCATGTTGAATACGGCTTCGTACAGCGCAACGTCGACCACCTGCCCCGCACCGCCGTTGACCTTGCGGTGATGGAGCGCCATCAGCGCGCCGATCACGCCGTGCAGCGCGGCGATCGAATCGCCGATCGAGATGCCGATGCGAGGCGGCGGCAGGTCGGGATAGCCGGTGATGTGGCGCAGCCCGCCCATCGATTCGGCGATCGCGCCGAAACCGGGCCGGTCGCGGTACGGGCCCGTCTGCCCGTAGCCGGACAGGCGCACCATCACGAGGCCCGGATTGTCGGCCGACAGCACGTCGTAGCCGAGCCCGAGCTTTTCGAGCAGGCCGGGACGGAAGTTCTCGATCACGATGTCGGCCTCGCTCGCGAGTTGCCGCGCGATCGCCTTGCCGGCATCGGATTTCAGGTTGAGCGTGACCGACTTCTTGTTGCGCGCCTGGACGGACCACCACAGCGACGTGCCGCCCTGCTCCGGGTGGAGCTTGCGCCACTTGCGCAGCGGGTCGCCGCCGTTCGGATCCTCGATCTTGATCACTTCCGCGCCGAATTCGGCGAACAGCCGCGACGCGAACGGCCCCGCGATCAGCGTTCCGAATTCGAGCACTTTGACGCCCGCGAGCGGGCCCTGGCTGGTGCTCATGTGTCTCCCTGGCATGAGGAACGGCGCCGCCGGCAAGCGGCGCCCCGCTTACATCGTGCGGCGATCGAGCATCGCGCGGGCGATGGTGCCCGCGTCGACGTATTCGAGCTCGCCGCCCACCGGCACGCCGCGCGCGAGGCGCGTGACCGCAAGGCCGCGCGCCTTCAGCGTCTGGCCGAGGTAGTGCGCGGTGGCTTCGCCTTCGTTCGTGAAGTTGGTCGCGAGCACGACTTCCTTGACGATTCCGTCGGACGCGCGGCGCACGAGGCGGTCGAAATGGATTTCCTTCGGGCCGATCCCGTCGAGCGGGCTCAGTCGCCCCATCAGCACGAAATACAGCCCGCGGTAAGTCATCGTCTGCTCGAGCATGATCTGATCGGCAGGCGTCTCGACGACGCACAGCAGCGTCGGGTCACGTTCCTCGTCGCTGCAGACCTCGCAAATCTGTGCTTCGGTGAACGTGTTGCACTTCTCGCAGTGCTGCAGGTGCTCGGTCGCGAACAGCAGCGACCGGCCCAGCCGCTCAGCGCCCTCGCGGTCGTGCTGCATCAGGTGGACCGCCATGCGCTGCGCGGATTTCGGCCCGACGCCGGGCAGCACGCGCAACGCTTCGACGAGAGCGGACAGGGCAGACGGCTGTTTCATACGGCGGCAAACAGTGGCAAGGACGCCGCGCTCAGAACGGCAGCTTGAAGCCCGGGGGCAGCGGCAGGCCCGACGTCATGCCGCTCATCTTTTCCTGCGACGTCGCTTCGGCCTTGCGCACGGCGTCGTTGAACGCGGCCGCGACGAGATCCTCGAGCATGTCCTTGTCGTCCGCGAGCAGGCTCGGGTCGATCGACACGCGACGCACTTCGTTGCGGCACGTCATCGTCACCTTGACGAGGCCCGCCCCCGACTGCCCTTCGACTTCGATCAGCGCAAGCTGCTCCTGCATCTTCTTCATGTTTTCCTGCATTTGCTGCGCTTGCTTCATCAGTCCGGCGAGGTTGCCTTTCAACATGGGAATACTCCTTCTTGATCGTGTGAAAACCGGCACGCGGCGCGTGCCGGCCAATGTGTGGGCGTGATTGTGCCTGTCGCGGTGCGGTCAGTTCAATGCAGCGTCGGCGGCGGGCCGTCCGGTGCGGAATCGGCGAGCGGACGCACCGAACCCTCGACGATGCGTGCACCGAAGTCGCGCACGAGCTGCTGCACGAACGGGTCGCCGTGAATCTCCTGCTCGGCCTCGCGCTGGCGCGCCGCGCGCGCGGCCGCATCGAGCGCCGCCGCCGTGCGCCGTGCGGGCCCGACCTCGACCGCCACCTCGACCGGCTTGCCGAGCGCGTCGGCCAGCGCGACCTTCAGCTTCACAACCTGCGCGGTGTCCGCGTACTGCGGCACCGGCACGGAAAGTTTCAATGTCGTCGCATCGACGGCCGTCAGTTCGCTGTTGAACGCGAGCTGGTACGCGACGCCCTTCAGCGGCAACCGCGCAGCCAGCGCCGGCCATTCGCCGTCGAAGCCGATCGGATCGAGCGCGATCGCGGGCGGCAACGGCCGCGTGTCGACCGGCGCGGCCGGACGCGCTTCCGCGAACTTCGGCGCAACGCGCACATCGTCGGGACCGCTGTCGAACACCGGGACGAAACCATCGTCGGGCCCGCCGAACATCTCGTCGGCGCTGAGCGGTACGTAGTCGTCCGGCGGGATGTCCTCCCACGGCGGCGAAGCCTGGCGCGAATCGGCTGCTTGCGGCGCACGGGCGGCAGCGCGCGGCGTCGGCACCTGGACGGCGGGGCGCGGTGCAGCCGGCTTCTCGGCGGCCGTCGGCACCGTCGGTTTCGGGGCGGCACCTGCTCGCGCACGGTCGGACGACACGCGCATCCCCGCATTGCGCAGCACGTCGAGCGCGGCGGCGGCACCGCCTGCGCGCAAAGCCGGACGCGCGGCGGGCTCGGACGGCGCAGCGCGCGGCACCGGTTCGGCCGGCGTAGCCGGTTCGTCGTTTCGCTGCGCAACGGCGACGACAGCGGCAGCGGCAAGCTGTTCGGGTTCCTTGCGGGCCGGTGGCGGCATATCGCCGGCCGTCACCGCTTGCGGCGCCGGATTCGTTTCCGGCTGCGGCGTCTCGACAACTTGTGCATCAACCGAAGCCGGCGCGGATGCCGGAGCAGCAGCCGGCTTCACCACCGGCCGGCCTGCTTCGTCGCCGGACTGTGCCGGTGCTGCTGATCGCGCGGCCGGTGCAACGGGTGCAACGGGTGCAACGGGTGCAGCCGGTGCAGCCGGTGCGGCAGCCTGCGGACGCACTGCCTCGACGGGTGCAGCCGATACCGGCTTCGCCGCAGCGGCCGAAGCCGCGGCAGCGCGCGGGCCCGGCACGGCACGCGGCACGGACGGCTGGCCGCCCGATGCACTGCCGGCGGCAACGGCCGGTTCGAACGCGAGCATCCGCAGCAGCGTCATCGTGAAACCGGCGTACTCGTCCGGCGCAAGGCCGAGCTCCGCACGGCCGACCGTCGCGATCTGATAGAACAACTGAACCTGTTCGGGGCTCAGCGTCGCCGCGAAGCGGCGCAGGTCGGCCGCTTCCGGCCATTCGTCGAGCACCGAGCCCGGCGCGAATTGTGCCCACGCAATCCGGTGCAGCAGGCTCGCGAGATCCTGCAATGCGGTCGAGAACGACAGGCTGCGCAGCGACATCTCGTCGGCTATCGCGAGGACTTCCGTGCCGCCGCCGGCCGCGAGCGCGTCGAGCAGGCGCACCATGTAAGTCTGGTCGAGCGCGCCGAGCATGCCCGACACGGCCGACTCGGTCACCTCGTTCGCCGAATAGGCGATCGCCTGGTCGGTGAGGGACAGCGCGTCGCGCATGCTGCCCTGCGCGGCACGCGCGAGCAGGCGCAGCGCCTGCGGTTCGAACGTGATCTGCTCTTCGCCGAGGATCCGCTCGAGATGCGACACGATGTGCCCGGCCGGCATCTGCTTCAGGTTGAACTGCAGGCAGCGCGACAGCACGGTGACGGGAATTTTCTGCGGATCGGTCGTCGCGAGGATGAACTTGACGTGCGGCGGCGGCTCCTCGAGCGTCTTCAGCATCGCGTTGAACGCGTGGTTCGTCAGCATGTGCACTTCGTCGATCATGTAGACCTTGAAGCGCGCATCGACGGGCGCGTACACCGCGCGCTCGAGCAGCGCGGCCATTTCGTCGACGCCGCGGTTGCTCGCGGCATCCATCTCGACGTAATCGACGAAACGCCCCTCGTCGATCTCGCGACAGGCACGACACACGCCGCACGGTTGCGACGTGACGCCGGTTTCACAGTTGAGTGCCTTCGCGAAGATCCGCGACAGCGTCGTCTTGCCGACGCCGCGGGTTCCGGTAAACAGATAGGCGTGATGGAGACGCCCGCCGTCGAGCGCGTGCGTGAGCGCCCTGACGACGTGCTCCTGGCCGACGAGCGAAGCGAAATCCTTCGGACGCCACTTGCGTGCGAGAACTTGATAGGTCATCGGGAAATTGTATCAGTAACGCTGCGTCGCGCCGACACGCGAAACGGTGCGGAAGACGGGCAAGGTGCAGGCAAAACGGAGTGTGACGCGGAAATAAAAAACGCCCTGCGAACGGGGCGAGAAGGAAGGTGACGAGCCCGACCCTCGGCACTGGCGGAAAACGATTGTGGCTGCTTCGTTCCCGACCTGACCAGGTTCACCGCCCCACCATGCGAGGAGGCCCGTCACGGCATATTCTATCACCGCTTCCGGATGAATGCGACCGTTTGTTCGCATCAATGCGAACAACCCTGCCAGCCAGCGCGCGTCCAGCCACCCGGATCGCTACATATATGCCGCCCCCTTGTAATTTACGAGCCGGCCTCCACCTGCAGGGCACAACGGTCGAACGTCGCGTCGTACCCCTACTCGCGTAACGGCTACTATCGCCGCCCGCAGCAGATAGCAATTTAGGCTAATATGACGCCCGAACGACCCGCGAGCCGCGGCATGCAGCGCTTACGCCCCCTCCTTTCCGGAGAGCGGAGTGACCTGCCGCAGCGGCCGGCAGCCTACGGCGGCCGGTACGCCGCAACGCGCAAGCAGGCAGTCCCCGAACCGTAAGAGGTATTGACCCAATGAGCGAACAGATCAAACACATCAGCGACGCATCGTTCGAACAGGACGTCGTCAAGTCCGACAAGCCCGTGCTCGTCGATTTCTGGGCCGAATGGTGCGGCCCGTGCAAAATGATCGCCCCGATCCTCGACGAAGTCGCGAAGGACTACGGCGACAAGCTGCAGATCGCGAAGATCAACGTCGACGACAACCAGGCAACGCCCGCGAAGTTCGGCGTGCGCGGCATCCCGACGCTGATCCTGTTCAAGAACGGCGCGGCCGCCGCGCAGAAGGTCGGCGCGCTGTCGAAGTCGCAGCTCACCGCATTCCTGGACAGCCACCTGTAATACCGGCAGTTCCGCGGGCGTGTTGTCAACCGGCAACACGTCCGCCGTCAAGCCGCCGATCGGCCGCTCAAGCGCGAATCGGCCTATGCTAGAATTAAAAAACGTCTACAAGACGCATTTAAGTCTCTGAGCGCTTCCGCTCGCCCTCCTCCCTTATTTCTTTCGTCGCTTCTCCTCCCTGGCGGGTTCTCCGTATGCATTTATCCGAGCTCAAGTCTCTGCACGTGTCCGAACTGATCGAAATGGCCAATGGCCTCGAGATCGAAAACGCGAACCGCCTGCGCAAGCAGGAGTTGATGTTCGCCATTCTTAAAAAGCGCGCCAAGACGGGAGAGACGATCTTCGGCGACGGTACGCTCGAAGTGCTGCCGGACGGCTTCGGCTTCCTGCGCTCGCCGGAAATGTCGTACCTCGCGAGCACCGACGACATCTATATCAGCCCGTCGCAGATCCGCCGCTTCAACCTGCACACCGGCGACACCATCGAAGGTGAAGTCCGCACGCCGAAGGACGGCGAGCGCTACTTCGCGCTGGTGAAGGTCGACAAAGTCAACGGGCAGCC
The DNA here is from genome assembly GCF_018417535.1 of Burkholderia pyrrocinia. Lineage (NCBI taxonomy): Bacteria > Pseudomonadati > Pseudomonadota > Betaproteobacteria > Burkholderiales > Burkholderiaceae > Burkholderia > Burkholderia pyrrocinia. The sequence goes on along the minus strand of NZ_CP070977.1, from coordinate 827,709 downwards.
GCCCGAGGCCTCGAAACACAAGATCATGTTCGAGAACCTCACGCCGCTGCACCCGAACAAGCCGTTGTCGCTCGAGCGCGAAATGCGCGGCGAAGAGAACGTCACGGGCCGCATCATCGACATGATCGCGCCGATCGGCAAGGGCCAGCGCGGCCTGCTCGTCGCGTCGCCGAAGTCGGGCAAGACCGTGATGCTCCAGCACATCGCGCACGCGATCAAGCAGAACCACCCGGACGTGATCCTGTTCGTGCTGCTGATCGACGAGCGCCCTGAAGAAGTGACCGAAATGCAGCGCTCGGTCGCCGGCGAAGTGATCGCATCGACGTTCGACGAACCGGCCACGCGCCACGTCCAGGTCGCCGAAATGGTGATCGAGAAGGCCAAGCGCCTCGTCGAAATGAAGCACGACGTCGTGATCCTGCTCGACTCGATCACGCGTCTCGCACGTGCATACAACACCGTGATCCCGGCATCGGGCAAGGTGCTGACGGGCGGTGTCGACGCGAACGCGCTGCAGCGTCCCAAGCGCTTCTTCGGCGCGGCGCGCAACATCGAGGAAGGCGGTTCGCTGACGATCATCGGCACCGCGCTGATCGAAACCGGCAGCCGCATGGACGACGTGATCTACGAAGAGTTCAAGGGCACCGGCAACATGGAAGTGCACCTCGAGCGCCGCCTCGCTGAAAAGCGCGTGTATCCGTCGATCAACCTGAACAAGTCGGGCACGCGCCGCGAGGAAATGCTGATCAAGCCCGAGATCCTCCAAAAGATCTGGGTGCTCCGCAAGTTCATCCACGACATGGACGAAGTCGAGGCAATGGAATTCCTGCTCGACAAGATCCGCCAGACGAAGAGCAACTCCGAGTTCTTCGACCTGATGCGCCGCGGCGGCTGATCGCCCCGCCCCGCAACGAACGGCCGCCCGCGCATCTCGCCCGGCGGCCGTTTTTCGATCCCAACCTGAACGTGAACGTACAGGTTGATCTATAATCGCGTCATCGCCCCGATCGAATCCACCGCCTCCCGATGCCGAACGACACCTCCACCCCGCTGCTGACCGTGAGCGATGCCGCGTCGCGGCTCGGCGTCACGCCGCGCACGCTGAAGTATTACGAAGAGCGCGGGCTCGTCACGCCGTCGCGCAGCGAAGGCCGCTACCGCCTCTACGACGAAGCCGACCTCGAGCGCTTCGCGCGCATCCTGCGCCTGCGCGCGCTCGGCTTCTCGCTGCATGGCATCACTGAAATGCTGAAGCGCCCGCTGGAAGAAACTGGTGACGGCCGGCGCCGCTACTCGGATGCGTCGCTGCGCGACATCCGCACCGGCCTCGCCGAGCAGATCGGCACGCTCGACCGGCGGATCGCGGCCGTCCAGCGCGAGCTGAAGGAAGCAGTCGCGCTGCGCAAGGAACTGCAGCACGACATCGACTACGTCGAGCGGCGTCTCGCCGGCGAAAGCCCCGATGCGCTGATCGCGCAGCGGCAGGCCGAAGCCGGAACCCGGCGCGCGCGCAAGGATCGCGAATGAACGCGGTGCCCGGCCGCTCGCCGCTGTGGAGCCGCGCGAACCTGCGCGCGGACTTGTTCCCGTGGGCGCTCGCGCTCGTCACCGGCATCGACTACTTCGACAACGCGGTCTTCTCGTTCTTCGCGAGCTACATTGCGGGCGGCATCAACGCATCGCCCGACGAACTCGTGTGGTCGTCGAGCGCGTATGCGGTCACCGCCGTACTCGGCATCCTGCAGCAGCAATGGTGGGTCGACCGGCTCGGGCATCGCCGCTATGTCGCGGGCTGCATGCTGATGTTCTCGTTCGGCGCGATCGCGGCCGCGCTCGCCGATACGTCGCTGGAACTCGCGTTCGCGCGCGGTTTCCAGGGGTATTTCATCGGCCCGATGATGGGCGCGTGCCGGATCCTGATCCAGATCAGCTTCAAGCCGCAGGAACGGCCGCCCGCGACGCGCGCGTTCCTGATCATGATCCTGCTCGGCAGCGCGCTCGCGCCGATCGTCGGCGGGTTGCTCGTCGCGCATTCGACGTGGCGCGCGCTGTTCGCGTGCACGGCGCCCGCCGGCATCGCGTTCGCGATCCTCGCGCTGCTCACGCTGCCCGATTCGGGCAGAGCCCCCGACGACGAACGCGGTTCCGGGCACTTCTGGCCGTATGTCGTGTTTGCGCTCGCGCAAGGGGCGCTGCAGATCGTGCTGCAACAGGTGCATTACCAGCTCTACAGCGGCTCGCCGATGCTGATCCTGCTGACGATCGCGGGGATCGGCGCACTCGCGTGGTTCGCGTATCACCAGTGGCATCACCCGACGCCGCTCGTGCGGCTGCATGCGTTCCGCGAGCGGACGTTCCAGGTCGGGCTGCTGCTCTACATGTTTTATTACTACGAGACGACGGGTTTCAGTTACCTGACATCGCGGTTTCTCGAAAGCGGGCTTGGCTATCCGGTCGAGAACGCCGGGCGTCTGGTGGGCACGATGTCGCTGATTTCGGCCACCGCGCTGTTCGCCTACCTGCGCTACGCGAAATTCGTCACGCACAAGAAGTGGTTCGTCGTGCCGGGGTTCGCGATCGCCGTCACGGCCGCACTGTGGATGACGCGGATGACGCCGCAGGTCGGCGAAGCCGCGCTGATCGTGCCGCTGCTGCTGCGCGGGCTGTTGCTGCTCTTCATCGTGCTGCCGGTGGCCAACCTGACGTTCCGGATCTTCGCGATCGACGAATATACGCACGGCTACCGGCTGAAGAACATCGTGAGGCAACTGACGATCTCGTTCGCGACGTCGTCGGTGATCATCGTCGAGCAGCATCGCGTGGCCGTGCACCAGACGCGGCTCGTCGAGCGCGCGAACGTGTTCGATCCGCTGTTTCAGCAGACCGTCGACACCCTGACACGCAGCTATGCAGCGGCCGGCCACGCGCTGAACGAGGCGCACGGCCTCGCGATTGCCGCCATCGCCCGAATGGTCGCGCAACAGGCGTCGTTCCTGGCATCGCTCGACGGCTTTTACTTCCTCGCGGGCGTTGCACTCGTCGGCGGCCTCTTCGCGGCATGGCAAAAAGAGATCGATTGAGTTAAAAGACAGGCTTTGGATATCCGTCCGCAGCCTCCATGCTCTCGAAACTGACCCGCTGGTTCGACGACCGCCGCCGCGACCGCGCGCTGCGCAGCCACCCGATTCCCGACGCGCTGTGGCAGGAAACCGTCGAACGCCTGCCGTTCCTCGCGACACTGACGCCCGACGCGCTCGGCCGGCTGCGCGAGTTGACGAGCCTGTTCGTCGCGAAGAAATCGTTTTCGACCGCGCACGGGCTCGAACTGACCGACGCGATGATCGTCGCGATCGCCGCGCAGGCCTGCCTGCCCGTACTGAATCTCGACCTGTCGCTGTACGACGGCTGGGTCGGCGTCGTCGTGTATCCGGGTGAATTCCTGATCCGCAAGACCGTGCAGGACGAGGACGGCGTCGTCCACGAAGTCGAGCAGGATGCGAGCGGCGAGGCATGGGAAGGCGGCCCCGTGATCCTGTCGTGGGAAGACGCGCAGATGACGGACGGCCGTGACGCGTACAACGTCGTGATCCACGAGTTCGCGCACAAGATCGACATGGTCAACGGCGCGGCCGACGGCTATCCGCCCCTTTTTCGCCGCTGGCACGCGCCGCACCTCGACGCGCAAGCGTGGGCCGACGTGTTCGAGCATGCGTACGACCAGTTCTGCGCACGGGTCGACGCGGTACCGGAGCGCGCGTGGGCGCGCTTCGAGCGGGAATCGCTGATCGATCCCTATGCAGCCGACCACCCGTCGGAATTCTTCGCGGTGTGCAGCGAAGCGCTGTTCGTGCGGCCGCGCGCGTTCGAGTCCGAATTTCCGGAGCTGTACCGGCTGCTCGCGCGTTACTACCGGCAGGATCCGGCCGGCACCGGCGCACTCGACGCACCGTGAAAATTATTCGTCAACCATCTGATTTTCTGGCATAATCGCCGTTTTTCGACCTTAGGCAAGTGGCTCGCGCCGGGCTTGGCGTCGGCTGGTACGCGCAATTTGCGCGATCCGGCACGGCAAGCGGCGGGTTGGCTACCGCTCTCACCAAGGAAAGACCATGAAAGAAGGCATCCACCCGAATTACCGCGAAGTCGTCTTCCAAGACATGTCGAACGGCTTCAAGTTCATCACGCGCTCGACGATCCAGACGCGTGAAAACATCGAACTCGACGGCAAGACCTACCCGCTCGCCAAGATCGAAGTGTCGTCGGAATCGCACTCGTTCTACACGGGTCAGCAAAAGATCATGGACACGGCAGGCCGTGTCGAGAAGTTCAAGAACAAGTTCGGCGTACGCGCCAGCGGCAAGGCGAAGTAAGCTTCGCACCGCATCCGGTGGTTGCAACGCACCGGTGTCGCACAAAAGGGCAGCCCAGGCTGCCCTTTTTTGTCTCTGCTCGCCGGGAAAGCGCCGGCCGGCGCCGGGCATCGACCTGACGCGCAGCTGCCGGCGCGTCTACAATGCCGGATGCTCGAAACCGGCTCGACCGCGCGCACCCGCGCCGGCCGCCCGCCCATAACAAATCGCTCATCTGCATGAAGCCTGTCGTCCGTCTCACCGCCTCCGCCACGCGTGCGCTGCCGCGCTGGCTGCTGCTCACGCTTTGCTTCGTCTATGCCGCATTCGGCCTGTTCGGCCGCGACCCGTGGAAGAACGAGGACGCGGCGGGCTTCGGCGTGATGTGGACGATGGCCAAGGGCGGCTGGCACGACTGGCTGCTGCCAAACCTGGTCGGCAAGTTCATCACGACCGACGGGCCGCTCGGCTACTGGCTCGGCGCGCTGTCGATCCGCGGCCTCGGCCCGTGGGTCGATGCGAGCAACGCGTCGCGCGTCGACACGGGCGTACTGTTCTGCGTCGCGTGCGCGTTCGTCTGGTACGCGGCCTACCTGCTCGGCCGGCGCGCCGAGGTCCAGCCGTTCAAGTACGCATTCGGTGGCGAGCCGGAGCCGCGCGACTACGGCCGCACGCTCGCCGACGGCGCGCTGCTGGTCCTCGTCGCGTGCTTCGGCCTCGCGGAACGCGGGCACGAGACCACGCCGCAGCTCGCGCAGTTCGCGTGGATCGCGATGCTCGTCTACGGGATCGTGCGCGGCATCGACAAGCCGATGCAGGGCGCGCTGTGGTGGGGCCTCGCGATCGGCCTCGTCGCGCTGTCCGGCAACCCCGTGCTGGTCGTCGCGCTGCTCGCCGGCACCGCGGCGCTGTGGCTCGTCACGCCCGAGATGCGCAACCTGCGCCTGCCGCTGGTCGGCGTGCCGCTCGCGGCCGCGATCTTCGCGCTGTGGCCGCTTGCCGCATTCGTCGCGGCGCCCGACGACGCCGCATGGTTCTTCAACCAGTGGATCCACGGCAGCCTGATGCGCTTTTCGGGCCCGCCGACCGCCGTGCTCGGCTATGCGGCCAAGAACCTGCCGCTGTTCACGTGGCCCGCGTGGCCGCTCGCGATCTGGGCATGGTGGAGCTGGGCCGGCATGCGCCGCCGTGCGCACATCGCGATTCCGCTGTCGGTCGCCGTGCCGCTCGTCGCGCTCGTCATCCTGCAGAGCCAGCAGTCGAACCGCATGTACATGCTGCTGCTGCCGCCGCTCGCGGTACTCGCGACATTCGCGCTGCCGACCCTCAAGCGCGGCGCTATCAACGCGATCGACTGGTTCGCGGTGCTGAGCTTCACAATCCTCGGCACCTTCGTGTGGCTCGTGTGGCTCGCGTCGCTCACGGGCTTCCCGCATCCGCTCGCGCGCAACCTCGCGCGTCTCGTGCCCGGCTACGAACCGCATTTCAGCATCCTGTCGTTCATCTGCGCGGTGATCGTCACCGTGTGCTGGTGCATGCTCGCGCGCTGGCGTATCTCGCGGCAGCCGAAGGTGCTGTGGCGCAGCGTCGTGCTGTCGAGCGCGGGCACCACGCTGATGTGGGTGCTGCTGATGACGCTGTGGCTGCCGATCGTCAACTACGGCCGGACCTATCGCGATGTCGCGCAGCAGATCGCGGTGCACCTGCCGTCCGACTATGAGTGCATCTCGCCGGTGCGGCTCGGCGATGCGCAGCTCGCGACCTTCGCGTACTTCGGCAACATGCACTTCGATTTCTCCGGCGACTGCGACGTGATCCTGCGCCAGGACCGCTCGGACTTCGGCGAGCCGAGCGCGATGTCGCAATACGTGTGGCGTCTCGTGTGGGAAGGCCGCCGCGTCGCCGACCGCGACGAACGCTTCCGCCTGTACGAGCGCATCGAACGGCCGAAGACGCCCGTCAAGCGGCGTCCGCCGCGCCGCCAGGCGGCCGATTGACGATGTTCGGCGACATCCGCCGGATCGTCGGTCTCGCGTGGCCGGTGCTGGTCGGCCAGCTCGCGATCATCGCGTTCGGCGTGATCGACACCGCGATGGTCGGCCGCTACTCGGCCACCGATCTGGCCGCGCTCGGGCTCGGCTCGTCGATCTACGTGTCGATCTATATCGGCCTGACGGGCATCCTGTCCGCGCTGCAGCCGATCACCGGGCAACTGTACGGCGCGCGGCGCTATGCCGAGATCGGCGAGGAAGTGCGCCAGGCGCTATGGCTCGCACTGCTGCTCGCGGTGCCCGGCTTCCTGCTGCTGCATTTTCCCGAACCATTGCTGCGCGTCGCGCACGCGCCCGCCGCGCTGCACGACCGCACTGTCGACTACCTGCGCATCCTGTCGTACGGGCTGCCCGCCAGCCTCGTCTTCCGCATCTACAACGCGCTCACCAACGCGGCCGGCAAGCCGCGGCTCGCGATGATCCTGCAGATCGGCGCGCTGCTGCTCAAGTTTCCGCTCAACGTGTGGTTCATCTTCGGCGGGTTCGGCGTGCCGGCCCTCGGCGGCCCCGGCTGCGGGCTTGCCAGCACGCTGATCAACTGGGCGCTCGCGCTGATCGGCTACACGCTGCTCGCGAAGCTCGACGTGTTCGCGCCGCTCGCGATCTTCTCGCGCTTCTGCTGGCCCGTCTGGGAACGCCAGAAAGCAATCCTGAAACTCGGCGTGCCGATGGGCCTGTCGTACCTGATCGAGGTCACGTCGTACACGTGCATGGCGCTGTTCATCGCGCAGTTCGGCACGACGACGCTCGCCGGCCACCAGATCGCCGGCAACATCGGCGCGGTGCTGTACATGACGCCGCTGTCGATCGGCGTCGCGGCCTCGACGCTGGTCGCGCGCGCGCTCGGCGCCGGACGCCCCGAAGAAGCACGGCTGCTCGGCCGGCACAGCGTGATGTTCGCGTGCGGCGTTGCCGCGACATACGGCGTGCTCGTGTTTACGCTGCGCCCGCTGATCGTCAGCGGCTATACGCCGAACCCGGCCGTCGCCGCGGCCGCGATGCCGCTCGTCGCGATCGTCGCGTGCTACCACGTCTTCGATGCGCTGCAGGTCACGTCGGCGTTCGTGCTGCGTGCGTACAAGGTCGCGATCGTGCCGACCGTGATCTATGCGGTCGCGCTGTGGGGCGTCGGACTCAGCGGCGGCTACGTGCTCGGCTTCGACGTCGGCGGCATCGCGCCCGCGTGGCTGACCGGTGCGCGCGGCTTCTGGTTCGCGAACACGGTCAGCCTGATGCTCGCGGGCGCCGGGCTCGTGTTCTACCTCCGCCACGTAAGCCGCGCGCACGTATCGGCCCAGGCCTGACGCACTGTCCGCTACGCATCCGCCAGCACGTCGGCTGCGTGATATGACGATCGCACGAGCGGGCCGGCAACGACTTCCCTGAAACCGAGCGCGAGCGCCTCGACGCGCCACGCGGCGAATGCGTTCGGGCTCACGTAGCGCCGCACCGGCAGATGGTGCGCGGACGGCGCGAGATACTGGCCGAGCGTCAGCACGTCGACTTCGTGCGCGCGCAGGTCGCGCAGCGTGTCGCGCACCTCGTCGTCGCGCTCGCCGAGCCCGAGCATCAGCCCCGACTTCGTCACGAGCGTCGGCCGCGCGGCCTTCGCCTGCACAAGTAGTTCGAGCGAGCCGCGATAGTCGGCGCCCGGCCGCGCCGCGCGATACAGCGACGGCACCGTCTCGATGTTGTGGTTGAACACGTCCGGCCAGGCCGACGACAGCGCGTCGAGCGCGCGCGCCACGCGGCCTCGGAAGTCCGGCGTCAGCACCTCGACACCGATGCCCGGCACGCTCGCTCGCACCGCCGCGATGCACGCGGCGAAATGCGCGGCGCCGCCGTCGCGCAAGTCGTCGCGGTCGACCGACGTGATCACGACGTAGCGCAGCCCGAGCGCCGCGGCCGCGTCGGCCAGCCGCGCGGGCTCGTCGGGATCGAGCGGCTCGGGACGGCCGTGCGCGACGTCGCAGAACGGGCAACGCCGCGTGCACAGCCCGCCCATGATCATGAAGGTCGCGGTGCGCTGCGCAAAGCATTCGCCGATGTTCGGGCACATCGCCTCCTCGCAGACGGAATGCAGCCGATGGTCGCGCAGCACGGCCGCCATGTCGGCAACCGCCGCGCTCATCATCGGCCGCGCGCGCAGCCACGGCGGCTTCGGCAGCGCCGTGCCGGCCGCGGGCTCGACGCGCACCGGAATGCGCGCGAGCTTGTCGCGGCTTCTCGCGCCCGGCTGGCCGAGCGCCGTGAGGCTGGGTCGTTCGAGCGCGGCGGCCATCGTCAGTCTCCGAGAAATGCGGCGATCAGGCGGTTCACGTCGGCGGCCGCCTCCATCTGCACCATGTGCCCGCTGCCGGCGATCACCTCGGCACGCACGCCGTCCGGCAAGCCCTGCGCGTGCTGCGCGGGGATCACCTGGTCGCGCTCGCCCCAGATCACGAGCGTGCGCGGCGCGAGCGACGCAAGGCGGGCACGGAACACGCGCCGCTGCACCGCGCCGTCGAACGCGGCGTTCGCGATTTTCTCCAGCGCGGCCTGCACGCCTTCGAGCCGCTTGTACTTGACGAGATCCTCGACGAGTTGCCGCGTCACGAGTGCGTTGTCCGCGAACAGCGCGCCGAGGTGCGGCTTCAGCGTGTTGCGGCTGTTGCCGGCGACGAAGCCGTCGATATACGCGCGGTTGATGTCGGTGCCGAGCCCCGCGCTCGCGATCAGCGTCAGCGACGCGACGCGTTGCGGCGCGCGTTCGGCCGCGGCCATCGCGACCGCGCCGCCCATCGAATGGCCGATCAGGTGCGCGCGGTCGATGTGTTGCGCATCGAGCAGCGCGAGCACCGCGTCGGCCAGTTCATCGAGGCTGCCGGTGTCGACCGCCTTGCCCGACTCGCCGTGACCGGGCAAATCGAGTGCCCACACGGGCCGGTGCGCGGCAAGGTCCGCGTGATTGAACAACCAGTTGTTCAGGTCGCCGCCGAAGCCGTGGATCAGCACGGCGGGCGTGCCCGTCCCGTCGCCGAGCTTCAGGAAACGTACCGTACGGCCGCCGATCTGCGCTTTCTCGGGCTGTGGGCCCGCGGCTTCGTCGGATGCCGCGCTCGGCACGAAATCGCGCTGGAACTCGGCGATCGCCGCATCGATGTCGGCATCGCTCGCCTCGGCGGCCGCGACGACGCCGAGCAGTGCACCGACCGGCAGCGTCTCGCCTTCCTGTGCGACCTGCCGGCGCAGCGTGCCGTCGAACGCGCATTCGACGCCCGACGAGATCTTGTCGGTCTCGACGTCGAGCACTTCGTCGCCCTTCGTCACGCGTTCGCCGATCGCCTTCAGCCAGCCGTTGACCTGCCCCTGCTCCATCGACAGCCCCCACTTGGGCATCGTGATCATGTGAATCGACATCGTGTCAGCTCCTCGTCTTCAGGACCGCCTGCGCAATCGCATCGGCGGACGGGATGTACAGGTCTTCCAGCACGCTCGCAAACGGCGCGGGCGTATGCGGTGCGGTCACGAGCTCGATCGGCGCCTTCAGCGAATGGAACGCGCGCTGCGCGACGAGCGCGGCGATGTCGGTCGCGATCGAGCAGCGCGGGTTCGCTTCGTCGACCACCACCACGCGCCCGGTGCGCTCCGCGCTTTCGAGGATCGTTTCCTCGTCGAGCGGCGACGTCGTGCGCAGGTCGATCACGTCGACCTGGATGCCGTCCTTCGCGAGCTTCGCGGCCGCATCCATCGCGAGATGCACCATCCGCCCGTACGTAACGATCGTCGCGTCGTCGCCGTCGCGCATGACGTTCGCCTCGCCGAACGGAATCGCATAGGATTCCTCAGGCACGTCGCCCTCGCGGGTATAGAGCAGCTTGTGTTCGAGGAAGATCACGGGATCGTTGTCGCGGATCGCCTGGATCAGCAGCCCCTTCGCGTCGTACGGCGTCGACGGGCACACCACCTTCAGCCCCGGGATGTGCGTGAACAGCGACGTGAGCATCTGCGAGTGCTGCGCGGCCGCGCGCAGCCCGGCGCCGTACATCGCGCGGATCACGACCGGCGTCACCGCCTTGCCGCCGAACATGTAGCGGAATTTCGCGGCCTGGTTGAAGATCTGGTCGAAGCACACGCCCATGAAGTCGATGAACATCAGTTCCGCGACAGGCCGCATCCCGCACGCGGCCGCGCCGACCGCCGCGCCGATGTAGCCGCCTTCGGACAGCGGCGTATCGAGCACGCGGCCCGGAAACTTGTGGAACAGCCCTTTCGTCACGCCGAGCACGCCGCCCCACGCGTCGTCCTCGCCCGGCGCGCCCGCGCCGCCCGCATTGTCCTCGCCGATCACGATCACGCTGTCGTCGCGCGCCATCTCCTGCGCAAGCGCCTCGTTGATCGCCTGCGAATAAGTGATCTTCCTTGCCATGTCTGTCTCCTGGAATGTTCGGTTCGCCGTGCCGGCTGCGGTGTCAGGCCGCGCTCACGGATACGACACGTAGACGTCGGTCAGCAGGTCGGCCGCGTCGGGCAGCGGCGCGGCCTTCGCCTGCGCAACCGCGTCGTCGATCAGCGCCTTCACCTGGGCGTCGACCGCGCGCAGGTCGGCGGTCGTCAGCGCTTCGGCGCGCACGACGCGCGTTTCGAAATGCTTCAGGCAGTCCTTTTCGTCGCGCAGCTTCTGCACCTCGCCGGGCGCGCGGTAGGTCTGCGCATCGCCTTCGAAATGGCCGAAGTAGCGCGTGAACTTCACCTCGACGAGCGTCGGGCCACCACCGTGGCGCGCACGCTCGACGGCCTCGCCGAGCGCTTCGTGCACCGCGAAGAAGTCGAAGCCGTCGACGATCACGCCCGGCATCCCGAACCCGTTCGCGCGATCGGCGATGTTGTCGGTCGCGACCGACCAGCTCGACGACGTCGCTTCCGCATAGCCGTTGTTTTCGGCGACGAAGATCGCAGGCAGCCGCCACACCGACGCGAGATTCATCGATTCGAAGATCACGCCCTGGTTCGATGCTCCGTCGCCGAAGAAGCACACGCCGACGCCGCCGGTCTTCCGGTGCTTCGCCGCGAGCGCCGCGCCGCACACGAGCGGGCCGCCCGCGCCGACGATCCCGTTCGCGCCGAGCATCCCCATCGACAGGTCGGCGATGTGCATCGAGCCGCCCTTGCCGTGGCAGACGCCCGTCTTCTTGCCGTAGATCTCGGCCATCATCCCGCGCACGTCGACGCCCTTCGCGATGCAATGGCCGTGGCCGCGGTGCGTGGTCGCGACGTAGTCGGCGAGGCCGAGGTGCAGCATCGTGCCGACCGCGGACGCCTCCTCGCCCGCGTACAGGTGAACGAAGCCGGGGATCTCGCCGGTCGCGAATTCGACGTGCAGGCGCTCCTCGAATTCGCGGATCGTGCGCATCAGCCGATAGGCGTCCAGCAGCTTGTCCCTGCTGAGCTGGGTCGAAACGGTCATGTGTGTCTCCTGGGTAGGTCTGACTGCGAATGCCGCCGCGGCCGTGCCGTGGCGACGGATTGCACGGCCTGCGGCCGTCAGTGGAACGTGAAGCCGCCGTCGACGTTCACGGCCTGGCCGGTCACGTTGTCCATCGATATCTCCCTGATAATCGTTATGGATGTCGAAATGTCGTTCGGAAACCCGGATGCTCAGTCGCGCCACGCGCCGGCGTCGCGCAGCAATTGCCGCGAAGACGCGTAGCGCAGCGTGCGGCCGACGTCGACGGTAAGCGGCCCGCGCCAGTCGAGCGAAATCTCGTAGCGATCGCCGCGCGCAACCTCGATCTCGCGTTCGCCGTCGAACGCGAGCGTGCCGCGCTCGAACGGGATCGTCTGCCACGCGCCCGGTTCGAGCCGCTCGCAACTGCGCATCACGACGCGGTCGACACGGCCCGGCGCAATCGGCGCGACGAGCGGCGTGCCGGCCGTCGTGCCGTCGTCCGCGAAGCGCATTGCGAGCCCGTGCGGCGCGCTGCGTTCGAGCGGCGCCCATGCGCCGCCGAGCGCGGACAAGCCGATACCGTCCGGTTCCGCGAACGTCAGGTAGAGCGAGTCGATGTCGTCGGGCCCGGAAATCGCGCGAGCGCCGATGAAGCGCTGTCGCGCCGCGCACACGTCGACGAGCGCAATCTCCTCGCGCCCCGGCTGTGCGCCTGCCACGCAGCGCACGACGAGCCGCTTGTTGCGCGTGAACGCGACTTCGGCCGGCACGGCGCCGGTCGCGGCGAGTCCTGCCGCGATGCCTGCGACGGTCGCCTCGCGATGTTCGGGAAAGGCGTTATTGGTGCCGGTGGACAGCGCGACGAGCGGCGTCGCGCCGCAATGCGCGGCCACCGCGCGATGGGTGCCGTCGCCGCCGAGCACGACGATCAGCGCGACTTCCATCCGGCGCAGGTACGCGGCGCCGGCCTGTGTGTCGGCAACGGTGTCGGTGATCGGCAGGTCGACGAACTCGACCTCGGGCCAGCGCTCGTGCGACGCGACCGCGCGATGCGTGTCGAGTGCGCGCAGCAGCAGCGTCGCGATGCCCGTCCGGTCGCGCAGCGTCAGCACGCGCTCGACGCCCATCGCGCCGAGGCCGGCCAGCAGGCGCACGATCATGTTCGCCTTCTCCGCCGTCGGAAACACGGATGCATGCGTCGTGAGGCGGCGGATGTCGCGCCCCGATGCGGGGTTCGCGATCACACCGACGGTAACGGGCGTCGTCACGGGTTTGTCTCCATCCGGTGGACCGGCATGGGCGCATTGGCGTCCTCTCCGGTCCTGTCTGTTTCGTCCGCGGCCATCGACGGGCTGCGGATCGTCGTCGCCGACGCGACCGCGCCGGACTTGCCCGTGATCTCTGCAAGCGGCGTGCCACCGTGTGTGCGATGACCGTGAAACCCGCGCGCACGCTGGCGCGGCGGGCATGCACGTGTTTTGAATTCGCGATCGTGACGACGCAGCGCGTGGCGAATTCGTCGGTGCGTCTCACGTCGTCGATGCGACGACGCGATCGTCGTGGCGCCTGCGCAAGCGTGCCGCCTTGCCCGCAAACCCTGCGTTGACGCGGCGTAGCGCATGCCGCGACAAGCCGGACAACCGCCGTGCGCCACGCATGCGGGCGTCTCAATTGCGCGAGACCGGGCAAGAGACGAGTGAGACGAACGTCTCACGCGTACCGCGTGCTGCGTTGCAATGTGATCCGTCGGACCGGATGTGCTACAAGAGCATCGAATTCCCCGCCGTACGGAACCGGAGCCGACCATGCCCTACGCCGTCCCCCAGGCCCAGCACGCCGACCGTGTGCTCGGCGCGCTCGCCGGACGCCTGCCCGCGCCGGCCGATTCCGCGCGCCTCGTGTCGTCGTGGCAACGTTCGCTTGAGCGCTACTGTCTCGACCCCGCTTCGTCGATCGGCCCGCGCGTGTTGACCGCGGCCGAGCTGCGCGAAGTGCGCGACAAGGAGGAGGCCTTCCTGCGCGCGTCGGGCCAATGCCTGACGCGGCTGCACGACATGATCCGCGTCGCCGACTACTGCGTGATGCTGACCGACGCGCACGGCGTGACGATCGACTACCGGATCGATCGCGAGCGCCGCAACGATTTCCGCCATGCGGGGCTGCACATCGGCTCGTGCTGGTCCGAAAGCGAGGAAGGGACGTGCGGCGTCGCGAGCGTGCTGACCGATCTCGCGCCGATCACCGTGCACAAGACCGATCACTTTCGCGCGGCGTTCACGACGCTCACCTGCAGCGCGGCGCCGATCTTCTCGCCGCGCGGCGAACTGATCGGCGTGCTCGACGCGTCGGCCGTGCATTCGCCCGACGGCCGCGACAGCCAGCGCCTCGTCTACCAGCTCGTGCGGCAGAGCGCGGCGTTGATCGAGGACGGCTACTTCGTACACAGCACCGCGCAGCACTGGATCTTGTTCGGGCATCCGAACCGTCACTACGTCGAAGCGCAACCCGAGTGGCTGATCGCGTTCGACGAATGCGGCAATATCGTCGCCGCGAACCGGCAGGCGCGCGACGCGCTGCCGGCACTGCGCGAACCGCGCCATATCGACGAGATCTTCGATGCGACCGAGATGCCGCTGCGCGATGCCGCGCGGCTCGACACGATCGTCGCGCTGCGGCTGCGCGCGACCGGCGCACCGCTCTATGCGCGGCTGCGTGCGCCGCTACGGCGCGCCGGCCGCGAGCCCGGCACGGTATCGCGTCGCGCGGGCACCGCGCCACGCCACGTCGGCGCGCTGACGCCGTTCCTGCACAGCAGCGACGCACACATCGCGCAACAGGCCGAACTCGCGCTGCGTGTCGCGAGCAAGCGCCTGCCGATTCTCGTGCTCGGCGAAACCGGTGCGGGCAAGGAAGTGTTCGCGCGCGCGATCCACGACGCCGGTGCGCGGCGCGCGCGGCCGTTCGTCGCCGTCAACTGCGGTGCGTTGCCGGAAGCGCTGATCGAGAGCGAACTGTTCGGGTATGCGGCCGGCGCGTTCACCGGCGCGCGCAAGCACGGCGCGCGCGGCAAGATCGCGCTCGCCGACGGCGGCACGCTGTTCCTCGACGAAATCGGCGATATGCCGCTTGCGCTGCAGACACGCCTGTTGCGCGTGCTCGCCGACGGCGAGGTCGTGCCGCTCGGCAGCGACACGCCGGTGCGCGTCGATCTCGACGTGATCTGCGCGACGCACCGCGATCTCGCTCGAATGGTGGCCGACGGCACGTTCCGCGAGGACCTGTACTACCGGCTGAGCGGCGCGACGTTCGAACTGCCGCCGCTGCGCGAGCGCGCGGACGTGCGCGACGTGATTGCCGCCGTGTTCGCCGAGGAAGCGCAGGCGACCGGCCACGTGCTCACGCTCGACACGACGCTCGCCGAACAGCTCGCCGCGTACGCGTGGCCCGGCAACGTACGGCAACTGCGCAACGTGCTGCGCTATGCGTGCGCGGTGTGCGACGCCGCGCGCGTGACGCGGCGCGACCTGCCGGCCGACATTGCCGCGCAGCTCGGCGCCGCCCCGGCCGGCGCACTGCCCGACGACGAGCGCGGGCGCATCGTCGCGGCGCTCACCGCGCACCGCTGGCGGCCGGACGCGACCGCGCACGCGCTCGGCATCTCGCGCGCGACGCTGTACCGGCGCATCGCCAAGCACCGGATCGTCGCGCCGCACCGCGCGTGACGCACCGGCGCGACCGCCATCATGCGGCCTGCGCAGCCGCTTCGCTTGCGTTCCCGGCCTCACCGGCCGCTTCGTCATGCCGCGCAAACACCTCGTGCGCGGCGAACAGCGCGTTGAGCGCGGCCGGGAAACCCGCGTAGACGGCCATCTGCATGAACACCTCGACGATCTCGTCGCGCGTGCAGCCGACGTTCAGCGCGGCCTCGATGTGCACCTTCAGTTGCGGCTGCGCGTTGCCGAGCGCGGCCAACGCCGCGATCGTCGCGATCTCGCGCGCTTTCAGGTCGAGCTGCGGCCGGCAGTAGATATCGCCGAAACCGAACTCGACCAACAGTCGCCCGAAGTCCGGCGCGATCGGCGCAAGCGCCGCGATCACGCGTTCGCCCACTTCGCCGTCGATTTCCTTCAGTTTGTTCCAGCCGCGCGTATAACGGTCTTCAATCAGTTGTTCCATTGTGTCCGTCCTGTTCCGATGGAGAGTGAGAAGAGGTCGCCCGCCGTTCCGTATCGCGCTCCTGCGCCTCGTAGTACGCGATCTTGTCGCTGATCGCGTCGAGACTCGCCTGCAGCTCCGCGATATGCGCGCGCACCGCGTCGCGATGCGCAACCAGCAACCTGCGCCGCGCGCCGAACGTCGGCTCGCCTTGCGCGCGCAGCGCCGCGAACTGCTGCATCTGCGCGATCGGCATGCCGGTCGCCTTCAGGCGCATCACGAACGCCAGCCAGTCAAGGTCGGCCGGCGCATAGAGCCGGTGCCCGGCCGCCGTGCGCGAAATTGCGCGCAGCAGGCCGGCCTGCTCGTAATACCGCAACGTATGCGTCGACACGCCCGTCAGCTCGGCGACTTGCCCGATCGTCAGCGGACCGGCGGCGGAAGGTTGGGATACGGTTTTCGACATGGCAGGAACAAGGTTAGGAGTTAGAGTTCACTCTAAGTCAAGCCCTGTCGTACGGCCAGTGCGGCGACAACGCGCGACACCCCCGCGACACCGTAAACAATGGTCAAAATCGCCGCCGGCGCGGGTTTCCGACTTTACAGCGACGCAAGCCTTCTGCAAGATTCGGTCAGCCTGTCTTAAAAAGGGCACGCGTTTGTCCTATGCTTAACGGCGGCGCCCGGCCAGGTCTCGCCCCGCCGTCCGTTGCAACAGCCATTCATCCGTCAGAACCAGGGAGCCTTTGCCATGCTGAAAAAGCTGCTGATGCTGTTCGTCGCGCTATCGCTGTCGCTCGCCGCAGGCTTTGCCGCGGCCGTCGAAGTCAACTCGGCTGACCAGGCCGCGCTCGAATCCGTGAAGGGTCTCGGGCCCGTGAAGTCTAAGGCGATCATCGACGAACGCACCAAGAACGGCCCGTTCAAGGACGCCGACGATCTGGCGAACCGCGTGAAGGGCCTCGGCACGAAATCGGTCGGGCATCTCGAGGAAAACGGCCTGACGATCGGCGGCTCGTCGACCCCGCCGAAGGGCGTGAAGCTGTCGAAGCCGGCCGCAACGACGTCGGCCACTCCGTCGGCAGGCACCGCGCCGACGTCCACGACCGCGACGGCCGGCACGACGGCTGCGGC
Source organism: Burkholderia pyrrocinia (assembly GCF_018417535.1). NCBI lineage: Bacteria > Pseudomonadati > Pseudomonadota > Betaproteobacteria > Burkholderiales > Burkholderiaceae > Burkholderia > Burkholderia pyrrocinia. The sequence continues at coordinate 810,592 of NZ_CP070977.1, read as the reverse complement.
ACCAGCACCGGCCCCGGCGGCAAGCGCACCGGATGCGGCGGCGAAGCCGGCCAAGGCCAAGCGCGCGTCGAAGAAGGAAAAGGCGGCAGCGGCCGCAGCGGCATCCGCCGACGCGGGTGCGAGCGCACCGGCCGCAGCGTCGTCCGCGAAGGCGACGAAGGGTTCGAAGAAAAAGAGCAAGAAGGACAAGGCAGCCTCCGCCGCCGCGGCGTCGGGCGCCTGATATGCGCTGCGCGCGCGATGGCGTGTGCGCGGCATTCGTTCAACGGGCGCCGTCGTCACGGCGCCCTTCTCAGTAAAGGTGAAGAACCATGGGTCTCCTCGACATCGTCGGCGGTCTGATCGGCGGCCAGGCCGGCGGCAACTCGCAAAGCGCGCTCATCACGACCGCGCTCGAATTCATCAACAATCAGCCGGGCGGCCTGAACGGCCTGATCGAGAAGTTCAAGGCAGGCGGCGCCGGCGACATCATCGGCTCGTGGGTCGGCACCGGCCAGAACCAGCCGATCTCGCCGGACGCGCTGCAGAACGTGCTCGGCTCGGACGCGATCGGTGCGCTGGCAAGCAAGTTCGGCGTCGACCCGTCGATGGCATCGACCGTCCTCGCGCAGGTGCTGCCGCACGTCGTCAACCACGCGACGCCGGACGGCGCGGTGCCGGCCGATGGCCAGGCCCAGGTCGACCCGTCGAACGTGCTCGGCTCGCTGTCGCAGCTCGCAGGCATGTTCGGCGGCAACAAGCAGGGCTAAGCGCGCGCCGCACAGCGGTCCGTTCGGCCGCTCCATAAGCAAACACCCCGCCGAGGCGGGGTGTTTGTTTTTGCGCGCCCGGCGCGAACCGGGCGGCGGCCGATGGCCTGCGATCAGTGAACGACGCGGTCGAACACGAACTTGCCGTCGTTGACGTCGACCGGAATCACGTCCTTCGGACCGAAGCGGCCCGCGAGGATGAGCTTCGCGACCGGGTTCTCGATCTCCTGCTGGATCGCGCGCTTCAGCGGCCGCGCACCGAACAGCGGATCGTAGCCGACCTTCGCGATCTGCTCGAGCGCCGCTTCCGACACGTCGAGCGCCATGTCGAGCTTCTCGAGCCGGTCGTGCAGACGCGCAAGCTGGATCCTCGCGATCGACTCGATGTTGCTGCGATCGAGCGCGTGGAACACGACGACGTCGTCGATCCGGTTCAGGAACTCGGGGCGGAAATGCTGCTTCACCTCGAGCCACACCGCGTCCTTGATCTCGTCCTGCGGCGAACCCGTCATGGCCTGGATCACCTGCGAGCCGAGGTTCGACGTCATCACGATCACCGTGTTCTTGAAGTCGACCGTGCGCCCCTGCCCGTCGGTCATGCGACCGTCGTCGAGCACCTGCAGCAGCACGTTGAACACGTCCGGATGCGCCTTCTCGATCTCGTCGAGCAGGATCACGCTATACGGCTTGCGGCGCACGGCTTCCGTCAGGTAGCCGCCTTCCTCGTAGCCGACATAGCCGGGCGGCGCGCCGATCAGCCGCGCGACGCTGTGCTTCTCCATGAACTCGCTCATGTCGATGCGGATCAGGTGCTCTTCCGAATCGAACAGGAACGACGCCAGCGCCTTGCACAGCTCGGTCTTGCCGACACCCGTCGGCCCGAGGAACAGGAACGAGCCGTACGGACGGTTCGGATCGGCGAGACCCGCGCGCGAACGGCGGATCGCGTCGGCCACCGCGCCGATCGCCTCGTGCTGGCCGACCACGCGCTCATGCAGCTTTTCCTCGATGTGCAGCAGCTTCTCGCGTTCGCCCTGCATCATCCGCGACACGGGAATCCCCGTCGAACGCGACACGACTTCCGCGATTTCCTCGGCGCCGACCTGCGTGCGCAGCAGGCGCGGACGCGTCGGGTTGTGCTGCTCCTGCTCTTCGGCCTGCGTGACATGCTTCAGTTGCGCCTCGAGCTGCGGCAGCTTGCCGTACTGCAGCTCGGCAACCTTCTCCAGCTTGCCGTCACGCTGCAGCCGCACGATGTCCGCCCGCACCTTCTCGATCTCTTCCTTGAGCTGCGCGCTGCCCTGCACCGCGGCCTTCTCGGCGGTCCAGATCTCCTCGAGGTCCGCATACTCGCGGCCGAGGCGGTCGATCTCTTCCTCGATCAGTTGCAGGCGCTTCTGCGACGCTTCGTCCTGCTCCTTTTTCACGGCTTCGCGCTCGATCTTCAACTGGATCAGCCGGCGGTCGAGCTTGTCCATCTCTTCGGGCTTCGAATCGATTTCCATCTTGATCTTCGAAGCGGCTTCGTCGATCAGGTCGATCGCCTTGTCGGGCAGGAAGCGGTCGGTGATGTAGCGGTGCGACAGCTCGGCCGCGGCGACGATCGCCGGGTCGGTGATGTCGACGCCGTGGTGCAGTTCGTACTTCTCCTGCAGCCCGCGCAGGATCGCGATCGTCGCCTCGACGCTCGGCTCGTCGACGAGCACCTTCTGGAAGCGGCGCTCGAGCGCGGCGTCCTTCTCGATGTACTTGCGGTATTCGTCGAGCGTGGTCGCGCCGATGCAGTGCAGCTCGCCGCGCGACAGCGCCGGCTTCAGCATGTTGCCCGCATCCATCGCGCCTTCGGCCTTGCCCGCACCGACCATCGTATGGATTTCGTCGATGAAGACGATCGTCTGGCCTTCGTCCTTCGCGATGTCGTTGAGCACGGCCTTCAGGCGCTCCTCGAACTCGCCGCGGTACTTCGCGCCCGCGAGCAGTGCGGCCATGTCGAGCGACAGCACGCGCTTGCCCTTCAGCGTCTCGGGCACTTCGCCGTTGACGATCCGCTGCGCGAGCCCTTCGACGATCGCGGTCTTGCCGACGCCCGGCTCGCCGATCAGCACCGGGTTGTTCTTCGTGCGGCGCTGCAGGATCTGGATCGAACGGCGGATTTCATCGTCGCGGCCGATCACCGGATCGAGCTTGCCCGAACGGGCGCGCTCGGTCAGGTCGACCGTGTACTTCTTCAGCGCCTCGCGCTGGCTTTCGGCGTCCTGGCTATGCACCTGCGAGCCGCCGCGTACTGCAGCGATCGCGGCTTCGAGCGCCTTGCGCGTGAGGCCGTGCTGGCGCGCGAGCTTGCCGGCTTCGCCCTTGTCGTCGGACACGGCGAGCAGGAACATCTCGCTCGCGATGAACGTGTCGTTGAGCTTCTGCGCTTCCTTGTCGGCCTGGTTCAGCAGCCCGGCCAACTCACGGCCGATCTGGATGTCGCCGCCCGTGCCCGTGACTTGCGGCAGGCGCGAGATCACTTCGTTCAGCGCGCCTTGCAGCGCCTGGATGTGAACGCCCGCGCGCGACATCAGCGAGCGGGCGGAACCGTCGTGCTGCGCGACCAGCGCGGCCAGTACGTGAACGGGTTCGATGTATTGATTGTCGCGGCCTGCCGCAAGGCTTTGCGCGTCCGCGAGTGCTTCCTGGAACTTGGTGGTGAGCTTGTCGATTCTCATTTAGTCGAGACCTCCAATTTTCGATTAACACCAAGATGAGGATGGTTATGCGGCTTTCAAGCGAAATTCGGGTTGATTCAGCGCAAAAAATCGCTGGATGGCAATGCCGCAGCCGGGGGGCGGGACGCGGCGCCGCGTGTCAGCCGGCAGTCGATGGCGGCTCGACAGGCTCAGGCGATTCGTCCGGTGACGGCGCGGCGCGCGAGAGCGTGACCGGACGGATGCCGAGCAATGCCATGAGCGGCGACGCGGGTTCGACCAGCTCGCCGAGCGTGTGGCGGTCGAGCTCGGCGAAGAACGCATCGCGCGCGGCCGCCAGCACCCCCTTCAGGCGGCACTGCGGTTCGATCACGCAGCCGCGCGACTCGCTACCGTCGGTCGAAAAGCAGCCGACCAGCGCGAAGTCGCTCTCGGTCGCACGCACGACCTGGCCGACCGTCAGCAGCAGCGATTCCGCGAACAGCCGCAGCCCGCCATTGCGGCCTCGGACCGTGTCGACCCATCCCAGCTCGCCGAGCTGCTGCACGACTTTCATCAGATGGTTCTTCGAGATGCCGTAGGCGTCCGAGATCTCCTGGATCGTCGCGAGCCCCTCGCCCCGCACGGCAAGGTACAGCATCACGCGCAGCGAATAGTCGGTGTAGTCGGTGAGTCTCATGGGCGAATACGGAAAGGATCGATCGTGCCCCGATTACGTGAGTCGAGCCGACCGGAACGCACGCCGGGCCAGCCGGCGGCCCCGTTCCGCGACGGTGGGTTGCCGGGATCGCGTGCGCGCAATAAGATGCGTGGCATCTACACGTTTTTCAGGGGTTGGTGGACGCTATTTTGCGTCAAAATCCTGCCGGCGTCCTGCCTGTCGCCCGCACCGCCGCTCCGCTTTTCGCCCCGATCTTCCGGCCCTTTTGCCATGACCGCCCTGCCCGCCTCGCCCGAAACCGCACCGGCCCGCCCTCGCGATGCCGAGCCGACCGAAGACAACATCCGCGATCTCGTCTACGCGTTCTACGACCGCGTGCGCGCCGATCCGCTGCTCGGGCCCGTGTTCGACGCGAAATTGGCCGGCCGCTGGGGCGACCATCTGCCGAAGATGGTCACGTTCTGGTCGAGCCTCGTGCTCGGCACCAAGGGCTATCGCGGCAACGTGCAGCAGGCGCACCAGCCGCTCGACGGGATCGAGCCGGCCCATTTCAGCCGCTGGCTGTCGCTGTTCCTGAAGACCGTCGACGCGCGCTACGCGCCGCCCGCGGCGATCCGCTTCATGGAACCCGCGCTGCGGATCGCGCAGAGCCTGCAGTTGAGCCGGTTCGGCTGGGACTATCAGATTCCGCCCGAGCAGCAGGCGCTGCTCGATGCGATTGCGCCGCGCCGCCGCGATGCGGGTGACGATCCGCACACGTTGCCGTCGCGCGCCAGCGGCGAGCCGTTTCCGACGAAGATCATCGGGCGCAGTGCCGATCCGGACGCGTAACGCGTACACATCACGCGCGACGATCGCGCACCTGCAGCACATCGCCGCATCGTGCTGACGCCGTGCTCAGCGCGGCGTATTGCCCGATTCGACGCCCCAGCGCGCGAGCGCGGCATCGTCGGTGCTGCGCGCGTCGACCCAGCGCTCGCCGTCCGGCGTCGTTTCCTTCTTCCAGAACGGCGCTTCGGTCTTCAGGTAGTCCATCACGAACTCGCACGACGCGAACGCATCGCCGCGGTGCGCGGCAACCGTCGCCACCATTACGATCTGGTCGAGCGGCAGGAGCTTGCCGACGCGATGCACGATCGCGACGTCGATGCCCGGCCAGCGCCGGCCGGCCTCGGCGGCGATCTTCTCGAGCGCCTTTTCGGTCATCCCCGGATAGTGCTCGAGCTCCATCGCGGCAACCGAATCGCCTTCGTTCAGGTCGCGTACGGTGCCGACGAAGCACGCGAGCGCGCCGATCTTCGGGTTGCGTGCGCGCAATGCTACGACTTCGGCGTTCAGATCGAAGTCGTCGGTCTGGATTCGTATCGTTGCCATCATCTGCCTCTGTCGACCAGAGTTAGCGCTTCAGCGCTTACTCTGGTCTCATGCTTCGCGGTCGACCAGATGTCGACCGGACTTGGCGCTTCAGCGCTTAGTCCGGTCCCATGCAAAGCTGTTAGCGCTTCAGCGCTTACTCTGGTCCCATGCTTCGCGGTCGACCGGAGTTGGCGCTTCAGCACTTATCCAGCCCCATGCTTCACACCCGGTCCCATGCAAAGCTCAACCGCCCGTCACCGGCGGAAAGAACGCGACCTCGCAACCTTCGGTGAGTCGCGTGTCGGGATCGGTCATCTCATGGTTGCATGCCATGCGCAATGCGCGCCCTTCGGCGAGCGTCTCGGCCCATGCACCGCCGCGCACGCGCAGCCACGCACGCACGTCGCCGACGGTCGTGACGCTGTCCGGCACGTCGGCCTGCTCGTCGGCGACGCCCAGCGCTTCTCGTACGCTTGCAAAAAATTTCAGTTGAATCTTCATGGTTAGGGAAACCGTCGCGTTACGACAGCAGTTCGGAAAACGGAATGAAACGCACGGTCTCGCCGGCGCTGATTGCGTGCTGCGGCGGATTGTCGATCAGGCCGTCGCCCCAGACCGTCGACGTCAGCACCGCCGAGCTCTGGTTCGGGAACAGATCGAGGCCGCCGGCCGCATTGACGCGCGCGCGCAGGAATTCGTTGCGCCGGTCGCCCTTGCCTTGCGAAAAATCGGCACGCAGCGACAGCGCGCGCGGCGCGACGTCGCGCACGCCGGACAGGCGCAGCAGGAACGGCCGCACGAACAGCAGGAACGTGACGAAGCTCGATACGGGGTTACCGGGCAGCCCGATGAAGTGCGCATCGGGGCGTTCGTCGCCGCGGCGCACCGCGCCGTAGGCGAGCGGCTTGCCGGGCTTCATTGCGATCTGCCACAGCGCGAGCCGCCCTTCGGACTCGACGGCCGGCTTCACGTGATCCTCGTCGCCGACCGATACGCCGCCGCTCGTCAGGATCACGTCGTGATCGCGCGCGGCCTCGCGCAGCGTGTCGCGCGTCGCGGCGAGCGAGTCGGGCACGATCCCGTAGTCGGTCACGTGGCAGCCGAGCCGCTCCAGCAGCCCGCGCAGCGTGAAGCGGTTCGAGTTGTAGATCGCGCCGGGCTTCAGCGGCTCACCCGGCATCGTCAGCTCGTCGCCGGTGAAGAACACCGCGACGCGAAGCCGCCGCGCGACCGACAGCTGCGCACAGCCGACCGACGCGGCAAGGCCGAGCGCCTGCGGCGTGAGCCGCGTGCCGGCCGGCAGGATCACCGCGCCCTGCCGGATGTCCGCGCCCTGCGCGGTGATCCATTCACCGGCCTTCGGCGTATGCAGGATCTCGACCGCGTCGCCGTCGGCCGATGCCTGCTCCTGCATCACGACGGCGTCGGCGCCAGGCGGCACCGTCGCACCGGTAAAGATCCGCGCAGCCGTACCGGCCGCGAGCGGCGCGGCCGGATGACCGGCCGGAATCCGCTGCGACACCGGTAAACGCCGCTCGCCGTGCAGCAGGTCGCCGACGCGCACCGCATAGCCGTCCATCGCGCTCGTATGCATCGGCGGCACGTCGAGCGGCGAGCTCACGTCGGCAGCCAGCACGCGGCCGAGCGCGTCAAGCGTGGCGACGGTTTCGGTGCCGGTCAGCGGCTTCGCGGCTTCGAGCAGCGCGGCGAGCGCCTCGGCGGTCGACAGCATCGGCGCGCGCGGCGCCGCGGGATTCGGGTTCGACATCGATGGAATCGGGGATCGTTGGCGTCAATATGTCATTGTAGCGACGCCGTCGCGAGGGCGCGCGATATGGCCGACATGCGAAAACTGTGATCGGCGCAAACGCGCGGGTCTGGCACCTGTTTCGCGCGAAGTGCGGCGGCACGCGCGCGGCGGGCTGCCGAACGCCTGCGCATCGCAGCACCACGCCACCAAACGAAACGGCCGGAACCCCGATCCGTTCGACGAATCGGCATTCCGGCCGTCCTGCGCAGCCGGGCCTGCGGGCCCGGCCGTGCGTCATGCGCCCGTATGCGCGGCGATGAAGTCCTTCACCTGCTGCGCGTCGGCCTTCACGACCTCGAAGCGCTGCGGCAGCGCCTCGAGCCCGTCGAATGCGGCCGGCCGCTCGGCTTCGCGATCGAGCGCTTCACGGATCGTCTCGCCGAACTTGATCGGCTGCGCCGTTTCGAGCACGACCATCGGCACGCCCGCGTCGAGATGCTCGCGCGCAACCTTCACGCCGTCGGCCGTGTGCGTATCGATCATCGTGTCGTAGCGCGAGAACACGTCGCGGATCGTCGCGATGCGGTCCGTGTGGCTGCTGCGGCCCGACACGAAGCCGAACTCGGCGACGCGCGCGAAATCGCCGCTCGCCGCGAGATCGAAGCCGCCCTTCTCCTCGACGTCGCGGAACAGTTGCATCACGCGTGCCGGATCGCGGCCGAGCAGGTCGAACACGAAGCGCTCGAAGTTCGACGCCTTCGAGATGTCCATGCTCGGGCTGCTCGTGTGATACGTGTTCTCGGCGCTGCGCACGCGATACGCGCCCGTGCGGAAGAACTCGTCGAGCACGTCGTTCTCGTTGGTCGCGACCACGAGCTTCGCGATCGGCAGCCCCATCATCCGCGCGATGTGGCCCGCGCAGACGTTGCCGAAGTTGCCCGACGGCACCGTGAACGACACGCGCTCGTCGTCGGACTGCGTCGCCGCGAAGTAGCCCTTGAAGTAGTACACGACCTGCGCGACGACGCGCGCCCAGTTGATCGAGTTGACCGTGCCGATCTTCTGCTGCGCCTTGAACGCGTGATCGTTCGACACGGCCTTCACGATGTCCTGGCAGTCGTCGAACACGCCTTCGACCGCGAGGTTGAAGATGTTCGGATCCTGCAGGCTGAACATCTGCGCCGTCTGGAACGCGCTCATCTTCTTGTGCGGCGACAGCATGAACACACGCACGCCGGCCTTGCCGCGCATCGCATATTCGGCCGCGCTGCCCGTGTCGCCCGACGTCGCGCCGAGGATGTTCAGAGCTTCGCCGTGCTTCGCGAGCGTGTACTCGAACAGGTTGCCGAGCAACTGCATCGCCATGTCCTTGAACGCGAGCGTCGGGCCGTTCGACAGTTCGAGCAGCGAGATCGGCACGCCGTTCTCGGTGCCGAGCGTCTTCAGCGGCGTGATGTCGGACGCGTTCTCGCCGTGGCGCGTGTTGCTGTACACGTCGGCCGTATACGTACGACGCGTGATCGCGCGCAGGTCGTCGGCCGGCACGTCGTCGCAGAACTTCGACAGGATCTCGAACGCGAGATCCGCGTACGGCAGCGCGCGCCAGCGCGCGAGCTCGTCGGCCGAAACCTTCGGATACTCGGCCGGCAGGTAGAGCCCGCCGTCCTTCGCGAGGCCGCCGAGCAGGATGTCGGAGAACGTATGGCGCTCGCCGATCCCGGCGCCGCGCGTGGAGATGTAATTCATGTCGTCTTCCTCAGCGCGCTCAGTTCAGCGCTTCCATGCGCAGCTTCGTCACCTTCGACACGACCGTCGCGAGGCTCTCGATCTGCGCGATCGCCGCGTTGACGTTCTTCTCGAGCGTCTCGTGCGTGATCAGGATGATGTCGGTCTCGCCGTTCGCGCCGTCGATCTGCTCCGATTCCTTCTGCAGCAGCGCGTCGATCGAGATGCCCGATTCCGCGAGGATGCGCGTGATGGCGGCGAGCACGCCGGTCTGGTCGGCCACCCGCAGGCGCAGGTAATAGCCGCTCGTGACTTCCTCGATCGGCAAAATCGGCGTGTTCGACAGGCTGTCGGGCTGGAACGCGAGGTGCGGCACGCGATGCTCGGGGTCGGCCGTATGCAGGCGCGTGACATCGACGAGATCCGCGACCACTGCCGACGCGGTCGGCTCCGCGCCCGCGCCCTTGCCGTAGTACAGCGTCGTGCCGACCGCGTCGCCGTGCACGACGACCGCGTTCATCGCACCTTCGACGTTCGCGAGCAGGCGCTTCTCGGGGATCAGCGTCGGGTGCACGCGCAGTTCGATGCCGTTTTCGGCGCGGCGCGTGATGCCGAGCAGCTTGATCCGGTAGCCGAGTTCTTCAGCGTAGCGGATGTCGGTCGCGTCGAGCTTGCTGATGCCCTCGACGTACGCGCGGTCGAACTGCACCGGCACGCCGAACGCGATCGCGCTCATGATCGTCGCCTTGTGCGCGGCGTCGACGCCTTCGATGTCGAAGGTCGGATCGGCTTCCGCGTAACCAAGCTCCTGCGCGGCCTTCAGCGCGGTCGCGAAGTCGAGCCCGCGATCGCGCATTTCCGACAGGATGTAGTTGGTCGTGCCGTTGATGATGCCCGCGATGTACTGGATGCGGTTCGCGGTCAGGCCTTCGCGCAGCGCCTTGATGATCGGGATGCCGCCGGCGACGGCCGCCTCGAACGCGACCATCACGCCCTGCTCGCGCGCGGCCTCGAAGATCTCGGTGCCGTGCACCGCGAGCAGCGCCTTGTTCGCCGTCACGACGTGCTTGCCGTTCGCGATCGCGCGCAGCACGAGCTCGCGCGCGATGCCCGTGCCGCCGATCATCTCGGCAATGATCGCGATCGACGGATCGTCGACGACCGAATTGAAATCGTCGGTGATCTGCGCGGCGCCGGCGTCGCCGCCGAGCGCAGCCTGCGCCTTGGCCGGGTTGCGCACGGCAATGCGCGCCACCTCGATGCCGCGCCCCGCGCGTCGCTTGATTTCTTCCTGGTTGCGGCGCAGCACCGTGAAGGTGCCGCTGCCCACCGTGCCGAAGCCCAACAGGCCAACTTTGATCGGTTCCATGCTGCGTGTGATCGATGAGTAAGAAGTAGTGAGTTCCGTGTGGTCCTGTCCGCTCAGGCCGAATGGCGCTTGCGGTAACCGTCGAGGAAGCGTGCGATCCGGTTGATCGAATCGGTCAGGTCGTCGAGGTTCGGCAGGAAAACCACGCGGAAGTGGTCCGGCGTCGCCCAGTTGAAACCCGTGCCCTGCACGAGCAGTACGCGCTCCTCGAGCAGCAGGTCGAGTATGAACTGCTGGTCGTTCTGGATCGGATAGATTTTCGGATCGAGGCGCGGAAACATGTACAGCGCAGCCTGCGGCTTCACGCAGGTCACACCGGGAATCGACGTAAGCATGTCATACGCGAGTTCGCGCTGCTTGTACAGGCGCCCGCTCGGCACGATCAGCTCGTTGATGCTCTGGTAGCCGCCGAGCGCCGTCTGAATCGCGAACTGCCCCGGCACGTTCGCGCACAGGCGCATCGACGACAGGATGCCGAGCCCTTCGAGGTAGTCCTTCGCGCGCCGGCGGTTGTCGCCGCCGAGGCCCGACACGGCCATCCAGCCCGCGCGGTAGCCGCACGAGCGATAGCTCTTCGACAGGCTGTTGAACGTGACGGTGATCACGTCCTCCGACAGCGCGCCCATCGCCGTGTGCTCGAGGCCGTCGTAGACGATCTTGTCGTAGACCTCGTCGGCGAACACGATCAGCCCGTGCTGGCGCGCGATCTCGATCAGCTCCAGCAGCAATTCGTCGGAATAAAGCGCGCCCGTCGGGTTGTTCGGGTTGATCACGACGATCGCCTTCGTGTTCGGCGTGATCTTGCGGCGGATGTCGTCGAGATCGGGCATCCACGCGTTCTGCTCGTCGCACACGTAGTGCACGGGCGTGCCGCCCGACAGGCTCACCGCCGCCGTCCACAGCGGGTAGTCGGGCGCGGGCAGCAGCACTTCGTCGCCGTCGTTCAGGAGCCCCTGGGTCGCCATCACGATCAGCTCGGACGCGCCGTTGCCGATGTAGATGTCGTCGAGGCCGACGCCCACGACACCCTTTTCCTGCGTGTAGTGCATCACGGCCTTGCGGGCCGAGAACACGCCCTTCGAATCCGAATAGCCCGACGACGTCGGCAGGTTGCGGATCATGTCCTGGATGATCTCGTCCGGCGCGTCGAAACCGAACGGCGCGAGGTTGCCGATGTTCAGCTTGATGATGCGGTGGCCTTCTTCCTCGAGGCGCTTTGCGTGCTCGAGCACCGGGCCACGGATGTCGTAGCAGACGTTGAGCAGCTTGTTCGACTTCTGAATCGGTTTCACGACGACACGGTTCCTGGGTTGGCCTTGCGGCCGGGGGGACGGGATCAAAACTGGAAAGCGGCCGGTCTGTGCGCGCTGTCTAGACTGGGAAAAAGCGGGCGATCGGGCACGACTTGTGGCAGCGCGCGATGCAAGTGCCGCCCGGGGGCGACCAAAAAGTTATAATTTAGCGGATTTTGGCCGACTTTCGCAATGCACCATAGCCGCGCCGGGCCCGCGCCGTCAGGCGTCCCGCGTGCGCAGGCGCGCGAAACCGGCCGCCCGGGCCCCTGCGGCCCTGCGACACATTCCCCCTACGGAACCGCGGAATACCGATTTGAAACTGCACCAGGACACGAGCGGCGCGCTCAACACCGTCACCGGCTACGGCCCCGATTATGTCGACGTCAATCTCGAACGCCATGAAACGAGCGTCATCGTACTGCCCGGCGCGCCGGTCCAGGCATGGCCCGTGTCGTCGTTCGACGCGCTCGCGCCCGAGCATTTCGCGATGCTGCTCGACCCGCCCCCCGAACTCGTGATCTTCGGCAGCGGCGCGCGGCTGCGCTTCCCGCACCCGCGGCTTGTCGCGGCGCTCACGGCCAGGCGGATCGGCGTCGAGACGATGGATTTCCAGGCGGCCTGCCGCACCTACAACATCCTGATGGCCGAGGGCCGCAAAGTCGCTGCCGCGCTCTTAATTGAACGTTAATCCCCGATGCGGTAAAACTCGGGCCGGCGCAGCGGGTCGATCCCCGGATCGGCCCGGCCAGGCCGCCCGCCCCCGGCGCAACCCGCCGGCGGCCCGTCACAACAACCAACAGGCTGAAAATCCATGAACGATACGCCGTCGAGGCTACCGCTCAATCGCATCACGCTCGTCCTCCTGCTCGTCGCGCTCGCGATCGTCTGGTTCGCGCCGCTCGGGCTGCGCCACCTGATCCCGAGCGACGAAGGCCGCTACGCGGAGATGGCGCGCGAGATGTTCGTCACCGGCGACTGGATCACGCCGCGCTACAACGGCTACAAGTACTTCGAGAAGCCGCCGCTGCAGACCTGGCTGAACGCGCTGACGTTCGCGTGGTTCGGCATCGGCGAATGGCAGGCGCGCCTCTACACGGCCATCGCGAGCTTCGCCGGCATCCTGCTCGTTGGCTTCACCGGCGCGCGCCTGTTCAACCCGCTGTCGGGCTTCCTCGCGGCCGTCGTGCTCGCGTGCTCGCCGTACTGGAACCTGATGGGCCATTTCAACGCGCTCGACATGGGGCTCGCGTTCTGGATGGCGCTGTCGCTCTGCTCGCTGCTGCTCGCGCAGCGGCCCGGGCTGCGTCCGGCCGCGGTGCGCGGCTGGATGTGGGCGTGCTGGGCCGCGATGGCGTTCGCGGTGCTGTCGAAGGGCCTCGTCGGCCTGATCCTGCCCGGCGCCGTGCTCGTGCTCTATACGCTGATCGCGCGCGACTGGGCGCTGTGGAAGCGCCTGTACCTGGTCAGCGGTCTCGTGATCTTCTTCGCGATCGTCACGCCGTGGTTCGTGCTCGTCCAGCAGCGCAACCCCGAGTTCTTCAACTTCTTCTTCATCGTCCAGCAGTTCCGCCGGTACCTGACCCCGGACCAGAACCGCCCGGGCCCGCTGTACTACTTCGTACCGGTGCTGCTGGTCGGCTTCCTGCCCTGGCTGTCGGTCGCGTGGCAGAGCATCCGCCATGCACTGCGGATGCCGCGCCAGCCGAACGGCTTCTCGCCGATGCTCGTGCTGCTGATCTGGAGCGCGTTCATCTTCCTGTTCTTCAGCGCGTCGCATTCGAAGCTGATCTCGTACGTGCTGCCGGTCGCGCCGGCGCTCGCGCTGATCATCGGCGCGTACCTGCCGCTGATGTCGGCCGACCGGTTCCGCCGCCACCTGCTCGGCTACCTCGTGTTCGTCGTCGTCGCGGCATTCGGGATCATCTTCCTCGCGTACCTGGGCGACGCCCGCACGCCGAACGCGCTGTACCGCGCGTTCCAGATGTGGCTGTACGCGGGCCTCGCTGTCGCGGCCGCGCTGACGCTCGCGGCCGCGTGGCTGAACCGCCGCGCGGGCGTGGCCGCCGCGATCGCCGCGTTCGGTGCCGCATGGCTCGCGTTCGGCACGATCGGCGGCACCGGGCACGACGAGTTCGGCCGCTACAGCTCGGGCGCGCTGCTCGCGCCCGCCGTGCGCGCTGAACTCGCGAAGCTGCCGCCCGACACGCCGTTCTACTCGATCGAGATGCTCGATCACACCTTCCCGTTCTATATGGGCCACACGACGATCATGGTCCAGCGCCAGGACGAGCTCGCGTTCGGGATCTCGGTCGAGCCGAACAAGTGGATTCCGACCGTCGACGAATGGATCGCGCGCTGGAAACAGGAAACCCATGCGCTCGCGATCATGCCGCCCGGCCAGTACGACACGCTGGTCAAACAAGGCGTGCCGATGCGCGTGATCGCGCGCGACAACCGCCGCGTGATCGTCGAGAAACCGCAATCGTAAGGACGCCCACCGCATGAATCCCGTTTCGTTCGTCTGCATCATCACCGGCGTGATGCTCAACGCCTGTGCGCAGCTTCTGCTGAAAGCCGGCGTCAACGCCGTCGGGCACTTCGAATTCAGCCGCGCGAACATCGTCCCGGTCGGCCTGAAGATCGCGACCCAGTTGCCGATCATCGGCGGTCTCGGCTGCTACGTGCTGAGCGTCGTCGTGTGGATCCTCGGGCTGTCGCGGGTCGACGTGTCGATCGCGTACCCGATGCTGTCGCTCGGCTACGTCGTCAACGCATTCGCGGCGTGGTACCTGTTCGGCGAGGTGCTGTCGGTCCAGCGGCTCATCGGCATCGGCATCATCCTGATCGGGGTGCTCGTGCTCGCGCGAAGCTGAGCATGCCTCGCGGCGTTAAGCGTCTGCCTACAAAAAATCACGGTACGAATCCGCCAACCAGTGTTTAATGCCGGTTTCGGACGGGATTGCCCGACCCTTTTATTACACGCCATTACAGGCCAAAGCGTTCATGAGCCAGACTACCGCTCCGTTTCTGCCGTTCACCCGCCCCGAGATCGATGAGGAAACCATCCAGGGCGTCGTCGAAGTGCTGCGCTCGGGCTGGATCACCACCGGCCCGCAGTGCCAGAAATTCGAAGCGGCGCTGTCCGAATACTGCGGCGCCCGTCCGGTCCGCGCGTTCAACTCGGGCACCTGCACGCTCGAAATCGGCCTGCGCATCGCGGGCGTCGGCGCCGGTGACGAAGTGATCACGAGCCCGGCGTCGTGGGTCTCGACCAGCAACGTGATCCTCGAGACGGGTGCGACACCCGTGTTCGCGGACATCGATCCCGTCACGCGCAACATCGACCTCGACAAGCTCGAGCAGGTGATCACGCCGCGCACGAAGGCGATCATCCCCGTCTACCTGGCCGGCCTGCCGGTCGACATGGATCGCCTGTACGCGATCGCGCGCGCGCACAACCTGCGCGTGATCGAAGATGCGGCACAGGCGCTCGGCTCGACGTGGAACGGCAAGCGCATCGGCGCGATCGGCGACATCGTGTCGTTCAGCTTCCACGCGAACAAGAACCTGACGACGATCGAAGGCGGCGCGCTCGTGCTGAACAACGAGGACGAGGCCACGCTCGCGCAGAAGTACCGGCTGCAAGGCATCACGCGCACGGGCTTCGACGGGATGGATTGCGACGTGCTCGGCGGCAAGTACAACCTGACCGACGTCGCCGCGCGCGTCGGCCTCGGCCAGCTGCCGCACCTCGAGCGCTTCACCGCGCAGCGCCATGCGCTCGCCCGCGCGTATTTCGCCGCGTTCGAAAGCGGCCCGGCCGCGCAGCTCGGCCTCGGCCTGCCGCTCGCCGAATTCGAGCACGGCAACTGGCACATGTTCCTCGTCACGCTGCCGCTCGACCGGCTGACGATCACCCGCGCCGAGTTCATGGCGCAGATGAAGGAACGCGGCATCGGCACCGGGATCCATTACCCGGCCATCCATCTTTTCACGCTGTACCGCGCGCGAGGCTTCAAGGAGGGCATGTTCCCCCACGCCGAACGGTACGGCGCGTCGACCGTCACGCTGCCGCTCTTCACGCAGATGACGGAAGGCGACGTGCGTCGCGTGGTCGACGCCGTCAACCAGATTTGCGAACAATACGGAAAATAAGCGTACATGAGTCACCTTGAAGCACGCGCCGGGCATCCGGGCGCCGGACACCTGGACGCCGGCCGGCCCGAAGTATCGGTCATCATTCCGGTGTACAACGAGGAAGATGGCCTCGCCGCGCTGTTCGCGCGGCTGTATCCGGCACTCGACGCACTCGACACGTCATACGAAGTGATCCTGATCAACGACGGCAGCCGCGACCGCTCGGCCGCGATGCTCGCCGATCAGTTCCGCGTGCGCCCCGACACGACGCGCGTCGTGCTGCTCAACGGCAACTACGGCCAGCACATGGCGATCCTCGCGGGCTTCGCGCAGTCGCGCGGCGAGATCGTCATCACGCTCGACGCCGACCTGCAGAACCCGCCCGAGGAAATCGGCAAGCTGATCACGAAGATGCGCGAGGGCTACGACTACGTCGGCTCGATCCGCAAGCAGCGCCAGGACAGCCTGTGGCGACGCAAGGCGTCGCAGATGATGAACCGGCTGCGCGAGCGCATCACGCGCATCAAGATGACCGACCAGGGCTGCATGCTGCGCGCGTACAGCCGCCGCATCATCGACACGATCAACGTGTGCGGCGAAGTCAACACGTTCATCCCCGCGCTTGCCTATACGTTCGCGCAGAACCCGACCGAGATCGAGGTCGCGCACGAGGAGCGCTTCGCGGGCGAGTCGAAGTACTCGCTGTACAGCCTGATCCGGCTGAACTTCGACCTCGTGACGGGCTTCTCGGTCGTGCCGCTGCAGTGGCTGTCGTTCATCGGCGTGATCCTGTCGCTCGGCTCCGCCGCACTGTTCGTGCTGCTGCTCGTGCGGCGCTTCATCGTCGGCGCGGAAGTGCAAGGCGTGTTCACGCTGTTCGCGATCACGTTCTTCCTGCTCGGCGTGATCATCTTCGCGCTCGGCCTGCTCGGCGAATACGTCGGCCGCATCTACCAGCAGGTGCGCGCGCGGCCGCGCTACCTGATCCAGGCCGTGCTCGAGCAGCACGACGGCGTGCCGGCGGTGCCGGCCGGCGCGAACCGCGCGGGAGCCACGCAATGAAGCCGCGCGCGGTCGTCTTCGCGTATCACAACGTCGGCGTGCGATGCCTGCAGGTGCTGCTCGCACGCGGCGTCGACGTCGCGCTCGTCGTCACGCACGAGGACAACCCGAACGAGAACATCTGGTTCGGCAGCGTCGCGTCGGTCGCGACCGAGCACGGCATTCCGGTCGTCACGCCGTCCGACCCCGCCGATCCGGCGCTGCGCCGCGCGGTGTCGGACGCGCAGCCGGATTTCATCTTCTCGTTCTACTACCGGCACATGCTGCCGGTGGACCTGCTCGCGATCGCGCCGCGCGGTGCGTACAACATGCACGGTTCGCTGCTGCCGAAATACCGGGGTCGGGTACCGACCAACTGGGCCGTGCTGAACGGCGAGACCGAAACCGGCGCGACGCTGCACGAAATGGCCGCGAAGCCCGACGCGGGCGCGATCATCGGCCAGACCGCGGTGCCGATCCTGCCGGACGACACGGCCACGCAGGTGTTCGACAAGGTCACGGTGGCCGCCGAGCAGACGCTCTGGCGCGTGCTCCCAGCGCTGCTCGCGGGCGAAGCGGCGCACCTGCCGAACGATCTCTCGACCGGCAGCTACTTCGGCGGGCGCAAGCCCGAAGACGGCCGCGTCGACTGGTCGAAGCCGGCCGCGCACGTCTACAACCTGGTGCGCGCGGTCGCGCCCCCGTATCCGGGCGCGTTCACCGACGTCGAGGGCACGCGTTTCGTGATCGCGCGCGCGCGCCTCGCGGCGCCCGGCAGCGCGGCGGCCGCCGCCGCGGCAGATTTGCCGCCCGGCCTGCACGTAAGCGATAATGCGCTATTCGGCGTCTGCGGCGACAGCCGCGCCCTATCCATTCTCGAGCTGTGGCAGCAGCGCGACGGCAGCGAAACCGTCGTGACGCCCGCGGAATTCGCGCAGTTCATTCATTCTTCCCGTCATTCATGAAAGCAAAAAAAGTCCTGATCCTGGGTGTGAACGGCTTCATCGGCCATCACCTGTCGAAGCGCATTCTTGAAACCACCGATTGGGAAGTGTTCGGCATGGACATGCAGACCGATCGGCTTGGCGACCTCGTCAACCACGAGCGGATGCATTTCTTCGAAGGCGACATCACGATCAACAAGGAGTGGGTCGAGTATCACGTGAAGAAGTGCGACGTGATCCTGCCGCTCGTCGCGATCGCGACGCCCGCCACCTATGTCCAGCAGCCGCTGCGCGTGTTCGAGCTCGACTTCGAGGCGAACCTGCCGATCGTGCGTTCGGCCGTCAAGTACGGCAAGCACCTCGTGTTCCCGTCGACCTCCGAGGTCTACGGCATGTGCGCGGACGAGCAGTTCGACCCGGACGCATCGGCGCTCACCTACGGCCCGATCAACAAGCCGCGCTGGATCTACGCGTGCTCGAAGCAGTTGATGGACCGCGTGATCTGGGGCTACGGGATGGAAGGCCTGAACTTCACGCTGTTCCGTCCGTTCAACTGGATCGGCCCGGGCCTCGACTCGATCTACACGCCGAAGGAAGGCAGCTCGCGCGTGGTCACGCAGTTCCTCGGCCACATCGTGCGCGGCGAGAACATCAGCCTCGTCGACGGCGGCTCGCAGAAGCGCGCATTCACCGATATCGGCGACGGCATCAGCGCACTGATGAAGATCATCGACAACAAGAACGGCGTCGCGTCGGGCAAGATCTACAACATCGGGAATCCGAAGAACAACTTCTCGGTTCGCGAACTCGCGCACAAGATGCTCGAACTGGCGGCGGAATTCCCCGAGTACGCCGATTCGGCCAAGCAGGTGAAGCTCGTCGAGACGACGTCCGGCGCCTACTACGGCAACGGCTACCAGGACGTGCAGAACCGCGTGCCGAAGATCGACAACACGATGCAGGAACTCGGCTGGGCGCCGCAAGCGACGTTCGACGACGCGCTGCGCAACATCTTCGAAGCGTATCGCGGCCACGTCGCCGACGCCCGCGCGCTCGTCGAACAGCAAGGCTGACCGGGACGCTCGCTTGGCTCGCATCGTCCTCAAGATCGACGTCGACACGCTGCGCGGCACGCGCGAAGGCGTGCCGAACCTCGCGCGCATCTTCGACCGCTTCAGTGCGCGCGCGACCTTCCTCTTCAGCCTCGGGCCCGATCACACGGGCTGGGCGCTGCGGCGCGTGTTCCGCCCCGGCTTCCTGAAGAAGGTGTCGCGCACGTCGGTAGTCGAGCACTACGGCGTGAAGCAGCTGATGTACGGCGTGCTGCTGCCGGGCCCCGACATCGGCCGCCGTGCGATCGCCGACATGCGCGCGATCCACGAGGCCGGCTTCGAATGCGGGATCCACACGTGGGATCACGTGTACTGGCAGGACAACGTCCGCGCGCGCGATCGCGACTGGACCGCGCGTGAAATGCAGAAGAGCCACGCGCGCTTCATCGAGATCTTCGGCGCACCGCCCGTCACGCACGGCGCGGCCGGCTGGCAGATGAACGACTCGGCTTTCGAGCAGATCGACGCATGGGGGATGCGCTACGCATCCGACGGTCGCGGCCATTCGCCGTACCTGCCCGTCGTCGGCGGCCGCACGCTGTCGCACGTGCAGATGCCGACGACGCTGCCCACGCTCGACGAAGTGCTCGGCATCGACGGCGTCGACACGCACAACGTCGCCGCGCACATCCTCAAGTTCACCGAAACCAATCCGCACGACCAGGTGTTCACGCTGCATGCGGAACTGGAAGGCCAGAAGCTCGCGCCCGTGTTCGAGCAACTGCTCGCCGGCTGGCGCGCGCAAGGCCACACGTTTGCGACGATGGGCGACTACCACGCGACGCTGGACCGCGACTCGCTGCCATCGTACCCTGTCACGTGGGGCGAAATCCCCGGCCGTTCCGGCGAACTGATCGTCCAGCCCGACTGAGTTCGCACGCGAGCCGGCGTCGCCCGCCGCGCCCTTGCGGCGCGCTGCCGCGATGCTCCGCCGAACCGCGCCCCCGCAGCGGCGCCTTTCCATAACAACAGGAGAAACACGTGTCTGTCGAAGTTGACCGTCAAGTTCCCGATTTCACCGCAGCGGCCACGGGTGGCGACATTTCGCTGTCCGACCTGAAGGGCAAGAAGCTCGTGCTGTACTTCTATCCGAAGGACAACACGCCGGGCTGCACGACCGAAGGGCTGCAGTTCCGTGATCTCTATCCGAAGTTCAAGAAAGCCGGTGCGGAAGTCATCGGCGTGTCGCGCGACAGCCTGCGCTCGCATGACAATTTCAAGGCAAAGCTCGAACTGCCGTTCCCGCTGATCTCCGATGCCGACGAAGCGCTGTGCGCGCTGTTCGATGTCATCAAGATGAAGAAAATGTATGGCAAGGAAGTACGCGGAATCGAGCGCTCGACGTTCCTGATCGACGCCGACGGCGTGCTCCGTCAGGCATGGCGCGGCATCAAGGTACCGGGTCATGTCGACGACGTGCTAAGTGCTGTACAAGCGCTTTGAGGCGCGTTATATTGGGCCGCAATGAATGCCAGTTCGCCCCATATTTCTCGTAGCTGCGCCGGTGCTCGATGCGATGCTTCCCGGCACCTGACGCGCATCACGACGGTATCAGCCGAGCCGCATGCCCCTGTCGACGGGGCAGCGGCTTTTTTTATGGATTGCGCGCCGGCCCTCGGTCCGGCCCTCACCCCGTCAAGGAGCTGATCGACACTTAGGCGAACCGGCTAGACGAAATTCCTGTGCGCCACCGCGCGCAAACTGCATGCGTCTACGTCACGCAGGATGCGATCAGCGGCGCATGCCATGCGACACGATTCCTCCCGAGGGACACCATGCCTTTGCCTACTCCCCCCAGCAAGCTCGGCAGCCTGCTGCCGCCCGACGAATACAAGGCGAAAGCGCGGCCCGCGAAAGCCGCGAAGAAATCCGCCGAAGGGGACGCATCCACAGCCGGTGACTATGGTCCGGCCAGCGTGGCCCAACCGATGATCGAAGCCGCGAACACGGCCGCGCCGCTGCGTGCCGTCGCGTCTTCGGCGCCAGATGCCGCGAGCGCACCCGCACGCGGCCGCAAGACGAAACAGACGGCTGCGCTGTTGCAGCCGATGCCGGCGCCCGCCGAACCCGCTGCGCCGGTCGTCGCGCGCAACGACAAACCGGCCGCCGACAAACCGGCCGCTGCGCCCGCGCGCGACGCCGGCGCAGCGACGAAATCGCGCAACCGCAAGCCCGCCGAAGCCGAACTGCAGAAACTGTTCGTGCTCGACACCAACGTGCTGATGCACGATCCGAGCAGCCTCTTCCGCTTCGAGGAACACGACGTCTATCTGCCGATGATGACGCTCGAGGAACTCGACAACCACAAGAAGGGGATGTCCGAAGTTGCACGCAACGCGCGCCAGGTCAGCCGTACGCTCGACGCGCTCGTCGCCGATGGCGGCCCGATCTCGTCCGGCATTCCGCTGTCGCGCCTCGGCAGCCGCGAGGCGCTCGGCCGCCTCTACTTCCAGACGAAGCTCGCCGACATCGCCCCCGTCGAAGGCTTGCCCGCAGGCAAAGCCGACAACCAGATCCTCGGCGTCGTGCGCGCGCTGCAGCGCGACCGGCCCGACCGCCTGGTCGTGCTGGTGTCGAAAGACATCAACATGCGGATCAAGGCGCACGCGCTCGGCCTGCCCGCGGAAGACTACTTCAACGACCAGGTGCTCGAGGACTCGGATCTCCTGTACAACGGCGTGCGCGAACTGCCGCAGGACTTCTGGACCAAGCACGCGAAGGGCATGGAGAGCTGGCAGGACACGAAGACGGGCACCACGTACTACCGCGTGACGGGCCCGCTCGTCGCGTCGATGCTCGTCAACGAGTTCGTCTATCTCGAGCCGCAGAACGGCGAGCCGACGTTCCACGCGATCGTCCGCGAGCTGAACGGCAAGACGGCGCTGCTGCAGACGCTGCGCGACTACAGCCACCACAAGAACAACGTGTGGGGCATCACCGCGCGCAACCGCGAGCAGAACTTCGCGCTGAACCTGCTGATGAACCCCGAGATCGACTTCGTCACGCTGCTCGGCCAGGCCGGCACCGGCAAGACGCTCGTCGCACTCGCGGCCGGCCTCGCGCAGGTGCTCGACGACAAGCGCTACAACGAGATCATCGTGACGCGCGCGACCGTGCCCGTCGGCGAGGACATCGGTTTCCTGCCCGGTACCGAGGAAGAGAAGATGCAGCCGTGGATGGGCGCATTCGACGACAACCTCGAAGTGCTGCAGAAGACCGACGACGCAGCCGGCGAATGGGGCCGTGCCGCGACGCAGGAGCTGATCCGTTCGCGCCTGAAGGTGAAGAGCATGAACTTCATGCGCGGCCGCACGTTCGTCGACAAGTACCTGATCATCGACGAGGCGCAGAACCTGACGCCGAAGCAGATGAAGACGCTCGTCACGCGCGCGGGCCCCGGCACGAAGATCGTGTGCCTCGGCAACATCGCTCAGATCGACACGCCTTACCTGACCGAAGGCAGTTCGGGCCTGACCTACGTCGTCGACCGCTTCAAGGGCTGGGGCCACAGCGGCCATGTGACGCTCGCGCGCGGCGAACGCTCGCGACTCGCCGACTACGCGTCGGACATCCTGTAACAACGCGGCAGGCCGGCCCCGGCCGGCTTTCGACGCATCGCGGCGCTCCGTTTCCGGAGCGCCGTTTTTATTTGGGGTCGAAAACGCAGGTAACGCATCGTCACGCAACAACCCCACTTACGCGCGAAACTTCAAGTAAATTCTCAAGAATGGTTGCTTAAGCCCCGCCGGAGCGTCTACCATCGGGTCTGTCTGTTGTCATACGATTCGCGAGCGCGCTGCGTTCGCCCGCCTTGCCATGTTTCGAATCTGGGTTCCCGTCGCCGTCGTTTCCCTGCTTGCGGCCTGCTCCAGCGTGCCGCCGCAGTCGGCATCGCGCGCGCCCGGAATGGCGATCACGACGCCGCGCGCCTTCCCCGCTCCCGCCAATTTCCCGAAATTCGTCGATCACAGCGTCGGCCAGGAGGAAATCTCGATCCAGGCGATGAGCCTCGTCGGCGTCCCGTATCGCTGGGGTGGCAACACACCGACGAGCGGCTTCGACTGCAGCGGGCTCGTGCGCTACGTGATCGGCCGCGCGGCCGACGTGAACCTGCCGCGCACGACCGCCGACATGAGCGGCCGCGGCGCGTCGATCGAACCCGACCAGATCGCGCCGGGCGACCTGATCTTCTTCAATACGACCGGACGACCGCATTCGCACGTCGGCATCTATGTCGGCAAGCTGCGCTTCGTCAACGCACCGTCGACAGGCGGCACCGTGCGGCTCGACTACCTGACGAACCCGTACTGGGCCAAGCGTTTCGACGGCATTCGCCGCGTCGCGCCGCCGCGCGCGACGCCCACGCCGTTCGATGCGCCGACCTACGAGGCGAAGCGCGACGAGCCGCGCAACCCGCCGGCGGTTGCGCCCGCCCCGGTCATGACTGCCGCCGCGCCGCGGCAGCCGGCCTATGCTTTGCCGCAAGCCGGAGCGACCCAGTCGCCCGCTCGGGTCATGCCGGCCACGCAGGCCGTGTCGACCGCCGCCGTTGCAGTTGCACCGGCGGCCGCGCCCGCCGATCCGTACGAACCGCCGCCGCCGCGCGTGCAGGCGGCTCAGCAACAGGCGACGTCTGCGAATGGCGGTGCGACCGAGATGACGGCGAATGCAGCACCGGCCGGCCCGGCAGAGGCCGGCACGCAGATTCCGACGACGGCACTGACCGCCGCCCAGGCTGCCGCTTTCGATGCGGAACCGACGCCTGCCGCGACGCCCGCCGCGACGTCGCCGCGCAGCACCGAGCCCACAGCCGTGCAGGTGTTGCGTGCATCGACGCAATCCGCGCCTGTCAGCCCGCGTACCAGCACGTCAGACGATCCGATTGCCCGGTTCGCGAACGGAAGTTACTGACCCGCTGCTCAAACCCCGACGGTAACCTCGGCGGCATCCGCCGCAGCCCCGCCGCTCGTCGCAAGCTCCCGCACTCCACAAGGAAAATGCGCCGCAGCCTTTCGGCTCGCGGCGCATTGCATGTCGGTCCGGCAGCGTCTGCGATCAGAAGATCCGGTGTCCGAGCCACCATCCGCCGGCCGCGATCAGCGCGGATGCGGGAATCGTCAGCACCCACGCCCACACGATGTTGCCGGCAACGCCCCAGCGCACGGCCGACAGCTTCCGGGTCGCGCCGACGCCGACGATCGCGCCGGTGATCGTATGCGTGGTCGACACGGGGATACCGAGGAACGACGCGATGAACAGCGTGATCGCACCACCGCTTTCCGCGCAGAAACCGCCGACCGGCTTGAGCTTCGTGATCTTCTGGCCCATCGTGCGCACGATGCGCCAGCCGCCGAACAGCGTGCCGAGGCCCATCGACAGGTAGCACGCGCCGATCACCCACGCGGGCGGCGCATCGGACGTCGCCGACGCATAGCCCGACGCGATCAGCAGCATCCAGATGATGCCGATCGTCTTCTGCGCGTCGTTGCCGCCGTGGCCGAGGCTGTACAGGCCGGCCGACAACAGCTGGAGCCGCCGGAACCGCCGGTCGACCTTGCTGGGCGCGGTACGGAAATACAGCCACGACACGCCGAGCATGAACAGCGAACCGAGGATGAAGCCGAGCAGCGGCGAAATGAAGATGAACGCGACGGTCTTCATCAGCCCGTCCATGTTCAGCGAGCTCCATCCCGACTTCGCGAGTGCCGCGCCGACGAGGCCGCCGATCAGCGCATGCGACGAGCTCGACGGGATCCCGTAGTACCAGGTGATCACGTTCCAGCCGATCGCACCGATCAGCGCGCCGAACACGACATAGTGGTCGACGATCTCGGGATCGATCGTGCCTTTACCGACGGTCTGCGCAACTTTCAGGTGGAAGATGAAATACGCGATGACGTTGAACGCCGCCGCGAACACCACGGCCTGCTGGGGCTTCAGCACCCCGGTGGACACGACGGTGGCGATCGAGTTCGCTGCGTCGTGGAAGCCGTTCATGAAGTCGAATACGAGCGCGACGAGCACCAGCGTCGCGACCATCCATAGGGCGAGTTGTATCGAATGCATCGTGGTCCGCTCAGGCGTTTTCCAGCACGATGCCTTCGATGATGTTCGCGACGTCCTCGCACTTGTCGGTGATCTCTTCGAGCAGCTCGTAGATCGCCTTCAGCTTGATGAGCGTCTTCACGTCGTCTTCTTCGCGGAACAGCTTCGACATCGCCGCGCGCAGCACGCGATCGGCCTCCGACTCCCAGCGGTCGATCTCCTCGCACTGCTTGAGGATCTGCGCCGACTGCTTCATGTCGGACAGCATCCCGACTGCCTGCTGCACGTGCTGTGCCGACTGCGTGACGATGTGCGCGAGCTGGCTCGCCTCGGACGTGACGGACTGCACGTCGTACAGCGACACGGCCGTCGCGACGTCTTCCATCAGGTCGAGAATGTCGTCCATCGTCGTGATCAGCTTGTGGATCTCGTCGCGATCGAGCGGCGTGATGAAAGTCTTGTGCAGCAAATCGATCGCTTCGTGCGTGAGCTTGTCAGCGGCCTTCTCGGCGGTCTGCACGTTTTGCTTGTGAATCTCGGCGTCGGCGAGATTGTCGATCAGCAGTTCGAGCTCGCGGCCACCGGAAACGATGTACTTCGCGTGCGCATTGAAGAGTTCAAAGAACTTGCCCTCGGTGGGCATAAAACGACCAAACATATGGGCTTGACCAGTGCGTAAATTTGCAATTAAATCAGTACGTTAGATGATTTCTGCGCACCCAGGCACTGGGCCATACGAAATTTGTACGAATATCGCGCACGAATCATCCGCTCATGACGGATTCATGACAGGCCGCATTCTATAGGAAACCGTCCATAGTCCGGTAACTGCGTAGCTTCGATGCGCAGCGTGTTGCATGCATATTCCTTGCACTTGACAGTCACGGAACGGCCCTCACCCCGCTTGTATACGGGGCCAAATGGGGATATTGTGCCTATGCGCAGCAGCACGAAAACAACTCAAACGGGGCCATCCACATGAGAACCACTCTCAAAGCGGCGTCACTCACCGTCTTGCTCACGGTCACGCTAACCGCGTGCAATCGAACCCAAGTCGCCGGACTCGATCGTGTGATGAAGGTCGACGAGTTTGTGGCAAATCGCGACGCTCTCAACCGCGCGCTCTCTGAGTGCGGTTCGAATCCAGGCCAACTCAAAGATGATCCCAATTGCATCAACGCGGCAGCGGCAGCGACGCAGATAACGACAAGCAATGGCAAGGATGAAATGCGCCGACTCGCCGCCCGCCAAGACATCGGCACGGTGATCCAGGCACTGAAGTTGTACCGACTCGACAACGGCGCCTATCCGACGCAGGAGCAAGGCCTAGCCGCCCTCGTGCAAAAGCCTACCGGCGCCCCGGCGCCCGCCAATTGGAAGGAAGGCGGATACCTTGAACGTATGCCGCCGGATCCGTGGGGTGCGCCGTACCAATATCGCAACCCAGGTACGCACGGGGAAATCGATGTGTTCAGCACGGGAGGCGGCCAAGGAAACGGCAGCGATTCATTCGTCGGATCTTGGCAATAGCGCTCCCTCTCCGCATCACCCGCAGTCCGGCGACAGCGCGTCCAACCGCAACCATCGTTCGAGCCCGCTCGCGACGGGCTCTATTGCTGACGCGCCGCGATTTCTGCGGCGCCTGAGCCGACTTAGACGATTGATGCTACCGATTCCTCGCGTCTTCTTGCCGATCGCGTGCGCGCCCCTGTCGCAAGCACCCGAATTGCAAGCGCGTCCGGGTTGACGTGCTTCGCTCCCTCCACAATCAAGTGCTCAAGCACAGCGAAGAGCCCGGCTTCATAGCCGCCCGCGCCGCCCAACACCTTCATGCGCTCGATCACGGCCCCGACACGGTTGCTACCGGTCAGCACGGGTTCATCGCGCAAATGCTCGGCGAGCAACGCAGCACACAACGCACCGATATTGCACGCTTCGGCGCGATCTACAGCGGGAACATTGAGAAGCGAGCGAACCTCGGCAGGGATGCCGATATACATGTTCACGTCGAATTCTGCGGCTCGGTCGTAATCACGAACGGAAGATTGGACGGCTTGCTTGCATTGGGACTGACGCATGATGAGACCTCCGCGTGTGAGTTGGAGGCCCGCCTCCCGTCGCCAAACGGGGTGGGCGGGCACTGAGCGGGGTTGGCGAACCGGCACACACGGAAACCGGCAGACCCGAAGGTCTCCCCGTCCAGGCCCGCCCATTGATCTTGAAGGCGTGCAGAGACGTGCGGACGTAAAAAAACCGCGCTTAGGCGGCTGTCCGCCGTGTGTAAGTTCAGGTCGCCAAACCTGATCGCTGTTGTTTCAGCGATGAATTCAGTTTAATCATCATTGGCCGCGTTTACAAGCGATATTTTCTCAGCGTCGCATTAATCCCAATTCGGTAGCAAAATCCACACAATAGCTCACGATCAGCAACCAATTAGGTAGAAAATATGAAATATAACGCCACTGATGGCATCATAGGCATCCTACCTTCATGCAATCAGAAAATGACTGACACACTCTTTTTCCTTATGGCTCAGTTCGGCCCGCGCGCAGTGATCCCACTCGACGAGGTGCGCAAGGAATACTTCAGCCACCTCGAACCCCATGTGTTCATCAGAAAGCTCGCGCACGGTGAAATTCCACTACCGCTCTTGAGAATCGAGGCAAGTCAAAAATCAACGAAAGGAATTTATATGATCGATTTAGCCATATACATCGATTCACGACGCGAAGAGGCCGAAAAAGAGCGGCAGCGGCTCGCCAAAATATTCTGACCAGCCGAAGCAACCCCGACCGAAATCGACATGAACACTGTATTTTTACTCTTAGCTCAATTTGGGGCACGCGCAATCATTCCATTGGACGACGTTCGCAGAGAATATTTTCCACACCTGGAATTCAATATAATGCTCAGAAAGATTGCGCTCGGTGAAATCTCTATTCCAGTGGTCAAGATCGAGTCGAGCCAAAAGTCAATGCGCGGCGTGTATGTGCAGGACTTGGCGGATTACATAGACAAACGGCGCGCCGTGGCAGTAAAGGAGCGGGACCAGCTTTGCGGACTACGCCAATCCCGCCCATGAGCCGACAGCCCGGCCGGAACGCTTATCTCACGACCTTGCGGGCCACACTATTTCGGCGGACAGACAACAGATCAGTCGATGATTGTTGACGTGAAACACCTCCGGATCCTCGGTGTCCTGTGTACCAACAAAAAACAACCAGCCTTTTACGTCGCTACTTGTCTTGGCTTGCTCCGCAGCTTCATTTCGAGTCGCCTCAAACTCTCTGATGAGCGAATCGCGGCGCGTTTGACTCCAATTCGACCAATCCACCCGGACTCGCGAGAGACTCTTGTGCGCTTTCTTTGCTGCGTCCCACTCCCCGACGTTGAGCGTCAACTCACAATGTGAGTCTGCTACGACAGGCTCAGATTTCCAGCGTATCGTCGCGTAGTAAAGATGTCTTGGAGTGTTAAAATGTTCCGGCTTTTTGGAGCGCAAGTACCAGAATACCTCGGCGTAAGTTTTCCCCGGAACACCATCAATCGAAAACGGCAGGTGTCCGCGATCGTGCGGGTAGTTGATGAATGCTCGGCAGGCTGGGCGAATAGTTTTTACCGTGTGTCCGTGGTGCCCGGCCCCCACGCTTCCCGCCCGCGCCCGACTACCAGTCCGCACCGGACCTTGCTCTGTCGGCAGATTCCCTCCACCGCTAGGAACAACCGGACGCTCGTCAGTCAGCGTCAATCTGTTCGGAAACGGAAGTGGAAACCCTTCGGGCGTGCCTACGCGTTCTTTCTTTGCGCGCTTAACAACTTTCTCTTCGCCATCCACGTCGCAACCGGGCACGTGCTTATTGGTCGGCCCTAATGTGAAATACGGGCGCTTCTTGTTCTTCTCCTTGTCGTATGACGCGGGGAATACGCTCGTCTCGCATCCTGGGCATATGTACCCGTCTTGATCGACGGTGGCCATATTCCACAGCTCTTCGGCCTCAACTAATTCGAGGGTATTTTTGTCGCGTGCGGTATCCACTGCAATGACTCCTTGTGTCGGTCAGTGTTACCGCACTATTGTATGACGATTATTCCGGCCTCATCCACGATCGCGGATACGCTGAATCGTAGTGCGGCTCGTCTTGTAAGCGCGAGCAAGCTCCGATACGGTAGCACCCTGCGCAAGCCTACTGCGTGCGTCTTCTTGCTGCTCCGCGGACAATGCTGACGGGCGCCCCATCACCTTACCTTCCGCCTTCGCGCGGGCCAACCCGGCTTGCGTGCGCTCGATTAGTAGATCGCGCTCAAACTCGGCGACGGCGCACAAAACCTGCATCGTCATCTTTCCCGCGCTACTGGTCAGGTCAACGCCGCCTAGTGCCAGACAATGCACCCGCACGCCATCGGCCGCCAATCGCTCGACAGTGGCACGCACATCTATCGCGTTTCGGCCTAGGCGATCGAGCTTAGTCACAATCAGCACGTCACCCGACTCCATCCTGTCCAAGAGCTTCGAGAAGCCGGGCCGCTCGCTGGCCGCGACGCTACCGCTGATGCACTCAGCGACGATGCGCTGCTTCCGTTTGTCCTGGTCAACGGCGAAGCCCGCCGCCTCAATCTCACGGATTTGGTTTTCCGGCGTCTGCTCTGCGGTGGAAACACGGGCGTAGATGAACGTGCGCGACATGTTCTGCCTCTTTGGGTGAACGAAATGGACGAACGAATCATACATCCCGCACGAAACATGTAAAAGCTATTTTTCGTTCACCACGAACGATCGTGCACGCAACCGCTCGGTTTCGTGCAGCCCCCGTGCGCTGTCCCGCATGCAAAAAATGGTAGGCTTCTCTGCAAACACGAGCCACGGGGTACGCGATGAAACATGAGGCACCTTCATTTCGAGCGACCGCTTTCACCTGCCCGCATTGCGAAGCTTATGCGCAGATGATGTGGTCTCAGTTGTGCGTTGTAGGCAGTGGCATCGCGCATACTCGGGTATCACTGGCACACTGCACCCGGTGTAATGGCGAAAGCGTTTGGTGGTCGAAAAGCACAACCGACGCGGACGGCGTGATGGTATATCCGCGCACAACGTCGGCGCCCCCGCCGCATGATGATATGCCCGACATCGCGCTCCAAGACTATGAAGAAGCGAGGCAGGTTGTTTCTGTCTCGCCTCGCGCCGCAGCGGCGCTGCTTCGCCTGTGCATCGAAAAACTCTGTGTCACCCTGAACGCCGAAGGCGCAAACATCAACGCCCAAATTGCGTACTTGGTTCGTCAGGGTCTGCCGCCGAAGATTGCTCAGGCAATGGATGTCGTCCGAGTTACAGGAAACAATGCCGTTCACCCCGGACAAATGGACGACGAAGACATCTCGGGTGTAAGCACAACGCTGTTCACCCTCGTCAACATGATCGTCGAAGATCGCATCACCCGACCGCGCATGGTTGATGACATATACGCGTCTTTGCCAGCCGGTGCGCTAGCTGCCATTGAGAAGCGGGACGGCGCAAAGTAAGCCGTCCGCTTGCTGCGTGCCATTTTTTCGAGCATCCCGATTTATTCGACGTGCGCCCACGAAACACGCCGGGCGACGCGCGAAATTTGCGTCTCACTTACGCCGAACCGTTGCGCGAGCACGCGCTGCCGACACCCCTCAGCGAATAGGCTTCGAATCTCCACAACATCGGCCGTCGTCAGCTTCGCGTGCGCGCTCCGTTCGCCCGCGTTGCCGGGGCACCTTCCTCCCGCCTTCCTGGTTCGACCTTGCCGCTTGCAATCACCGACATTGTCTTTCTGCGTTCCGATCGCAAGGTGAAACGGGTTGATGCATCCCGGCGTATCGCAAACTATGTGCCGCACGACAAGCCCGTCGATGTCCGAAAGACTCACGCGCCGCGACAGCGCCCAGGCGAAACGCGTTACGATCGTCATCCGCCCTCGGACCAAGGCGAGCGGATAGCCACCCTTGACCGTGGCCCTCATCCATATCTGGCACGGTGACGCGAAGTCGATGAACGGCGCGTCAATGGGGCGGATAGACGCGCGGTTCGGTATCTCGACTCGCTCGTCGGTATGCAGCAGCGCCAGCCGTTGAGGATCGGTCGCGGCGTTGATTTCAGGTTGCGCCATTACCGCTCCTTCCCTGAAACGATCGTGATTTCCCACCTCGGCGCTTCGTCGCCGTCCGGGTCTTCGTTCTCGCGTCGCTTCGCCTCGGCTTCGAGCAGTTCCGCCCGCGTCCGCTCCAACGATTCAATGCGTCGCACCAAGCGCTCGATATGCGCGTTGTAATCAACCCGCTCGTAGACGTGCTCGGGGCCTGCCGTGAACTCGGTCGCTTGCTTGTCCACGAACTTTTGCAGTTCAAGGCCGTTGTGCTCGTTCACTGCCGCACGGGCCTCAGCATTGAGTGCGCGCCGAATGCGCATGCGCATCAACTCGATTTCGGCATCGAGACTGCCGACCCGTGCCCGGATGTCATCAAGCTCGGCGATTTCGTCGGGCGTGAAGTGGGTTCCGTAGATGCCGTGTTTCTTCGCCCGCTGATTGGTCGCCGGGGCACCAGGAAGCGATCCCCCGTGCTGACGGCATCGTGTCTTGCCCTTCACCGCAGGCGCCTGACATGGCGTTCCGGATCGAGTCTTGGCGCCACATTTGGCACGACCACGCGCGGGTGCGCGCGCGGGCGTCATGGCATTGTTTCGCCGATCGCCTCCAGGAGCGACCGAGACATCATTCTCACGCTTTGCCATGCGCGCCCCCTTCGCGATCGTCGGCCGCCTCTTCCGTCGCGCCCCCGTACCATTCCGCCCGGATCGCCGTCAGTTCGCCATCCCGTCCGTCGAACGTCGGGCATGGCGCACGCCCTGACATCCACTCGCGATCGCGTTCCGTCGCCCCCATCGCGTCGAGCTGCCTCCGGAGCAGCGGAGTCAGTTCGCGCCGCGGCATCGGCGCAGCGAGCATGATTTCGGCCAGTCTCCGCAGCCGCCTTCCGTACGTCTCCCGTCTCGCCGCGAGCGCCGCACGCAGGCCGGGCCGCGGCGCCGTCGCAATCTCGCGCCCCAATGCTTCGATGTCCGTGCGCAACCGATCAACCTCGGCGCGCAGCCCTCGAACGCCTCCTACTTCCATCTTGCCCATACTCGCTTCCTGTACCCTGGTCACCAAATGAAAACGGGGTGCCGTACCTCGGCACCCCGTCGATCTCTACCGGCCACTCGATCGTTACAGCCTTCCGCACGCGATCAAGTGCGCGACAAGCTCGGCGTCACTCATCGCGCTAAACCGGTCAAGAGCCTCGACCGCGCTTTCGCCTGGATTCGGCTTCAGCCCGTTGTCACTGAGATACCGTCGCGCCAGAGCCTCGCGCTCATCGACGGCCACCGTCGCCGCACCCGTCACCCACCTCAACGCATCCGCCGTTACGGCATCGTCACCGCCGGATCGAATCACCTCACCAACGAAGTAATCGCGCGCCTTCAACACTTGGTTTTCGGCCAGCATCAATACCCCTGTCCTGGAATCGGCTGGCTCAGACCGGAGTCGTAGAAACCCGATCCGAGCGGCGCCGAAGACTTAGAAACGATCCCGCCGACGACCTTCGTAACGCCCTTCTCGAATCCGTTTCCGAAGTCTGCGTAGGTTGTTACATGAACAGCAGGAGGTCCGGGGCGAACGAATCGCGATTGCGTTGTCGTCGGCTGATTGACGCTCGAGAATGTCGGCGCCGTGGCGCCTTTGAGTTCGCCTGCGTCGACGCGCTTCTGCGCACCCGCCGAGAGCTTCACGCCCCCGTCCGTCTTGTAACTATCGATTTCCGACTGCGTGAACGGCCGGAAGGCGTAAGCGGCGGCGGCCAGCGTGCCGAGCGCGAGCACGGCAATCCCGAGCGGACTCACGAGCGCGGCGAGCGCGCCAGTGAACGCCGTCGATGCGCTTCCGGCGATCGCGCCTGCGAGGCGGACAATCCCCGCGGCGCCGCCGACCGCCTGCATCGCGAGAGCGCGGCCGAGGAAGAGAAGGCCGCGCGCGATGGCGCTGATCGGCCCCGTCACGATAAATGCCATGCCCCGCAGAAACGCGATCCCGTTGCCCGTGATACGCAGCGCCCGGAACGCAATACCGCCCATTCGGAAAATCGACATTCCGAGTCCGGCCGCAGTGCGACCGAGCCGCATCAATCCGGCCGGGCCGCCAATGGCGCGCATGGCAAGCGCCAAACCGAAGCCGCGGAGCGCCGCCGTAACGAGCAGAACGGCACCGTTTATAGCGAGGCCACCAGCGAGTAGAATGAACCCGTCCGCTATGACCTTGAACAGCGTTTGGTGCCGCTCGACAAACTGACCGAATCGATCCAGGCCGCCCGCAATCTTCAAAAGCCCGTTTGTGATCGTCGGCAGGTAGACCGAACCGAACACGGCGAGGAAATTTTTCCACGCGGCATCGGCGGCAACTTCCGCGCCTTCCGGCGATTTGATGTACTGCCGATATGCTCCCGAAAAATCGTCCGCCTTCCGGAAGATCGCCGTGTCCTTCGCGTTCTTCTGCGCGCTCGTGATGTTCGAGCCGATGAAATCGCCAGTCGCCCGGTTGAAGTGCTGCGCGACGAGAATCGCGAGCTGTTCTTCATCAAGATTTCCGTACTTGCGTCGCATCGCTGGCACGAGCACGTCGTGAATGAACAGATCCGGGCGCTGAGACGCGAGCTTGGCGTTCTCCCCTGACAGGCCGCCCGTTACCGGCGTTTCGACGTGTTGCGCTCGAAGCGCCGCCCGCATTGCCGGGTCGGCGGTCTTGTTGATGGCGCGCTGAATTGCGAGCGCCTCGGGAGAAATCTTCGTATCCCATAGGCCCAGGCCAGAAAGGAATCCTTTCGCCTTCTTGTCCATGTGCCCGCCGATCAGCGAGCTATTGAACGTCATCAGCGTTGTGCCAGCGGTCGAGCCCGTCTTCGCGCTGATGAGCGCGGCAAATGCGCCATACAGGTATTCGGGCGACGCGAGCTGATAGGCGATCTTGCCGGTCTGCGACGCATGGAAATAATCGTTCGCCGAAACGCGCCCGCGAGTCGCGAAGTACACCTGCGATTGCATCGCGAGTTCCTTCGCTAACTCGGTCGGGTTCTGCATCACCTTGTCGCCGCGATGCTCAAGCGCCTTGACCGAGTTGTACACCAGACCGTCGACATTCTTTCCGTCGTTCTGAATCTTCGCGGCGATCGCAAACCGGTTGTATGCGTCGGACAGCGACAGCGCTTTTCCGAGGTCGCCGGTCGCCGTGTGCAGGTCGGTGATGAGCGCGATGTTGTCCGCGATCGTCGCGCCGAGGTTCTTGTGCGCGAGCGTCTGCGCGGTCGCGAATACCTTCGCGTTATCGGCAGACGAGAGGTTAAGCGTTTGAAACTTTTCTTGCTCCATGCGAAGTTTCTTGGCTTCTTCGTATGGAACCTTGAGCGCTCCGGCAATACCCGCGGACATACCCAGCATCAAAGCACCCTTCGCGGCCTGCTTTTGGATACTGGCAATTTGTCGTTGAAGTCGGTTCGCAGCCCCTTCCGTTTTCAGGAAGTCTTTCGATAGTGCGGCCAGCCCGAGAGACGCGCTGTTGATGAGGCTGATCCGCACACCGATTTTGAATGCCTCAAATATGATCTTCTCCTGTGCCCGACAAGACGGGCATCACGTTAGCCTTGCGCTAACGAGTCCGGCGCGTGATTTTTCGCGCACACGGTCATCCGGTAACCATTAAGAAAGCTGAGTTCTCGCGTGATCGACTCCGGGTAATAAAGTTGGTCGTGTGCCGTGCCAGTACCCAAAATCTCGATGATGGATGTCGTGCCAAGCCCGTCGTTACCTGCTGCGGGCAACTCGAATTCAGCGCGCACTTCATGCTTCACGATTTCCTGATACTTGGCTTGCGCCATTTGTACACACTGCTGTTGTGTCAGATTCGGGATGCTGTAAAAGTACGTTTGAGCGTCACCGGAGCTTCCAACCGTACCCGGCGCGGTAGACTTCTTGCTCGCAGACGTTGGATAAGTCGCGGTGTACGCGCGCTGGTCGACATCGTTGAACGATCGAACTTGAACGTAGACGCCACGGGATACCGTCAGCGTTCGCGAGAATTTCAGACCCTCAACGTTGCAGGTCGGAGACCCGTTGTGCGCGTCGGGAGGCGTCCACCTAATTCGATACGGCGTCGTCTTCGTCGGATCCGGCCTCGGTTGGTAGTACAGCGTCTTCCCACGCACGTACACAACGAATTGCTCGATGCGAGCGAGGTAGCAGAGCAAATCCCACTCGGTTCGAGCGTTGTTCATCGCATCATGGTCAATCGCGTAATACTTGCCGACGAGGGTCGAAGTTTTCGTTACTTGCGGGGTGAGGCCGTGGCGCGCTGCCAGGATTGTGGCGATCTGCGACGACGTTTTATTCTGGAATTTCTCAGTCGTCTTTGCGTCGATGAGCATGCGCGCCAAATCACGCCCGGAAACCTCAACGGTGCCCGACACGGGGTCATGGTTGATGTTATCGACCTGTCCGTAGATCCAACTCGAAATGTCCGCCGTGGTCCAGTTCGTCGGATAAGCGGGCGCGCCCGCGAACAGTTCAACGTACATGTCTTGTTGCTGCGAGAACCATGTGGCCGCCCTATCCGACGGTAATGCGTTCGCTGCGAACCGAACTCTAAACGAGTCGGACGATGCATATGTATTGTTCTCGACCTCGAAATCGATCCATCCGTCGATTCGTTCGTCGTTCACCTTGACCAGACCGCGAACCGAACTCGCATTCGAATCAGACATCGATACTCCCTTCCAAAAAACAAAGCGGAGCGTCATGCGCTCCGCTTTCAAGTTGACTGACTGTGCCGACTATCGGCACGTAAGCGCTACGATGTCGTTGATACTGGCGAAGGAAACCCCGCACCAGAACTGGCGACGTTGTTATAGAACGTCGACCAACGCATATCACTCCGTTCGACAGTACCGAGATTTTCATAGACCGATGGGTCTTGCGGACCGGCGAAGTACGCGACGATTTCGGATTGCGCCGGGCTTGAAAATTGAACGTTGAGAGTCGTCATATTTTTCCTTAGATGCTATATGAAGACAGGAAGATGGCTGCCGAAGAGAACGTACCGGAGGCGGCGCTTGCCGACCAATAGATTGTCTGAGGCGTGAGAACCGCCAGATTATTGAACGACGAACCCGCCAAAAGGCCGCCGGCCGACGTGCCACTGCACGAGCTTTGCTGCTGCCCGATTCCCGATGCCCGTGAAGCGAGGTTGATCGACGAGTTGCTGGAGTTCGAACTTGCGATGTTCACGAAGCCGCTCACAGTTTTCGCATTCGGCGGCGCGAACGTCGAAATGCTCAGCGAAGTGAGCGTGGAAATCTGCGACGATGTGCTCGCGATCGAGGCATACGGAAGCAAAACGAGCCGATCAATTTGGTCGCCGACCACGAACTGCCCGCTGCCGTTCGTCGGCCAAACGCTGACGAGGGCGGACGCTGTATAGCCGCTCGGCATGTTCGCGCCACCGTACACGTTCGGCGCCACCGACGAAGTTGCGTTCGTTGCGAGCAGCGCCGATGCCTGCGTCGTCGGGTTGTAGATCGCGTACAGGGCCACGTAGCCGCTTGCCGGTGCGCTGCCCGTGTCCATGCCTCCCGCGCCAGTCGTCGCGAGGTTGATCGCCTTGCTGAAGCCTCCCAGGCGTCGCGGCGCACCGCCGAGCGCAGTCTCGACAATGATCTCGTCGGCGGTGAACGTTGCACTCGCGCTCGCTGCGGTAACGGACATTTGCGCGTTGCGCACGGCGCCGACCACGCCACCCACGGAATTGACGAATGCTGTCGTCGCAATCTTGGTGCTGTTGTCGAGTGGCGTCGCAGTCGTCGCCTTAGGGGTAGGCGAGTAATAGCCGAGCACTGTCCAGTTCGCACCGTCACTTACCAGTTCCACTGCCCCGCTAATATCGATCGCAAGCGTCGTCGCCGGGTTGCCCTGGTTATAGATATTTGCCGACGGCGTGGCAATCGTAACTACACCACTACCAACGTTTGAAAACGTGAACGTCAGATTTGGGGTAGTTGGCGAGGGCAGCGTGACCGAATAACCCCCCCCACCAGAACACTCGATCCATGATCCGCTCGCTGAGCTTGCGAATGTTGTAGCGCCATAAACGACTTGGCGCGACTGGAAGTTGCCAAGCGCGTTTTGCACGAATGCCGTCGTTGCCAGTCTCGATGAATTGTCGAACTGCGCCGGCGTGTTTGCGACACCAGAAAAGGCGACAACCCACCAGCTAGCGCCGTCGCAGAACAGCGTGACGGCCGCGCCGGCCGGGAAATCCCAGCTAGTGGCAGAAATATTGTCGAAGAAGATCGACGGACCCGGGCTCTTGACGGTGAAGTTCGCTGTCGACCCAAACATGTACGACAATGCGCCCTGTGCTGCTGGCAGCGTAATCGTCGAGCTATTCCCTACCTCGAAGAACGTACCGGACTGGGCGGCCGTCAGAGTAACGTTGGCGTTAATTGCAGACGCCGCGCTGCTGAACGTGCCAAGCGCACGCTGAACGAATGCTGTCGTCGCAAGCTTACTGCTACTGTCGAATTGCGCCGGCGTTGCACCCGTCGTCAGTGTTTGACTGGTGACCGTCCAGTAGCTCACGCCATCCGATACAAACAGTGCGCCTTCACCAGGGTTAAGCGTGAACGTCGAGCTGTTGTTTCCTTGCCCGTAAGTGATCGTATCCGCGCCAGAGCGCTGAATCGTCGCGCTACCTGACGCTTGCGCATACGAGAACGCAATTCCCTTGCCTTTCGGCACGAGGCTCGCGGATGGGAGCGTCTGCGTTGTGCCCGTCGCGACGATGTTCACCAACGCGCCGAGCGATGCGAGCGTCAGTGTTGCCGACACGCTTGCCACTTGAATAGTCGAGAAGCCCTCGCCGATCGCATTCAGGAAGCCGCCTAACGGCGTGGTTGGCGAATTCGCTACAGGGGCGATACTGGATGCGGTAATGGTTGACTGACCATATGCGACCGTCACGACCCACAGCGCGGTTTGCCCGGTCGGCGTCGCGGGCGTCTGTTGCGATCCGGTCGCCGCTGCAACGCCCGGCGTAAGCGTGAGCTGGATCGTGTCTTGTCGCGTGGTGTTCTGCGCGGTTCCGCTCGACTGTCCGTTGACCGGCGGCCCGCTGAATGCCTGCGCAGGATTATTCGAGTTGTAATACGGCAGAACAACGGCGTTCGTGTCTTGTTCGAGGAACGACGCCGAAATCAGGTAGTTGATCGAGTAGCCGGACGTTGCAGGCGCGGGACACGAGAAGTTCGCCGCAGCCAGCAAGATCCCTTGCTTCATGATCTGGTTCGTCGTGTCCTGGCCGAGCGACGAATACGCGGTCGGATCGCGCTGCTGAAGGGAGTACACGCGCCCCGGATTCACGTTGACCGTCATTCCAGCGGGCGAAGTCGGAACGCATCCGAGCCCAGAGAAAACTGTGTTCGTTCCAAGCATATCTTGAATGAGCATGCCGAGAGCGGTGTACGCATTCCGGTTCGTGTTGAGCAGGTCCGTTTCGAGCGGTGTCTGACCTGGGTAAATTATTTGTCGATCCATTCATTCTCCAATCTTAGAGAGCGGTAGCGGCATTTCCTTCGCCCTCCGAAGTAATCTTTCGAGATTAGGCTTTCGCCCCTTGCAACGGCTGATCGCCTGTCGATACACCCTGCCCGTATCCGGCACCCATGCATCCGTAACCG
The DNA here is from genome assembly GCF_018417535.1 of Burkholderia pyrrocinia. Lineage (NCBI taxonomy): Bacteria > Pseudomonadati > Pseudomonadota > Betaproteobacteria > Burkholderiales > Burkholderiaceae > Burkholderia > Burkholderia pyrrocinia. The sequence goes on along the minus strand of NZ_CP070977.1, from coordinate 771,939 downwards.
CGGTTCGAAACCAAATTTGGCGGCCAGCAAACTTCAGGAACGTTCGCAACTACCGATTCGTGCTGATCGAGCGGCACGGCATCGCCGATTCCGTTTGGTTCAATTACACCGTCAATTCTTCTAGCGCTATCCATTTGGATCCCCTTAAAAAGCAAAAACGGAGCGTCACGCGCTCCGTTCTCCATGTCTCGCCACTGCGTTAGCTACACGATCAGCGTCCGCCTCGCACAAACCTCGCCCGCTCTGCTCGATACTCAGCATCCGTCATACCGCGCACGTCGGGATATTCGATCACCGGTCGACGCATCAACGCAGCTTTCGTCCCCGACAGCATCGCCGCCTTGCGCGACTCGTAATCACCGCTCGACACACCGCGCACGTTTCCACTCTCGCGGCGAGCCGCCTCCTGACGCTCGTCGAATTCGCGCTTAAGGCGCGTCTCGAATTCGTCGAGCGTTTCGTTATCCTTCATCTATCCTCCAAACTGTTCGTTACGCACCGATCTTGGTCAGTCGGGCTGCGAGTTGCGCGAGCGCGTCTTCGACGTTCAGCGACGGGAACACTCTCCCGTAAGTACTGTTCGGCGAGAAGTTGCCAGCCACATCGTCGATTTGCGTCTGACGTGCGGTCTGAGTCGGCTTACTTAGGCCCTGGAAATGAGCTGCATCCCGCCAGCCGTGCGCCATGAGCCCCGCCACGTCGGCGTCTGGAACATTCGCAACGGTCAAACCAGCAACCGGCGCCGAATACGTGCGACCGTTTACGACCACTGATGCGGTATTGGGCGAAACCATCGTTTTCATGTCACAACCCCGAATCAGAGAAGACCATTGCGGACAAGGCTTTCGACCTCGACCAGGGTCAGCACGTCATGCGCCTTGCCGCTTCGGCAGTGGCGTTCACCCCGCACGGCACCGATAACGTTGGTCAGTAGGTCACGGTTTGCGTCAATGACCGCCGCCCACTCCGCGAGCAGATCTCTATATTCAGCAGACGCGCGCGCTCGTTCCGCTTCTGTGACCATATCGGCCGCCTTCGAGTACGCGATTTCAGCAGTCGTCACCGCGATCTCGGCATTTCGTTGCTCAGCTTGCAACGACGTGAGTTTCTGAGACGAGGCCGCTACACTGGCGTCGACATGCCGAAGCTCTTCGGATCCGGCCGATCGTTCTCGCGCACGATGTGCGGCACGTTGGGCTTCGTGGAGATCCCGGGTCGTCGATCTGATTTCGTCCAGCACGGCTTGATGGTGGCTGCGAGCGCGAATCACTTCGTTCCAAGCGCTCGCTACTCGGTCTGCAACGCTCGACTCAGTTGCGGTTTCCTGCGACATTCAATGCTCCTTTCGATTGAACAAAAAAAAGCGCCCAGCACGTCTAGCGTGTGGGCGCTACTGGTCAGTTCGTGGCGTCCGGGCTGCACGAAATCGGACGGATTCGATCACGCCTTCCAGGCATGAACGAAATCTAGCCAAATCACATTTCGGACGACACAAACTTTCGTGCGGCAGTTTCGTTCACTGCCGCAGCGATTAGGACGCGCGAACCTCGTCGCGCAGCCGGTGCATCTTGAAGATGAGTTGCTTCGCGAACCTGCTCGCCTCATCAGCGGGCATGCACGCAAACGCGGCTCGAACGAGTCGCTCAACGATCCCGGTTACCCGATCGGCGATGCGTCGATCATTGGCAATTGGCCTTTTCCGCATTTCGACTCCTTTAACAGTCGGTTTTGGATTCTGCTGTTCGCGCCCTCTACGAGCCGTCGGCAGCGCCCGCCCCAACCACCCCATTACCCGCGCCACGCGAACGGCGCAGCGGGCGAGGATATGTCGAATCCGGGCGTTTTTCACGGTCGGACACCCCCGATTGATCGGCGTCGAGGTAGACGCCCAGGAAAAACGGCTTGTAGAGGGGCGTCGACTACGCGGCCTCTTCCGCAGTTCCAAGCGCCTGCGCCATGCCAATACGCACAAACTTGCTGAACAGTTGCTCGGCAGCAGGCTTTCCCCATGCCGCCCCCGTGAATCGGTAGCGCTCCCGCACCGCGTACCTACGGAAGGCGTCAAACGTGCCATCAACGTCACCGATCCGGCTCGCTTGGCAGAATGCGCGGAGGTAGCCGGGCACTTCGTCGCCGGTTGCCGAAGCATCCGTTTCGGCAGAACTCGTGGTTGAGACGACAGATGCAGCGGCGGCGGATGCCGCCGCCTCGCCCGCGACGGCGGGCGTATGTTTTTCCGATGGATCCGATGGTTTCAATGACTTCAATACTTGTAGCTCACCATGAGCTGCCCCTAGCTCACTGTGAGCTACCCCTAGCTCATGGTGAACCACCCTTAGCTCATCATGGGCTACCTTCCCTCGGCTATCGTCCGTCCACTGCTCGAACTTGGGGGGAATCATCACGTGGTACCTCTGCGCGCTTCCGTCCCGCGCCCCACTGCCACCAGCTCGCACCCATCCGTCACACTCTAGGCGCTCAATGGCGCGCTTGACGGTCGACACCGAACAACCAGATTCTTTCGCGAGCCGTTTGTGCGAAACGTAGTACGGCTCTTCGTCCTCGAAGTGGTAGTGCGCCTTCAGAGCGATGAACACCATCTTTTCGGCCATCGTCAGGTCGGAACTGAGGATCGCCTCCTGCATTAGCAAGTAGAGCGGCTTCGATTTACTCATGAGCCGCCCCCACAGGAATCGTCGGCGTAATCCGCATGAGGTCGCCTGATACTCGCTCGACTCGGAGCCACCCCTTGCGCTCAAGATCAGCCATCGTCCGCTGAAAAGCCTCGACGCTCATGCTGGCTTCTTTCGCAAGATCGCCGATAAAGAGCGGCTCGCGCGTCACGAGCGGCAGAGCACATTTGTCGTTCGCCATATCGCCCCCCTTAAATGCTCTCACGCCGCGATTCCACCCATCGCTCGATGTCTTCAGCTCGAAAAGCGATTCGACCAGGAGACAAACGAATACGGGGCACAAAATCACCGCGTGCAATCAACTCATAAATCGTCGCCCGCCCGATGCCCGTCAGTTTCACAACATCTGCGATACGCAACAAACCTCGATCAACGATCATGACCATCTCCAACGCAAAGGACCCGCGGTACACGGGCGGTAAACGAAAAAATGGCTGCTGCTCTGTCGAGCAACAGCCACATACAGATAAATATGGAATACCTCAGACGCATCGGACGAAAAAAAACCGGCCCTCCGAATTGGAGAGGCCGGCTTTCTGTCCGCGCACCTAAGTCACGGTAGCTAAATCATAGTGGAGTCGTTCCAGTCTGTCAATTTCGCACAAAACAAAGGGCGAGCATCTTTCGAATGCTCGCCCCTTGGAATCTTTGTCGCCTCACCGTCTACGCACTACTGCCACGGTAGCTAAACTATAGTGGACTTGACCGGATTGGTCAATAAATTCAAGCGACGCACAAAACGGACGGTAGCTGAATCTTACTGGAATCCCGTCACCACGTCAAACAACCAGGAGGGACTTTTCAAATACGAAAACTAAAATATCAAAAACAAATATTAATTCACAAATTTATAAATCCAATTCCATCGCTTACAACACGGAAACCCGATTGAGCCGCTCCACAATGTTGCCTGTGAGCATCCCATAATTCGACTGGATGATTGTCACGCTCGTACCAGTCAACTCGGCCACCGTGTAAACGTCGATACCTTGCGCGATTGCCTCGCTGATGTATGTATGCCGCATGCAGTACAAAACTGCATCAAACATTCCCGCCGCCTCCCTCGCCGCCCTAAATTCCCTTCCCCACGCTGGCGCCGTCCAACGCTGCGCATCCGCCGTTGTCAGCAACGGCGCACCGGAAATCTTGTCCTTGGCTTGCAACGCAAAGAATTCACGAGCCTTATCGGACAGCGGCACTTCGCGACGACCGGTCTTACCATTGAGAACGAGCACGCCCGCATTGCGATCGAAGTCAGATACGTTCGCACTCGCGAGTTCGCCTGGGCGCGCACCTATGAGCAGCAGTGCCGTTGCAAGGGTGCGCAAATCGTCCTGCATCGCACCGAGAAGCGCGGTTCGCTGCTCGGTCGTCAGCCATCCTTTCCGACGCGAGCCGACATCAGGAAATTGATTGACCTCCTTCCAACCCGCATCGCTCGAAACAAGTTTGAGCCGCGTCTTAGCGTAGTTCAGTGCAGCTTTCAACGACTTGAGATTGCGGTTCGCCGAATCCTTTGCTCGCTTATAGCTCTCTTCATCGTCTGGATCATCGTCGTCCAGTTGGGCGTTCCGCCATTGCTCAACGTCGAGAGGTCGCAATCTAGCAATATTGATTGCACCGATGGGCCTGTCGTACACCAACCGCCTAAACCGCCCATCGGCGTCATAGGCAGTGGCCTCACCTTTCTCCCTGCGCCGGTTCTCGACATACAGGCGGCATACGTCAGCAACAGATTTCTTGTCGTGATGGACGCCCGCCGTTAGCTCTTCCGCCCATCGTTCGACGGCTTTCCGCGCCTCGTCGTATTCGCAAATTCCATCGCCGAATGAGCTGAACTGGTATTTCCCATTCTCGGCCATGCGACGCCCGATCCAGGTACCGGCCCCTGATTCCAACTTTCGATACCCCACGTGAACGCCAGTACTGACGCGCTCCCAATAGGGCTCGCGACGAGGCGTCAGCTTCGCTCTCGCCGTCTTCGTTAGGATGCTCTCTCTTCTCACCGCTGACCCCGACCAATTTCCGTATACGGATTTTATACGAAATGACGAGGCCGGACGAGATCAGATCAACACACACTAATTTCTTTATTTTCAGCACCTTATAGGTACCTCACCAGACAACCTTGGACACCCTCAGACCGCATTTTCTGCCCTCGGTGGGCATGAATCGACCGAACATGGGATTCCTGAGAGATTGTCAAACTACTGTCACGAAAACGGGCGACATTGTACCGTTTTCGGTCGCGCCGCGACGCGCGCACATGCGCGCGCCGGGATTGGATACAACGTTTGGCGATTTAGGGCTTTACAACCGGCGTTACTCGCCGTAGAAGGTCTGCGCTCCGGCAAAATTGTCGAACTTCGTGTATTGACCCAGGAACGTGAGCCGAACGGGGCCGATCGGGCCGTTACGCTGCTTGCCGATGATGATTTCGGCCGTGCCCTTGTCGGGGCTGTCCGGGTTGTAGACTTCGTCGCGGTAAATGAACAGGATCACGTCCGCATCCTGTTCGATTGCGCCCGATTCACGCAAATCGGACATCACCGGACGCTTGTTCGGGCGCTGTTCGAGGCCGCGGTTCAACTGCGACAGCGCGATCACCGGCACGTCGAGCTCCTTCGCGAGACTCTTCAGCGAACGTGAAATTTCCGAGATTTCGGTCGCACGGTTCTCGCCCTGCGACGAACCCGACATCAGCTGCAGGTAGTCGACGATGATCAGGCCGAGCTTGCCGCATTGCCGCGAGAGACGCCGCGCGCGCGAGCGCAATTCCATAGGGTTCAGGCCGCCCGTCTCGTCGATGAAGATTTGCGCCTCGCTCATCTTCTGCACGGCATGGGTCAGCTTCGGCCAGTCCTCGTCCGTCAGGCGGCCCGTACGCATCCGGTGCTGGTCGAGCCGGCCGATCGAGCCGAGCATACGCATCACGAGCTGGGTGCCCGGCATTTCCATCGAGAACACCGCGACCGGCAGCCCGTACTCGACCGCGACATATTCGCCGATGTTCATCGAGAAGGCCGTGTTGTGGGTCACGACGTAATCGTCGGTCACGTACAGCCGCGACGGATGCGAGACCGAAATGCATTGCGTAGCCGTTCGGCGCGTCGGCTCGATGCCGGTGATAACCGGCATCTTGCGGCGCATCCGTCCGCCCGCGAGCCGCTCGCGCTTGCCCTCGAACAGGAACAGGCTCTGCGGATCCGGATGACTGATCGTGCAAACGTAGGCCGTCGCGCCGGTCTTGCGTTCGCCGTCGACCGTGAAGCTCGTCGCCTTTTCGGCAATCTGGCACCACGCACCGAGCGAACGCGCCAGTTCGCGCACGTCGTTCGCCAGCTGCGCACTGGCGGTCGAATAGCGCACCGTGCCCCACGATTCGACCCAGCCGTCAGTGTCGAGCAGCCCGCGCAGCAGATCGAGCCGCGCGTCCTTGTCCGAATCGAGGTAACTGCGCGGAATGAACTTGTCGTAGCTCGTCCTCCCCCACACACCGAGCTGCTCGAGGGCGGTCTTGAGCGGGTTGGCGGACGGCCGGGCCTGGCCGGCCGCGGATGGACGGCGCTTGATGCGCCAGTCGTACTGGCCCGCGTGTTCGAGCTCGAGCGACGCGTCGACGCGCGCACGCATCCGGTTCAGCGTTTCCTCGGCCTTCACGCTGAAACGCACGGCAGTACCGCCGATAGCGCCGTCGCCCAGCAGCGCGCCGAGCACCCACGGGTCGACCGGCAGCGCTTCCCGATGGCCGAACTCGCCGCTCGGCATGTCGATCCACAACCGGTTCCGGTAGCGTTCGCGCGCCAGCAACGTGCGAATCTCCCCGGTCGACAGCACGCGCGGCTTGCCCCACCCGCGGAAATGGACGCACCACAGGTGCTCGTCGCAGCATTCGGCCGAGCGGCCGTCCGAGAAGCGGACCCGATACACCTGGCGCTCGCCCTGCGGGTAGATGCCGGTCACGACCGACGGTGCGCCGTCAACCGAAGCGAGCGCATCGCCGACCGCCAGCTCGCCCATCGGCTTCCAGCCCGTCAGCGTCCTGACGCGTGCGTCGAGCGGCTGGGCCTTGCCCATCGACGGCCGCCCCGCGACGATGATCAGTTCGCCGCCGTGCATCCCGGACGTCATCCGGTCGAGGTCGACGAAGCCCGTCGGCGTGCCCGTGACGTCGCTCGGGTTCGCCGTGTGGTACAGCGTGTCGATGCGCTCGACGACCTGCGTGAGCAGCGGGCCGATCTCGAGGAAGCCCTGGTTGCCGCGCGCGCCCTCTTCGGCGATCGAGAACACCTTCGACTCGGCTTCGTCGAGCAACTGGCGGACTTCCTTGCCCTGCGGATTGAACGCGTCGGCCGAGATTTCATCGGCGACCGACACGAGCCGGCGCAGCACCGCACGGTCGCGCACGATTTCCGCATAACGACGGATGTTCGCCGCGCTCGGCGTGTTCTGCGCGAGTGCATTCAGGTACGCGAGCCCGCCGACGTCGTCGGCCTTGCCGGACGTGGTCATCGCTTCGTACACGGTCACGACGTCGGCCGGGCGCGTCGACGCGATCAGCCGGCCGATGTGCTCGTAGATGATCCGGTGGTCGTAGCGGTAGAAATCGCCCTGCGACAGGAAGTCGGCAATCCGGTCCCATGCCGCGTTGTCGAGCAACAGGCCGCCGAGCACCGACTGTTCGGCTTCGACCGAATGCGGCGGGACTTTCAGCGATTCGATTTGGGGATCTTGCGGCGCGTTCATGGGTTGGGATTATCGCGAATTACACCGGTCGGCGCCATACCGGCCGCCAGTGATGCGGCAATAAAAAAGGCAGGCCCCGGTTGCCCGGGCGCCTGCCCTTGTCCGGACAGCGGAGGCCGCCCGGGAAGCTTGCGTACGCTTACGCGTGGTCGCCAATCACGTTGATCGTGACGTCGACGACGACGTCCGTGTGCAGCGCGACCTGGACGTTGTGCTCGCCGATCATCTTCAGCGGGCCTTCCGGCATGCGAACTTGCAGCTTCTCGACTTCGAAACCTGCCTTCTTCAGCAGTTCCGCGACGTCGCCGTTCGTGACCGAGCCGAACAGACGGCCGTCAACGCCCGACTTCTGCGTGATTTCGAACGCCTGGCCGTTCAGCTTCTCGCCGACTGCCTGCGATGCCGCCAGCTTTTCAGCGGCGATCTTTTCGAGTTCAGCGCGGCGCACTTCGAATTCGGCGATCGCTTCCTTCGTTGCACGGCGAGCCTTGCGGTTCGGGATCAGGAAGTTGCGAGCGTAACCGTCCTTGACCTTGACGATGTCGCCGAGGTTGCCCAGATTGGCGACTTTTTCCAACAGAATGATTTGCATTCGAATTCTCCTTATTGCGTCGCCTGATTACGCCTTGTGCTGATCGGTGTACGGCATCAGCGCGAGGAAACGCGCACGCTTGATTGCCGTATCCAGCTGACGCTGATAGTGCGCCTTCGTACCCGTCAGGCGAGCCGGCGTGATCTTGCCGTTTTCGCCGATGAAGTCCTTCAGCGTTTCCGTGTCCTTGTAGTCGATCTGCTCGACGCCGGCGGCCGTGAAACGGCAGAACTTCTTGCGCTTGAAGAGCGGGTTTTGTTGCTGACGACGCTTGTCGAATTTTTTACCAGTCGGGCGGGCCATGATTTCAGTCCTTTCCAATGTCCTGCAATGCAGTGATGTGAAACACCAAGGTTCTCGCGTTGCGGCTTTTCTTTGCCAGGAAGCCCGTGAACAGCGTTTCGACGCCCATTTCACGGCTTTCCAGCCTGCCGCTCGCCTCACCGGCCGCCACCGCCTCGATCGTCATTTCGACCTGACGGGGAATGCCTGCTTCGACGACTTCCGTGCGGTGATGCAATGTGGCGCTTGCGATCGGAACACCTGCCGGCGTATATCGCACCGGTGCGCGTTCGACGACGCTCGCCGTCAATTGCAACCTGTTCACGTGAGTGACGCGCTCCTCGATGGCTTAATGAATGACGAACTTAAGCCTGCGCTTCGGTCGGCTGAGCTGCAGCCGCCTTCTTGGCTTCTTCGCGCTGAACTTCCTTCATCATCGGCGACGGGCCGGTTTCGGCCTTCTTCATCTTGACGATGAGGTGGCGCAGCACGGCGTCGTTGAACTTGAACGCGTGTTCGAGTTCGTCGAGCGTCGTCTGGTCGCACTCGATGTTCATGCAGACGTAGTGAGCCTTCGCGAGTTTCTCGATCATGTAGGCCAGCTGGCGACGGCCCCAGTCTTCGACACGGTGGATCTGACCGCCGTGCGACGTGATCGTGGACTTGTAACGCTCGATCATCGCGGGCACTTGCTCGCTCTGATCGGGGTGCACGATGAATACGATTTCGTAATGACGCATTACACACTCCTTGTGGATAAAAGCCACCCGGGCGTCTGAACCGGTGTGGCAAGTGAGAAGCCGAAGATTCTAACCCGGATACAGGGCGCATGCAAGGCCAATCGACGATTCGCGGCCGGATTCGGCCGTGTTTTCAAAGACTTGAAGGGCCGGGCCGGCGCGAGCGGCCGCCGTTCGGCCCTTGTTCGACCGGAGTCGGAACATATGCGCTCGCCGGGCCCGCGGCCCGGCGAGCCGTCACTCGCTGCGCGTGCCGGCGAGCCGCGCGTCGAGCGCCGTCCTGAACGCCGCCAGCGCCGACGGCTCGGCGTCGGTCACGGCCCACCACGTCATCCCGGCCGCGTCCCAGCGGTCGAGCGCATAACCCTGCGACACGGTCGCGTACGGAGCCGCCGGCCCTTCGCCGGCCGGCCGCACGTAGACGTCGATCACGTGCTGCCGGTAACGGTAGACGAGCACCGCGACACGGCGCCGCCCGACGTAATCGAGCCGGCCGCCGACCAGCGCGAAGCCGCTCGCCGCGAGATCCTCGACCGGCGGCGCATAGTCGAGCCGGCCGTTGAACCACGGCTTGACCGTGTGCCGGTCGGTCGAGATCACGTCGATGTCGCGCGCCGACAGGTCGGCCCGCACGTGGCTCGCGACGAGTTCGTCGACCGTGCGGTCGGTATCGGCGTGGCGCGCGGACAGCGCCATCCCGGCCGCCGCCGCAAGCGCCACCAGCAGCGCGACGCCCCAGCCGAGCCCGGGCAGCGCGGCGACGCGCGGCCCAAGGCCGGCCGGCGCCGGGCGTGCCGACTCGCCGCGACCGGTCAGCCACGCGAACCAGCGGCGACCGCGCGGCCGCGGCCGCGGCTGCGCCTGTGATCGAGGTTCGGGCCGCGGCTCCGCCCGCGACTGCTCGCGAGCGGGTGCGTCCGCCGCCGCCGGCAGGCTCGCAAGGATGCTCGCCCGCAGCGCATCCGGCGCGCGGTGATAATCGGCCTGCCGCACGGCCTGCACCAGCGTGACGATCCGCGCGCGTTCGCGGCGGCACAGGTCGCACCCTTCGACATGCTGCTGGACCCGCAACGCATCGGACGCCGACAGCTCGCGGTCGACGTCCGCGTCCAGCAACGCTCGCGCTTCGTTACAGTCCATCGATAGCCTCCGATGCATTTCCACCCGCCGACGCACGGCCCGGCTTGCCTCCGGACGCCGGCGCAGGCGCGCCGCCCAGCAACGCGGCGAGCCTGCGCCGGCCGCGCGCGAGTCGCGACATCACCGTGCCGACCGGCACGTCCGCGATCGCCGCGATCTCGCGGTAACTCAGGTCCTCCATCTCGCGCAGCACGAGCACCTCGCGGTATTCGGGCGGCAGCTTGGCAAGCGCTGCATTCACGAGCCGCACGTTCTCGCCGCGCAGCAGTTGCGCGAGCGGATCCTCGGTCGCGGGTTGCCAGTCGTCGGGAACGTCGGTGTCGTCGAGCGTGTCGGGCAGCGCGACCTCGTGCGCGTGCGTACGGCGGCGCCATTCCGTGTACCAGGTGTGGCGCACGATCGTCAGCAGCCATGGCCGCGCGTTGTCGCCGCGACACGAATCGACGAAGCGCAACGCGCGCATGCACGCGTCCTGGACCACGTCGTCCGCATCGCTGGCGCTGCCGCTCAGCCAGCGTGCGAGGTTGTAAGCGGCGTCGAGATGCGGCAGCACGAGCGTACGAAACCGCTCGCCGCGCGCTATCGCGTCGTCCGCCACCCGCTCATCGACCGCCTGTCCGGCTTGCCCCACATGGCCTCCCTGGTCCCGGCGGCCGAAACCGCGCCCGTTCCGCGCACAGTGCCCGGACAGACCGGCAACGTGCTCGCTTGATGACCTTACCGTCGTTGCGTCGAGTTTATTCCCGCGCAACGCACATGAAGCGTAAAAAAACACCGGACTGCCCGGTGGCCGGGCGCCCGACCCCGTTACGGCGTGGTGCTCCAGTAGCCGGGGCGCGCGTACGCGGCGCGCAGGTAGTCGATGAAATAGCGCACGCGTGCCGGCACGTAGCGCTGTTGCGGGTAGACCGCGAGGATGTCGTAGTCGGGCAGCGCATACTCGTCGAGCACGGTCTCGAGCTCGCCCGTTTCGAGCTGTGCGGCGATTTCCCACGTCGAGCGCCAGCCGAGCCCGAGGCCTTCGGCCACCCAGCGGTGCAGCAGCTCGCCGTCGTTGCAGTCGAGATTGCCCGCCACGCGCATCGTCGCGATCTTGCCGTGGCGCTGGAAATACCAGCCGCGGTTCTGCCCGCCCTGCAGGTTGAAGGCAAGGCAGTTGTGCTTCAGCAGGTCGTCGAGCGACTTCGGCCGGCCGTGCCGGCGGAAATAGTCGGGCGTGCCGCACACGACGCGCCGGTTCGACGCGAGCTTCACCGCGACGAAGTTCGGATCGACGGCGCCGCCGATCCGGATCGACAGGTCGTAGCCTTCGCGCACGAGATCGACGACGCGGTCGGTCAGGTTGAACGACAACTGCATCTCGGGCTTGTCGGCCAGAAAGCCGGGCGCGTGCGGCGCGACGTGCTTGCGCCCGAACGCGGCCGGCGCGGACACGATCAGGTGCCCGCTGACCGCGCGCCGCCCGGCGGCCAGCTCGTTCTCGGCCTGGTCCCATTCCGACAGCAGCCCGCGGCAGCGTTCGAGGAACGCGGCGCCCTCCTCGCTGACCACCAGCCGCCGCGTCGAGCGGTACATCAGCTTCACGCCGAGGCGCTGCTCGAGCGCGTCGATGCGCCGCCCGAGCACCACCGGCGACACGCCCTCCTCGAGCGCCGCCGCCGCGAGGCTGCCGGCGTCGGCGACCCGCACGAACGTCTCGATCTGCTTGAAGCGATCCATCTCCCGTCTCCGTCTCTGTTCCGACACCGGCGGGAAACCCCGTCCGGCCGTCATTCCATACTTTTAGTTTCGAAATAAGCGACTCCGGAGGATCTTATCAAACCTTTCCTGCGTCCCTAAAGTGTTCCCAACAGACCCATTCGCAAGATCCGCCACATTCAAGGAGACATTCATGGCCAAGATGAGAGCCGTCGACGCGGCAGTGCTCGTGCTCGAGAAGGAAGGCATCCAGACCGCGTTCGGCGTGCCGGGCGCAGCCATCAACCCGTTCTACTCCGCCATGCGCAAGTCGGGTGGCATCAGCCACGTGCTGGCCCGCCATGTCGAAGGCGCATCGCACATGGCCGAAGGCTTCACGCGTGCCGCGCCGGGCAACATCGGCGTGTGCATCGGCACGTCGGGCCCCGCCGGCACCGACATGATCACCGGTCTCTACTCGGCATCGGCCGATTCGATTCCGATCCTCGCGATCACGGGCCAGGCACCGCGTGCCCGCCTGTACAAGGAAGACTTCCAGGCCGTCGACATCGAGTCGATCGCGAAGCCGGTCACCAAGTGGGCCGTCACCGTGCGCGAGCCGGCGCTCGTGCCGCGCGTGTTCCAGCAGGCATTCCACCTGATGCGCTCGGGCCGTCCGGGCCCGGTGCTCGTCGACCTGCCGATCGACGTGCAGCTCGCCGAGATCGAGTTCGACATCGACACGTATGAACCGCTGCCGGTCTACAAGCCCGCGGCCAGCCGCGCGCAGATCGAGAAGGCGCTCGCGATGCTCAACGACGCGGACAGGCCGCTGATCGTGTCGGGCGGCGGCGTGCTCAACGCAGCGGCCGAAGACCTGCTCGTCCAGTTCGCCGAAACGATCGGCGTGCCGGTGATCCCGACGCTGATGTCGTGGGGCGCGATTCCGGACGACCACCCGCTGATGGCCGGCATGGTCGGCCTGCAGACGTCGCACCGCTACGGCAACGCGACGATGCTCGCGTCCGACTTCGTGCTCGGCATCGGCAACCGCTGGGCGAACCGCCACACGGGCAGCGTCGAGGTCTACACGAAGGGCCGCAAGTTCGTGCACGTCGACATCGAGCCGACGCAGATCGGCCGCGTGTTCGGCCCGGATCTCGGCATCGTGTCGGACGCCAAGGCCGCGCTGGAACTGTTCGTCGCCGTCGCACGGGAATGGAAGGCGGCCGGCAAGCTGAAGGACCGCAGCGCGTGGGTCTCGGAATGCCAGGAACGCAAGCGCACGCTGCAGCGCAAGACGCACTTCGACAACGTTCCGGTCAAGCCGCAGCGCGTGTACGAAGAAATGAACAAGGTGTTCGGCCGCGATACGTGCTACGTCAGCACGATCGGCCTGTCGCAGATCGCCGCCGCGCAGTTCCTGCACGTGTTCAAGGCACGCAACTGGATCAACTGCGGCCAGGCCGGCCCGCTCGGCTGGACGATCCCCGCCGCACTCGGCGTGCGTGCGGCCGATCCGAGCCGCCCGATCGTCGCGCTGTCCGGCGACTACGACTTCCAGTTCATGATCGAGGAACTGGCAGCCGGCGCGCAATTCAAGCTGCCGTACGTGCACGTCGTCGTGAACAACTCGTACCTCGGGTTGATCCGCCAGGCACAGCGTGCGTTCGACATGGACTACTGCGTGCAGCTCGCGTTCGACAACGTGAACGCACCGGAACTGAACGGCTATGGCGTCGACCACGTGGCCGTTGCCGAAGGTCTCGGCTGCAAGGCGCTGCGCGTGTTCAAGCCGGAAGAGATCGAGCCGGCGCTGCGGCAGGCGCAATCGCTCGCGGAAGAATTCAGCGTGCCGGTGGTCGTCGAAGTGATCCTCGAGCGCGTGACGAACATCTCGATGGGCACCGAGATCGACGCGATCAACGAATTCGAGGATCTCGCCGAAAAGGCCGAGCACGCACCGACCGCCATCTCGATGCTCGACTGATCCGCAGGACATTTTTGACTGACCGACCGAAGAGGCTTAGCTCATGCCGAAGTTTGCTGCAAACCTGACCATGCTGTTCAACGAAGTGCCGTTCCTCGACCGCTTCAAGGCGGCCGCGGACGCGGGCTTCGACGCCGTCGAGTTCCTGTTCCCGTATCCGTACGCGAAAGAGGAGCTCGCCGAGCGGCTCGAGACGCACCGTCTGCGCCTCGTGCTGCACAACCTGCCCGCCGGCAACTGGGACCAGGGCGAGCGCGGCATCGCGTGCCTGCCCGATCGCGTCGGCGAGTTCCAGGAAGGTGTGGGCCGTGCGATCGAGTACGCGAAGGCCCTGACGGTGCCGCAACTGAACTGCCTCGTCGGCATCCCGTCGGCCAGCACGGCGCGCGACAAGACGTTCGTCACGATCGTCGACAACCTGCGCTTTGCCGCCGACGCGCTGAAGCGCGAAGGCATCCGCCTGCTCGTCGAGCCGTGCAACAGTTTCGACATCCCGGGCTTCGCGCTGAACCGCTCGTCCGAAGGGCTCGACGTGATCCGCGCGGTCGGCTCGGACAACCTGTTCCTGCAGTACGACATCTATCACATGCAACGCATGGAAGGCGAACTGGCCGCGACGATCGAACGCAACCTCGCCTCGATCGGCCACGTCCAGCTCGCGGACAACCCGGGCCGTAACGAGCCGGGCACGGGCGAGATCAACTACGCGTTCCTGTTCGCACTGCTCGACCGGCTCGGCTATCAGGGTTACGTCGGCTGCGAATACAAGCCCCGCACCACCACGACGGAAGGCCTCGGCTGGCTGCAAAGCGTTGCCGGCTGCGCACCGGGCTCGGCGCGCCGCGCCGCCTGAGATCCGCCCTTCCCGCGCCTTTCCCGCTTTCGCCCCTATAGGAGACTTTCACATGGCAACCATCGGTTTCATCGGCCTCGGCATCATGGGCGCGCACATGGCGCGCAACCTGCTCAAGGGCGACCACCAGCTCGTCGTGAACGGTGCGTTCCCGATCCCGGACGACCTGCGCGCCAGCGCGAAGGTGGTCGCGAACTCGACCGAAGTCGCGCAGAACGCGGACGTCATCGTCGTGATGGTGCCGGACACGCCCGACGTGCGTAACGTGCTGTTCGCCGACGACGGCGTCGCGAAGGGCCTGACGGCCGGCAAGCTCGTGATCGACATGAGCTCGATCTCGCCGCTCGACACGCAGGCCTTCGCGAAGCAGATCAACGCGCTCGGCTGCGACTACCTCGACGCGCCGGTGTCCGGCGGCGAAGTCGGCGCGCGCGAAGCGACGCTGACGATCATGGTCGGCGGCCCGGAGCAGGCCTTCGAGCGCGCGAAGCCGCTGTTCGAGAAGATGGGCAAGAACATCACGCTCGTCGGCGACAACGGCGCGGGCCAGACCTGCAAGGTCGCGAACCAGATCATCGTCGCGCTGAACATCGAAGCCGTCGGCGAAGCCCTGCTGTTCGCCGCACGCTCGGGCGCCGATCCGGAGCGCGTTCGCCAGGCGCTGATGGGCGGCTTCGCCGCCTCGCGCATCCTCGAAGTGCACGGCGCGCGGATGACGAAGCGCACGTTCGATCCGGGCTTCCGCATCGAGCTGCACCAGAAGGACCTGAACCTCGCGCTCGACGGCGCACGCAAGCTCGGCCTCGCGCTGCCGCACACCGCAAGCGCGCAGCAACTGTTCAGCGTGTGCGCATCGCACGGCGGCAAGGCATGGGATCACTCGGCACTCGTGCGCGCGCTCGAGATCATGTCGAACTTCGAGATCGGCCAGACGCCGGCCGCGTAACGCGGACGCAAAAACGCGCGGTTCCGCTGCAACGGCGGACGCGCGCGACAGACACGCGCGATCCGGCTGCGGCCGGTCGCATCGATGCGCGACGCACTCGCGCATCACGGTGGGGCGCCCCGCTCCGCATCGCCAACCGCGTGCGGGACGGGGCGAAAAACGCCGCTCTGGGCTGAGAGCGGCGTGGTGGGGTCCGCAGCGGCACCCGGCGGCGCCGGGGAAGCCTTGGTCGGTCAGACGTCGTCGTCGGGTGTCCGCCTGTCGGATTTCGCGTATTACATTTCTTTACGTTCAAGCGTGCGATTTTTCATGCAATCGTCGCGATGAACGCCTACACTTTCGCCACGCCTTTCGAGAAAACCGCCGCGCTTGCGTTCACTCCGGTGAATGCGCCCAGCGCGGTGTTTTTTTCGCCACTTCACGGCGCGTATTCTTTTCAACCACCTAAGGAGTGCAACGATGGGTCTTCTTTCGTTTATCAAAGAGGCGGGTGAAAAACTGCTGGGTCATGCCGACGCGCAAGCGGCGGAAGATCCGAATGCCGCTAACCAGACCGCGGCCGATGCAATCAAGAACTACATCAGCACGCAAGGTCTCGACACGTCGAACCTGACCGTCGCGTTCGACGGCGCCTCGCGCACCGTCACGCTGTCGGGCAGCGTCGCCGATCTCGACACGAAGGCCAAGGTCAAGGTTGCGGCCGGCAACGTGCAAGGCGTCGCAGGCGTCAACGACGACGATCTGCAGCCGGACGATCCGGAAGTGCAGTACCACGACGTGAAGCCGGGCGACACGCTGTCGGCGATCGCCAAGGAAGTGTATGGCGACGCGAACAAGTACCCGGCGATCTTCGAGGCGAACAAGCCGATGCTGTCGAGCCCGGACCGGATCTACCCAGGCCAGAAGCTCGTGATTCCGCCGCAGTCCTGAGCATACGCGCAGGATTGAAAACGAAAAAGGCAGGCCATCGGGCCTGCCTTTTTCTTTGGCGACGCTGCGCCGCCGGAGCGGCGGGCGGACATCGGTCAGAACGTATCGAACAGGCGCTGCAGTTCGTCGCGCGCGCTGATGCCGTTCGCCAGCGCGAGCATCAGCAGCACGCGCGCCTTGAACGGATTCAGCGAGCCCGCGCTGACGAAACCGAGCGCATCGTCGTTCGCGGCGCCGTTGCGCATCACGTGCCCCGAGCCGACGCGCGACGCGCGGATCACGGCAACACCCGCCTGCATCGCATCGGCAAGCGCCGCCTGCAGCGTCGCATGGATCGACCCGTTGCCCGTGCCCGCGACGACGAGGCCGCGCACGCCGGCCGCGACGAGCGCGTCGACGGCCGTGCGCGTCACGCCCGCATAGCTCGCGACGACTTCGACCGGCGGCCAGGTTGCTGCAATCGCCAGTTGCGTGTCGCGCGAACGCGTGACGCGGCGCGCGAATTCGACGCGGCCGTCCTGCACCCAGCCGAGCGCGCCGAGTTCCGGCGACTGGAATGCGTCGACCGCATAGGTGCTCGTCTTCACGACGTCGCGCGCGCCGTGGATCCGGTTGTTGAACGCGACCAGCACGCCCTGCCCGCGCGCGGCCGGATGCGCGGCCACCGTCACCGCGTTCAGCAGGTTCAGCGGGCCGTCGGACGACAGTGCGGTCGCCGGCCGCATCGCGGCCGTCAGCACGACCGGCTTGTCGCCTTTCACGACCAGATGCAGTGCATACGCGGTTTCCTCGAGCGTGTCGGTGCCGTGCGTGATCACGATGCCGTCGATCGCCGGATCGGCCATCAGCGCGTCGATCCGCGCGGCAAGCGTGTTCCACAGCGGCAGCGCGAGATCCTTGCTGTCGATGCTGGCGATCTGCTCGGCGTCGATACGCGCGACCGACGCGAGCGCCGGCACCGCGTCGACCAGAAAATTGACGCCGAGCGCGCCGGCCTGGTAACCGGCCGTGCTGGCCGCGTCGGGCGCGGCGCCGGCGATCGTGCCGCCGGTGGCGAGCACGGCGATGCGCGGCAGGGCCGTCGCGGACGGAGGAGATGCGGGATTCGGAGTATTCATGGCCGCGATTGTAATGGCTCGCGGCCGCGAGCCGGCAGGTTCCGGCGGCACGGCGCCGCGCGTCATGGTTTGTCCCGATCGCCCGGTCGCACGCGTCGTCAACGGCCGTGACGTCCGCAACGTTATAGGAAGTGCCGTTTTGGTGTTTTCACATTGATTTGCCATAATCGCAGCGCGCGGTGCGATGCGGCCCTATCCGCATCGCGACGTGCTTCGTGACGGCGTCGATAACACGCAATTCACCCCATGGGAGTGTCGAAATGAAAATCCAATCGCTCGTAGCCGCAGTGCTTCTCGGCGGCATGCTGGCTTCCCCCGCGTTCGCCGCGAACAGCCAGCAGGACAAGATGAAGGCCTGCAATACCCAGGCAGCCGGCAAGACGGGCGACGAACGCAAGGCGTTCATGAAGGACTGCCTGTCTGCCAAGCCCGCGAAGGCGATGACGCAGCAGGAAAAGATGAAGGCGTGCAACACGCAGGCCACCGGCAAGAAGGGCGACGACCGCAAGGCGTTCATGAAGAGCTGCCTGAGCAGCCAGCCGGCCGCCTGAGCTCCGGCGCTCCCGCCTCGGATGCCGCGCACCGCTTCGGCGGGCGCGGCATTTTTGTTTTCGTTGCATGCGCATCGATGCGTACGCGCCTGAAGCGCCTGCCGCGCGCGTCGCGCACCTCGACCTGAAACGCGCGTTCCGCCGCCGCCGTTCGCCTGCCCGCCTCCGCCCGCCCCGCTTTCCCGGCCCGCCGTACCGGCGCCGCCAGATGGTGCGGCAATTCGCCGCGTTTTCTTCTATGATGGCTGCAACGCGGCCCACCCAAGTACAAGAAGCGCCATCGGGCCGCCCTCGAGACAGACGCGCACGCGCGTCAAACGGAGGCATGGATGGCATGGAGACAACACCGCTGGTTCCGCCGCTGGCTGATCGTGATCGTGTTCTGGGCCGTGCCCGTCGCGATCGTCGCCGTGCGCGAGATCCGCGAGGAAATGGCCTACAACAAGGCAGACCTGCAGCTCGCGCTGACCACCTGGCAACTCACCGACGCGCAGCAGGCCGCCGGCGCCGCCGCGAAGTGCCACGGGGATCCTGACGAGGCGCGCGCGGCCGGCTGCCCGGCCGACGTGCTCGCCGCCAACGCGCCGCGCCAGCAGGCGGCCCGCGACGAATATATGGTGCGCCGCAATACGCTCGCGGGCTATCTGTGGCATGCGTTCGTCGGCTACTGGGTCGTACCGGCCGCGTTCCTGTTCGCCTGCGGCGTCGTGATCGCGCTGATCCGCCGCGCGCTGCGCCGCCCGCCGATCAAGCCGCCCGTCCCGCCGGTCACGCACTGACGCACTGACACGCCGGCAAGCGCCGTCGCCGCCCGATTGACCATTGCACTCCCCGCATGCCGCGTCGGCGTGCGGGCGCCGGTCCGTCCGTTGGTGCGCCGCGACACCCAACGCGATTTGACGCTCTTTCATGCGCGATCGAAAAGGGGTTGTAATCCGCTGTGATATAACTGCCGACGTGATCCGCTCCTTGAGCGAGACTCACTCCGAACGTCATCCGATGGAGAAGAACGATGCAAAAACGGAATCTTGTGCTGAAAGCCGCCGCTGCGCTCATCGTCGGTAGCCTCGCGCTTACCGGTTGCACCACCACCCCGGACAAGCCGGACAACGCGGCGACCAACGCGTCGAAGCGCCAGGCGATCGACGCGAGTGTCGATGGGACGCTGTCGCGCCTGTATTCCACGGTCAAGGGTTCGCGTGAACTCGTCGCGAAGTCGCGCGGCGTGCTGGTGTTCCCGGACGTGCTCCAGGCCGGCTTCATCGTCGGCGGCCAGAGCGGCAACGGCGCGCTGCGCGTCGGTGGCGCGACGGTCGGCTACTACAACACGTCGTCGCTGTCGGTCGGCCTGCAGGCCGGTGCACAGTCGAAGGCGATCGTGTTCCTGTTCATGACGCAGGAAGCGCTCGACGAATTCCGCGGCTCGGACGGCTGGGCCGCCGGCGCCGGCGCATCGGTCGCGCTCGTGAAAATGGGCGCGAACGGCGCGGTCGACACGACCACGGCCACCGCGCCGGTCCAGGTCGTCGTGCTGACAAACGCGGGCCTGATGGGCGACGTGTCGATCAACGGCACGAAGGTCACGAAGCTCAAGATCTGACGCTCACGCACCGCCCGTGCGCAACGCGCGCGGGCCATGCGCAAACGGCGATGTCCTTGCGGGCATCGCCGTTTTTTTATTCGCTCGCGCGCCGCGTCAGGTCGTCGAATCGATCACCTTGAAGCGCGAGCGCTTCTGCGCGCGGATCACCGACTGGTAGACGTCGACGTACTGCTGTGCCATCCGGCGCGACGTGAAGCGCTCCTCGAAGCGCCGCCGCACGCGCGCGCGCGGCAGCAGGTGCAGCCGGTTCACGGCGGCCACCGCGCTGATTTCGTCCTCGACGATGAAACCCGACACGCCCTCGTCCACCACTTCGGGCACCGCGCCGCGATTGAACGCGATCACCGGCGTGCCGCACGACATCGCCTCGATCATCACGAGGCCGAACGGCTCCGGCCAGTCGATCGGGAACAGCAGCGCATGCGCGCCCGACAGGAATTCGGCCTTCTCGTGATCGGCGATCTCGCCGATGTATTCGACGTGCGGCAACGCGAAGAGCGGCTTGATCTCGCGGTCGAAGTATTCCTGGTCGGCCGCATCGATCTTCGCGGCGATCCGGATCGGCAGCCCGCACTGGCGGGCGATGCCGATCGCGGTGTCGACGCGCTTCTCCGGCGAGATGCGGCCGAGGAACGCGAGATAGCGCGGCTCGACGGGCTGCGGCATGTACAGCGTATCGGGCAGCCCGTGGTAGACGGTCGTCAGCCATTTCGCCTGCGGCAGCGGCTGGCGCTGGGAGTTCGAAATCGAGATCACCGGCGCCGTGTTGAACGTGTCGAACACCGGCTGCTGCTCGGGCAGGTCGAGCCGGCCGTGCAGCGTCGTCACGTAAGGCGTTTCCTGCCGGTTGAAGACCGAGAACGAGTAGTAGTCCATGTGGAAATGGAGCACGTCGAAGTCCTGCGCGCGGCGCGCAACCGTCTCCATCAGCAGCATGTGCGGGGCGACTCGGTCGCGGATCGACGAATCGAGGCGCAGCGCGCGCGGCCAGACGGGTTCGAGCTTCGCCCGTGTCGTCGAATCGCCGCTGGCGAACAGCGTCACATCATGGCCGAGATCGACGAGCGCCTCGGTGATATAGGACACGACGCGCTCCGTGCCACCGTACAGCTTCGGCGGCACCGATTCGGTCAGCGGGGCGATCTGGGCGATTCTCATGGTCCACGTCTCCTGTGTCCTGTCCGTTGCCGCACGGCCGGCGGGCGTTTGCGCTTTCGCGCCCGTCCCGCTCCCGTGCAGCGCCGACCGGCCTGGCGCCAGCCGGATATCTCATTATTATTCGCGATCCCGACGCGCGGAACCGCCCGTCTTTCATTTTATGGGCGTTGTTACAGACCGGATACATTCCGCCCGTCGGGCCCGATCGCACCGCATCGGGTACAGCCGGGCCGGTTCGGGCCCTTGGGCGACGCGCGCGGCCGAACCCACGCCGCCGTGCCCGTCAGCGCGACGGCCACTTCCATGCCGGCAGGTCGCGCGAGTCGGCATCGACGAGTGCGGTCGCGCCGAGCTGCTTGTCGAGCACCAGCGATTCGCAGCCGGCCTCGCGCTCGAGCGTCGCGATGAGCCGCGCCGCATGCGACACGACCAGCACCTGCGAACGCTGCGCGGCCTGCGCGATCAGGCGGCCGAGCGCCGGCAGCAGATCGGGATGCAGGCTCGTCTCCGGTTCGTTCAGCACCATCAGCGCCGGCGGCCGCGGTGTCAGCA
This sequence comes from Burkholderia pyrrocinia, assembly GCF_018417535.1. Taxonomy (NCBI): domain Bacteria; kingdom Pseudomonadati; phylum Pseudomonadota; class Betaproteobacteria; order Burkholderiales; family Burkholderiaceae; genus Burkholderia; species Burkholderia pyrrocinia. Next base: position 750,368 of record NZ_CP070977.1, on the reverse strand, counting down.
GCGCGGCCGCGAGCAGCAGGTAGCGCAGCGTGCCGTCGGACAGCTCGGCCGCCGCGAGCGGCCGCAACAGCCCCGGCTGGCGCATCAGCACGTCGAAGCGGCCGCGGCCGCCCGGATTGTCGATCTCGACCGACGCGCCGGGAAACGCGTCGTCGAGCGCCGCATCGAGCGCCGCGCCGTCGCCGATTTCGCGGATCGTCTGCAGCGCGGCGGCCAGGTCGGCGCCGTCGTCCGCCAGCACCGGCGTGTGGGTGCCGATATGCGACTGCCGTGCCGGCGCCTGCGCATCGGTCCGGAAATGGTCGTAGAAGCGCCACGAGCGGATCCGCTCGCGCACCGCGATCATCTCGGGCGCGCCGGTCGGATCGGCGAACTCGGTCATCATGCTGTCGAAGCTCGCGACCGGCTGCGGAATCGTCTGCCAGTCGCCCGACGCGGTACGCGCGCGGATCTGCGCGCCCTGCCGGTCGACCAGCAGCGTCGACGGGCGCGGCAGCGCACCGCCCCAGATGCACTCGCGCTTGACCACCGGATCGAGCCGGAACATCGACGCGTCGTTCTTCACCGGCAGGCCGAGATCGATCGAATAGCCGAAATCGTCGCACGCGAAGCCGAGCTTCAGGCTCACGGGCCCGTTGCGCACCGTGCCGGTCACCGGCGCATCGCCGGCCAGCATCGCGCGCGAGAAGCGCTCGGGGCCGGCCCACAGCGTCGACGGCAAGCCGCCCTCGCGGGCGAGCGACGGAATCACGCGGCCCTGCGCGGTGTCGGCGAGCAGCCGCAGCGCGCGGTACACGCTCGACTTGCCGCTGCCGTTCGGCCCCGTGACGACGTTGAGCGCCGCGAGCGGCACGATCAGCTCGCGCAGCGAGCGGTAATTGGCGATGGCGAGCGTGTTCAGCGCGGTCATGGCGATGGATGGCGGGCACGCGGGCCGCGTTCAGCGGCCGTCGGTGGCCTGCGGATCGGCTGCGGTGTTGGCCGCCGTGCTGGCGGCAGGCGGCCGCGCGTGCGGCCGTTCGGGGTTCGGTGCGTCCGGCGCGGACTCATGCGGATACAGCTCCGTCCGGCTGCGCGGCAGGCATTGCGGATAGCGATCCTGCAGGTACGCGATCAACCCTTCGCGCACGCGGCAGCGCAGATCCCAGCACGACGGCGAATCGGCCGCGCTGACGAGCGCGCGCAACTGCATCGCACGCTCCGTCGCGTCGGTCACCTGCAGCACCTGCACGCGGCCGTCCCACTCGGGCGCCGCGTGGACGAGCCGCGCGAGTTCCTCGCGCAGCGGCGCGAGCGGCGTGCGGTAGTCGACCGACAGGTAGACCGTGCCGATGATTTCCGCGCTGTTGCGCGTCCAGTTCGTGAACGGGTTCTCGATGATCCACTGCAGCGGCACGACGAGGCGCCGCTGGTCCCACAGCCGCACCGACACGAACGAACCGGTGATTTCCTCGATGCGCCCCCACTCGCCCTGGATCACGACTACATCGTCGAGCCGGATCGGCTGCGTGAGCGCGATCTGCAGCCCGGCAATCAGGTTGCCGAGCACCGGCCGCGCGGCGATACCGGCGACCAGGCCCGCGACGCCGGCCGACGCCAGCAAGCTCGCGCCGACCTGGCGCACATTCGGGAACGTCATCAGCGCGGCGCCGGTGCCGATGATCACGACCAGCACCATCACGGTCCGCACGAGCACCCGGGCCTGCGTATGGATGCGCCGCGCCTGGAGGTTGTCGGCCGTATCGATCGGATGCGCCTTGATGATCGCGTCGCCGACGCCGGCCGCGAGCCGCACCAGCAGCCACGTGAGCGACACGATGGAGCCGACCGCCGCCGCGGTGCGCATGCCACCCACGAACGACATGCCGTCGTCGGCCTGGACCCACAGGAATTCGAGCGTCAGCAGCGCGAGTACGACGAGCGACGACTTGTCGATGTAGCGCAGGATTGCGCTCATCAGCGGATACGGCTGCGCGATACGCTTGACGATCCGTGCGCCAAGACGGTGCGCGATCGCGACGACCAGTACGACGATGACCGACACGGCCAGCGTGCCGAGCCACGAATGCAGCGGCGCATCGGCGATGCGCGGCAGTTCCTCGATTGAAATCATCGGCGCCCGGGATGCTTCGGTTATGAGGCGCGCACGCCTCGTCCTGGATGCGTCGGCGACATCCGGGCAATGCACGCGCCCGGACACGGCGTCAGATCAGTTGCCGCCCCTGCAGGGAAACGCCTTGCCGAGACCGAGCGACACCGCGGTGCTCGCGTTGTAGTCGGCCAGCTTCGGATTTTCCGCGATGTACTTGCGCACCGCATCGGTCATCTGCTGCGCCCGGATGTCGGGCGGCAGGCAGAAATACTGGCCGACACGCGGCCCCGTGGTGCCGCCGATCGCGTCGATGGTGTTGTAGACGCCGTCGGCGGCGCCTTCGATATAGGCCGCGCACGACGCCCGCGACTTGACGTCCGTCTTCGCGCACAGCCGGTCGAGATCCGCGCCCGTGAAAGCCGCCGCCGACAACGGCACGGCAAACGCCGCGGCACAAAACATTGCGCGCAACATGGTGTTCCTTATGTCAATGCGGCCCGAGACCGCCTGCTGCCTTGGCCGGCGCGGCGCCGGACACCCTGCTCCGGCCGGAATCCGGCCGGCCGGGTGCGCGCCGCCGCCCTGGCCGGTCGCACCGAAAACCGTCATTTTGCACTCTTTTGCGCATCAGCCGGCGCCGACCCGCCGATACGCACCGTGCGCTTGCTCAGGATGTCGATCGCATCCGGCGCCTTGTAATGCTTCGCGAACTCGAGCGCGGTGATGCCGAGCTGGTTCTTCACCTGCGGATCGGCACCCTGGTCGAGCAGCAGCGTGACCGTCGACGCATGGTTGCCGCGCGCGGCCATCATCAGCGGCGTCGTGCCGTTCGGCGACGCGGTGTCGATATACGCGTCGTGGTCGAGCAGCACCTTGACGACCGCGTCCTGGCCGTTGGTCGCCGCGTAGTGCAGCGGCGCCCAGCCCTTCTTGCTGACTTCCGCACCCTTGTCGATCAGCAGCTTGACGAGGCCGAGGTCGCCGTTCAGCGACGCGAGCATCAGCGCGTTCTCGCCGGCCTTGTCTTCCTTCTCGAGATCGACGTTCGGCGTCGTGGCGATCGCCGCCGCGACCTTGTCGGATTTCTCGCGCGCGGCGATCACCAGCAGCGGGTCGCCGTTCGGCGCGAGCGTGTTCGGATCGAGGCCGTTCTTGAGCTGCTTGCCGATATCGGCGATGTCGTCGAACTTGACGGCCTTGACGATCGCGTCGAGCGACTCGGCATGCGCGCCGGCGGCGGCGAACAGGCCGCTCGCGACCAGCGCGGCGGCGACGAGTGCGCGTTTGGTCAGATGGTTGGTCGGCTTCGACATTGTTGTGGGCTCCTTCCCTGGGTTGTCGGCTGCGCGCGCTTCGTTAGCGGGCGATCTTGAACAGCCGGAAAAAGTTCTGTGTGGTCGCATCGGCGAGCGCCTCGACGGCGATCCCGCGCTCGGATGCGATAAAGCGTCCGACATGGCTGACGTACGCAGGTTCATTCGGCTTGCCGCGATACGGCACCGGCGCGAGGTACGGCGAGTCGGTCTCGATCAGCAGCCGGTCGAGCGGCACGCGCCGCGCGACGTCCTGCACGTCGGTCGCGTTCTTGAACGTGACGATGCCCGACAGCGAGATATGGAAGTTCTGCGCGAGTGCCTGCTCGGCGACGGGCCACGGCTCGGTGAAGCAGTGCATCACGCCGCCCGGCACGTCCGCGCGCTCCTCGGCCATGATCCGCAGCGTGTCCTCCGACGACGACCGCGTGTGGACGATCAGCGGCTTCATCGTCGCGGTCGCCGCGCGGATGTGCGTGCGAAAGCGTTCGCGCTGCCATTCCATGTCGGCGATCGAACGGCCTTCGAGACGGTAATAGTCGAGGCCCGATTCGCCGATCGCGACGACCTTCGGGTGCGCGGCCAGCTCGACGAGCTCCGCGAGCGTCGGCTCGCGCGCGTCCTCGTGATCGGGATGCACGCCGACCGACGCGTAGACGTTGTCGTATGCGTCGGCGATCGCGAGGACCTCGGGCAGCGTCTCGAAATCGACGGACACGCACAGCGCGTGCGTGACGTCGTGCTCGCGCATGTTCTCGAGAACAGCCGGCAGGCGATCGGCCAGGCCCTTGAAATTGATGTGGCAGTGAGAGTCGACGAACATCGTGTTTCCTGAATTCGTAAGGCGGGCGCTCATGCGCTCGCCGGCGTGCGGCAACGGGCGGCGTTCGCGGGCCGGCCGGCCACGGTCGCGTCGCTGCGTGAGCCGTTCATCGTTTCCAAACCCCCGGGAAACAATGGCGGATCACGCGAACATTTCCCGATATCCGAGAAACAATTCCTCGAATACGAGCCGCGCGTTCAGCGGATGGTTCTCGACCGTCCGCTGCCGCGTCACGGCTTTCATGAAGCGCGCGAACGCGTTCGCGTCGACCGACTCCGCGCAGCGCGCGAGCGCCGCCGCGTGCGTCGGGAAGTAGCGCGGCGTGCCCGCCATCCGCTGCGCGAGCAGATCGTACAGCCAGCGCTGCAGCCAGCCCAGCACCAGCGGCACCGGCAACTTCTGCAGCGTCTCGCCGCATGCGAACGGGTCGCACGCCGCACCGGCCGCGAGTTGCCCGAGCGTGTAGTCGCGCAGCGGGCGGTTCTCGTCGCTCGCGAGCGCCAGCGCGGCGAGCGGCGCGCCTCCGACTTCGGCGAGCAGCGCGCTCGCATGGTCGACGCCCTGCGCCGCGAGCCAGGCCGCAGCCGCGTCGGGCGCCGGCACGGTCATCGGCCATTGCCGGCAGCGGCTGATGATCGTCGGCAACAGGCGGTCGATGCGTGCCGACACGAGCAGGAACACGACGCCGGACGGCGGTTCCTCCAGCGTTTTCAGCAGCGCGTTCGACGCGGCGACGTTGAGCGCCTCGGCCGGATACAGCACGACGACGCGCGCGCCGCCGCGGTGCGAACCGACCCCGCAGAAATCGAGCAGCGCGCGCACCTGCTCGATCTTGATTTCCTTGCTCGGCGCGCGCGTCTTCTTGCCGCCTTCATCCGCGTCGGCCGGCTTCGCGTCGTCCGCGGCGCCGGGTGCTTCGCCGGCCAGCGCCTCGGGCAGCACGATCCGGTAGTCCGGGTGGTTGCCCTGCGAGAACCAGGTGCAGGCCGCGCAGGTGCCGCACGGCTCGCCGTTCGGCCGCGGCGATTCGCACAGGAAGCCCTGCGCGAGATGCTGCGCGAACTGCAGCTTGCCGATCCCGGCCTGGCCGTGCAGCAGCAGCGCATGCGGCCATTGCGCTCGCAGTTGCTGCAGGCGGTTCCAGTCGTCGGTCTGCCACGGATAGATCATGTGGTGCGTTCCTTGCGGGTTACAGCGCGGCGAGCACGCGTTCGAGCTGCTGGCGGATCTCGGGAATCGACTGCGTCGCGTCGACGATCGCGAAGCGGTGCGGCGCCTCTTCCGCTCGCCGCAGGTATTCGCCACGCGTACGCGCGAAGAACGCGTCGGACTCGCTTTCGAACTTGTCGGGCATCCGCACGGCGCCGCGGCGCTCGCTCGCGACCTGCGGCGCGACGTCGAACAGCACCGTGAGATCGGGCTGGAAACCGCCCTGCACCCAGCGCTCGAGCGTCTCGAGCTTGTCGCGCGGCAGCCCGCGGCCGCCGCCCTGGTACGCGAACGTCGCGTCGGTGAAGCGATCGGACACGACCCAGTCGCCGCGCGCGAGCGCCGGCTCGATCACGAGCGCGAGATGCTCGCGGCGCGCGGCGAACATCAGCAGCGCTTCCGTCTCGAGATCCATCGGCTGGTTCAGCAGGATCTCGCGCAGTTTCTCGCCGAGCTGCGTGCCGCCCGGCTCGCGGGTGACGACGACCTGCCGGCCGGCCGCGGCCAGCTTGCCCTGGAGGCGTTCGCAGAACCATTGCAGGTGGGTGGTCTTCCCCGCCCCGTCGATGCCTTCGAACGTGATGAATTTACCGCTCGCCATTATTGACCTCGTATGTACTTGTCCACGGCCTTGTTGTGGTCACCGAGCGTTTCCGAGAACACGCTCGTGCCGTCGCCCTTCGCGACGAAATAGAGTGCGCTCGTCTGCGCCGGATTGATTGCCGCCTGCAGCGCGGCGACGCCCGGCAACGCGATCGGTGTCGGCGGCAGGCCGCGTCGCGTATAGGTATTGTAAGGAGTGTCGGCCTGCAGGTCGCGCTTGCGCAGGCGGCCGTCGTACGCGTCGCCGAGCCCGTAGATCACCGACGGATCGGTCTGCAGCGGCATCCCGATGCGCAACCGGTTCGCGAACACGGCCGCGACGAACGCGCGGTCGGCCGCGTGCCCCGTTTCCTTCTCGACGATCGACGCGACCGTCAGCGCTTCGTAAGGCGACTTGTACGGCAGCCCCGGCACGCGCGCGGCCCAGGCCTCGTCGAGGCGCGTCTGCATCAGGTGGTACGCGCGCCGGTAGATGTTCAGGTCGCTCGTGCCCTTGTCGAACAGGTAGGTGTCGGGGAAGAACAGCCCCTCGCCGCTGCCGCGCTGCACGGCGCTGTCCGACGCGCCGATCGCGCGCAGCAGCTCGGTGTCGCTCATCCCGGCCGTCGTGTGCGCAAGATCGGGATTCGCGTCGAGTTCCGCGCGCATCCGCTTGAAGGTCCAGCCCTCGATGACGGTCGCGACGTACTCGTTCACGTCGCCGCGCGCGATCTTTTGCAGGACTTCGTACGGCGTGACGCCCGTCTTGAATTCGTAGTTGCCGGACTTGAGCCGGCTCGACAGCCCGAGCACGCGCGTCATCGCGACGAAACCGAGCGGCTCGACCGGCACGCCGCCGCGCTTGAGCTGCAGCGCGACGCTCTTCACGGTGCTGCGCGGCTTGATCGTGACGTCGAGCGATGCCGAGCCCAGCAGCAGCGGCCGGGTCGCCCAGTAATACCCGCCGCCCGCGCCGGCAGCGGCCACAACGACGGCCAGCGCCACGACTGTCGCGGCGCATTTCTTCAGTAGGGACATGGAAACGTGACTCAGGTAAGACCCATATAATACTTGCTCGCCTCCGTCAAAGTCAGGGTTGACTGTTCCCTCATTCCATGAGCACACCGTTCGCTTCACCGGCTGCCCAGGCCGCACCCGCCTCGCTCCCCGTTTTCCCCCGCCCGTCCGCCGCCGATTTCGACGCGCCGGGCGCCTGCATGCCGCTGCCGCAATTCGGCGTGATCGACGTGGCCGGCGACGACGCCGCGACGTTCCTGCACAGCCAGTTGACCAACGACATCGAGCACCTCGACGCCGCGAGCGCGCGGCTGTCCGGCTATTGCTCGCCGAAGGGGCGCCTCCTCGGGTCGTTCCTCACGTGGCGTGCCGGCCACGGCGTGCGCCTGCTCGTGTCGAAGGACGTCCAGCCTGCCGTGCAGAAGCGGCTGTCGATGTTCGTGCTGCGCTCGAAGGCGAAGCTCACCGATGCGAGCGACGCGCTCGCGGTGGTCGGCTTCGCGGGCGACGTGCGCGACGCGCTGTCGGGCATCTTCGATGCGCTGCCGGACGGCGTGCACGTGAAGGTCGACGGCCCGGCCGGCACGCTGATTCGCGTGCCCGATGCGGCCGGCCGCAAGCGTTATCTGTGGATCGGCCCGCGCGCGGAAGTCGATGCGCGCATCGCCGCGCTTGCCAGCACACTGCCGGTCGTGTCGCCGGCCGTGTGGGACTGGCTCGACGTTCGTGCGGGCGAGCCGCGCATCACGCAGCCGGCCGTCGAACAGTTTGTGCCGCAGATGGTCAACTTCGACGTAATCGGCGCCGTTAACTTCCGCAAGGGGTGTTACCCGGGCCAGGAAATCGTCGCGCGCAGCCAGTACCGCGGCACCATCAAGCGCCGCACCGCGCTCGCGCACGTCGCCGGCGAGACCGATACCGTGCATGCCGGCGTCGAACTGTTCCACAGCGACGATCCCGGCCAGCCGTGCGGGATGATCGTCAACGCGGCGGCCGCGCCCGCGGGCGGCGTCGACGCGCTCGTCGAGATCAAGCTCGCCGCGCTCGACAACGGCACGGTGCACCTCGGTTCGGCCGATGGCCCGGTGCTCGCGTTCGACGCGCTCCCGTACGCGTGGCCGACGGAAGCGTGACGCACTGACAACCCGTTCGTGCGCCGGCTCGCGAGTCGCAGCCGGTGCACGATGTTTCCTGCGAGAGATTCGCCCGATGTGCCTGATTGCCTTCGACTGGCAGCCTGATGCCGCCGCCGGTCCCGTCTTTACCCTGACCGCCAACCGCGACGAGTTCTTTCGTCGCACGAGCGCGCCGCTCACCTGGTGGGAGGATGTACCGGGCGTGCTGGCCGGCCGCGATCTCGAAGCCGGCGGCACGTGGCTCGGCGTATCGCGCGACGGCCGCTTCGCGGCGCTGACGAACTACCGCGCGCCGTTCGACATCCGCGCCGGCGCGCCGACGCGCGGCAAGCTCGTGTCCGATTTCCTCCGCGGCCCGTCCGTCGCGCCGCTCGACTATCTCGGGCAGCTTGCCGAGCACGCGGCCGTGTACAACGGCTTCAACCTGCTCGTCGGCGACTGGAAGCGGCGCGAACTCGCGTGGTTCTGCAACCGTGCGCCCGAGGGCGAGAGCGCCGTCGCCGCGCCCGTCGCGGTCCCGCCCGGTGTGCACGCGCTGTCGAATGCGCGGCTCGATACGCCCTGGCCGAAAGTGGTGCGCAAGCGCGCGGAGCTCGGCACGCTGCTCACCGACAATCCGACCCCGTCGCTCGACGAACTGATCGATCTGATGCGCGACCCGCATGTCGCGGACGACGACGCGCTGCCGCACACGGGCATTCCGATCGAGCGCGAGCGCGCGCTGTCGGCCGCGTTCATCGAGACGCCCGAGTACGGCACGCGCGGCACGACCGCGCTGCGCGTCACGATGAAGGAAGGCGTGCGGCTGACGGTCGAGATCAAGGAGCGCTGCGACGACGACGGTTCGCACCGCACCGTCCGCCCGGGTTCGTTCGAGCGCGCGTTCACGTTCGACCTCGACGCAACGCGGCCGCGCTGAACGCGCATTCCCTGCGCTACGGCGCGCGCGTCATCTCGACGTGCGGCACACCGGCCTCGACGAACGGTTCACCGACCGCCGCGAAGCCGTGCCGCACATAGAACGACACCGCCGAATCCTGCGCGTAGAGCCGCACGACGGTTTCGCCGCGGCGCCGCGCGCCATCGAGCAGCGCGTTCAGCACGGCCGACCCGACGCCCTGCCCGCGCGCGTCGGCCAACACGGCGACGCGGCCGATCGTACCGGACGGCAGCAGCCTCCCCGTCGCGACCGCACGGCGGATTCCCGTCGCCACGTCGACCCGGTACGCGACCGCATGGAACGATAACGGATCGTCGTCGTCGAGTTCCCATTCCGGCGGAATCTGCTGCTCGCGCACGAACACCGCGTCGCGAATGCGCGCGGCGTCGCCTCCCAGTAGCGTCCAGTCGCCCGTTTCCACCACGCCGTCCGTCATAGCAGTTCTCCATGCGGCAAGCACGCCGTCAAACGCCCGCCGTCAAACGTCGTCGAATGCGGCCTTCAGCGCCGCGACCGCATCGGCATGCGCGGCCCGCACCTCGGGCACGTAGCCGCCCATCTTGAAGAATTCGTGGATCATTCCCGGATAGCAGACCAGCGTAACCGCATTGCCGGCCGCGCGCAGCTTGTCCGCGTACGCGGCGCCCTCGTCGCTCAGCGGATCGTATTCGGCCGTCGCGATCCAGGCCGGCGCGACGCCCGCGAACGACGGCGCGCCGCGCATGCCGTCGAGCGGCGCGAAGCGCCAGTCGTCGCGGTCCGCCGGATCGCGCACGTATTGTGTGAAGAACCACTGGATCGTGTCCTGCGACAGCAGGTAGCCGTTCGCGAGCCGCGCGTGCGATGCGGTGTCCTGGTAGCCCGTCACGCCCGGGTAGATCAGCATTTGCAGCGTAAGTTGAATGCCTGCATCGCGCGCGAGCACCGCGCAGACGGTCGCAAGCGTGCCGCCCGCGCTGTCGCCGCCGACCGCCAACCGCGCTGCGTCGATGCCGAACGCTGCAGCCTCGCGATGCAGCCAGCGCAACGCATCGTCGGCGTCGTTCACCGCGGTCGGAAACCGGTGTTCGGGCGCGAGCCGGTAGCCGACCGACAGCACCGCGCATTGCGCGTCACGCGCGAACATCCGGCACAGCGCATCGTGCGTGTCGACGCTGCCGACCGTGAAGCCGCCGCCGTGATAGTAGACGAGCGCGGGCAACGGCTCCGCGAGGCTCGGCTCGACCGGCAGGTAAAGCCGTGCGCCGATCGTGCGGCCGTCGCGCGTCGGCACGACGCATTCCTCGATCGAATGCATCGGCGCCGGCGCCACGTCGAGGATCGGCGCACTCTTCTCGTACGCGGCGCGCGCCTGCTGCGCCGTCTGGTGGTGATAGGACGGACGTTTCGCGCGCTCGATCATGTCGAGCACCTGGGCGATCTTCGGATTCAGCGGCATCGGTGAGGACGGCGCCTGCGCGGCGCCGTAAACGGTCAAGCGTCACATGATGCCACGCCCGCGTCGGGCGGGCGCTACGCACGCTGCATGTCGAAATACCGGCACTTCGGCGTCCCGCGAAACGCGTCCGGCGCGCGAATCCGCGCCGCAAAACAAAACGGCCCTGCCGGTGAAGCAGCAGGGCCGGGAGCGCGCTTACGCGTCGCTCGGGCCGGGCTGCGCGTCCGGCGCCGTGCGCGAGCGTTGCCGCTTGATGTCGCGGCCCACCGCGAGCCGCCGCATGTACTTGAACGTACCGAGCGCCTTCGCGACGAAGTTGCCGTCGCTGTCGCGCACTTCGCCTTCGCAGTAGGCCATTGTGGTCGAGCGATGCATCACGCGCCCGTACGCGCGCAACTCGCCGCGGCCCGGCTGCATGAAGTTCACCTTCATCTCGACCGTGACGACGCCGACGCCGTCGTCGGTCAGGCTGCGCGCGGCCATCGCGAGCGCGATGTCCGCAAGCGTCATCGTCACGCCGCCGTGCGCGATACTCCACGTGTTCATGTGCCGCTCTTCGAGCGGCAGCACGATCTCGCTCGCGCCGTCTTTCGCAGACACGAGCTGCACGCCGAGCAGGTCGACGAACGGGCTTTCGATCGACGGGCCGTCCGTCGGGGATGCCGCGTCGCTCATCGTGCGTTGTCGACGATGTAGTCGACGCACTCGCGCGATTCGGCCACCGCGACGACGAATTTCTTCACTTCCTGGTGAACCGGGTGCACCTGGTAGGCGTCGAGCGCGGCCTTGTCCGTGAAATCGGATACGAGCACGATGTCGGAGGTCGCATCGAGGCCCGGCGTCGCTACGCCGACGTCGATCTGCAGGATGCCCGGCACGAGGTCGCGGCAGCCTTCGAGCTTTTCCTTCAGCTTCAGCGCGTTCTGCGCGCGCGTCGCGCCTTCCGCCGATTCCTTCAACTTCCACATGACAATATGTCTGATCACTTCGGTTGCTCCTGTTCGTTAGGGTTCACGATGCGGGCGCGGCTCGCATCGCGGCCGGCCGGGCGACGCCCGGCCACTCGTCTGTCTGCTTCGCTTGCACGCGATCGCGGGCAACCGGGAAAAAAGCGCGTATCGAATCGGCTATCGTCCAACCTTTCCGGCGACGATACGCACTTGTTCACCGCGTAGACTCTCGACGGCGCAATCCGCGCAAACGGCGACAGGCACCAAGCCTACCAAACTTGACGCCTCCGATGGAACGATCGCTCGGTTCGCGGCCCGAACCGGGGCCGATCATGCGGCGACCGACCACGGGGCCGGTTATCCGGATCGCGCTTCGAAGCCGGCAACGGAGTACGTTTTCCGTTGAATTGCAGGAACGCGGATTGCTCGGGCTTCGCGCGCTCCGTTTCCGCGCATTCCGGCATTGCCCGACAACGGCTGGCACGAACGCGACGATTCAATTCCTGTCCGACATCAATCGCCGGATTGAAACGTCATTGCCAATTATTTCGCCACCGGATATCGCAGATCCATTATCCAACTTCATTAAATCGCATATTTTACCGACCCGGGTAATAATTGCGATCGTCTTTTCAATCGAGTATCGGAAAATCTATAAAACATTATTGACTTCAACTTTCCCGAAAATTTAGAATCCCCTACGACGGCTTACATTTTATTTTCTCTCGCCGCGACCGAATCGCCATTCGCCCGTGCGAAGGCCATCCCAGAGACTTTCCCCACGCCGCACCGGGGCAACACGCTCTGCCACTTGATTTTTCGGCACTGATCAGTCATTCGCCGATTTCAGAAGCACCGCATCCCGATTGATTTCGGGTATTAGCCCGAATGTCCGCAGCACTGAACGAAACGGACAGAAGATCCGTTCATTCGACCATTCCGATAAAAATCGCCAGTCACCAGGAGGGACATCAACATGCATCGCCTTGCGAAGTCGCTGTGTCTCGGGTTCGTCTGCGCCGGCCTGCTCGCCGCATGCAACGACGACGATGTCCAGTCGAGCGGCACGCCGTCGCACAACGCCGCGCTGTCGTTCCGCATGGACACCGGCGGCCAGATCAATGCGTTCTACCGGCAGGACAAGGTCGCCGCGCACCTGCTGGCGCGCTCGTCGACGAAACCGCGCCTGCTCGTGGTCTTCCCCGCCGGCAACAGCGGCACGGGGCTATGGTTCGACGACACCGCGCAGCCGGTGAACTGGAGCCTCGACACGCCGCCGTCCGCGCTGTCGGCCCCCGACACGCACGGCCGCCCGCTGTACGGCATCGGCGCCGACGTGTCGGTGGACACCGACACGCTGACGATCCGCCAGGGCGTGCTCAGCAACGTGCGCTTCCTGCGCGACTTCAACGGCGGCGCAACGATTCCGCAGCAGATCGTCACGGCGCCGACGATCCAGGGCAGCGCCGCGCAATGGCAGCGCGACCGGATCGACGGTGCACCCGGTTATGCGCTGCGCATCACGCTGCGCGACGGCGGCAGCATCGCGCCGGCAGCGGGCGGCAAGCTCGTGCTGCGCGCACCGGCGGGCTCGCACACGCTGAAGTTGCATGTCGATGCGCTGTCGGGCGAGACCCCGCTGTCGCCGATCACGCGCGCCGATCTGCTCGCACCGTCCGTGAACCCCGATCCGGTCAGCCAGAACGTGCTCGAATTCCTGAGCTTCCACGACAAGCTGCTGGCCGGCTCGTGGCAGTACGACACGTACTTCGGCCGCGATACGCTGATCTCGGTCCGCATGCTGATGCCGGTGCTCGAACCCGCGGCGATCGAGGCCGGGTTGTCGTCGGTACTGAGCCGCCTGTCGGCCGACGGCAAGGTCGCGCACGAGGAAGGCATCGGCGAATTCGCGCTGGTCGACAACCAGAAGAACGGGCGGCCGAACGACCCGACGCCGACCTACGACTACAAGATGATCGACAGCGACTACCTGCTCGCGCCGATCGCGGCCGCGTGGCTGATCGACGATACGCGCGGCCAGGCCCGCGCGGCAGCGTATCTCGCGCAGCGCGGCAGCGACGGGCAGACCAACGGCAGCCGCCTGGTCGTCAACCTGCTGCACGTCGCGACCACCGCACAGCCGTTCGCGCAACAGCCGTCGGTCGCGAACCTGATCCACCTGAGGCCCGGCGAGATCGTCGGCAACTGGCGCGACAGTACCGACGGGCTCGGCGGCGGCGTGTACCCGTACGACGTAAATGCGGTGCTCGTGCCGGCCGCGTTGCGCGCGGCGAACGCGTTCCTCGCGCGCGGCCTGCTCGATCCGTACCTGGATGCCGCACAGCGCGCGACGCTCACCAACACGGCGAACGAAGCCGCCACATGGGAAACGCAGGCGCCGCCGCTGTTCCAGGTCAGCGTGCCGGCCGTGCAGGCGGCCACCGACGTGTCGGCCTATGCACCGTCCGCCGGCGTGCCGGCCGGCGCCGCGCCGGGCGCACCGCTGTCGTTCTACGCGCTGTCGCTCGATCAGCAGGGCAACCCGATTCCGGTGATGAATTCCGACGGCGGCTTCGCGCTGCTGTTCGGCACGCCGCCGGACGACGCGCTCCAGCGGATCGTCACCGACGTCACGCGGCCGTTCCCGGCCGGGCTCGTGACCGATGCCGGGATGCTGATCGCGAACCCCGCGTATGCGAACCCGTCGCTGTGGCCGAAGTTCACGAGCTCCGCGTATCACGGCACGGTGATCTGGTCGTGGCAGCAGGCGATGTGGGTGGCCGGGCTCGATCGCCAGCTCGCGCGCCAGGACCTGTCCGCCGCGACGCGCGCGCTGCTCACGCAGGCGCGTCAGACGATCTGGCAGGTGATCTCGAACGGACGCGACATGCGTACATCGGAGATGTGGACGTGGTCCTACGTGAACGGCCAGTTCCAGACCGATGCGTTCGGCACGCGCAGCGCGGACGCGACCGAAGCCAACGCGGCGCAGCTCTGGAGTACGACATATCTCGCGATCCGCGATCCGCAGCAGCGCGCGGGCAAGTACTGGTGGCAGGCGTCGCAGCGGATGCAGGAGATGCAGCCGAAAAACGCAGCGGCCTTGGCATCGCGCTAGCGCATCGCCCATCGCGCGCAAACCGAGCATGCAGAAGCCCCGGAGGTGTTTCCGCCTCCAGGGCTTCGGTCGGTACTACATCGCTCGTCGCTTCCGCACAACCGCGCTGCCGAACGCACCGCACTCGCTCAACGGCGCCGGCGTGCCGCTCGAGAACCCGCATCACCGCGACACAACCCGGTTCCGCCCTTCCCGCTTCGCCTGGTACAGCCGCTCGTCGACCACGCGCAGCAACGCATCGACCGTACTGCCGTCGACCCCGTATTGCGCGACGCCGACGCTGACCGTCACCTGCACGCGCTTGAAGTCCAGCCCGAACGGCGAACTCGCGATCGACGAGCGCACGCGCTCGGCCGTCATCCGCGCGCCCTCGAGCGGCATCTCTGGCAGCAGCGCCATGAACTCTTCGCCGCCGACCCGCGCGAGCCCGCCCGCCGGGCGAATCGCCTCGAGGCACTGGCGGACGACGCCGCGCAGCACCTCGTCGCCGATCTGGTGCCCGTACGCATCGTTGATGTTCTTGAAATTGTCGAGATCGAGCGCGAGCAGGCAAAACGGCGTGCCGTCGCGCTCGGCCCGCACCATCTCGCGCTCGACCTGCGCGATGAACTGCCGGCGGTTCGATGCGCCCGTCATCGGATCCGTCGCGGCCATGTACTCGAGCTTCTGGTTCGTGCGCCGCAGTTCCTGCAGCGCGCTCTCGGTGCGCGCCATCGATTCCGACAGCCGGCTCATCAGGTCTTCCTGGCGGTAGATCGCCGAGAACGAGCGCGTCGTCTGCAGCGCCTGCACGACGCCGTAGCTCAGCAGGAAGAACCCGCCCGCGAAAATCGCATGCGCGAGCCACCACATGTGATTCCACGGCTTGCCGAGAATGAAAGCAACCGACGACAGCGCGAACGCCATGATCGACACGCCGTAGATCACCATCAGCGGCGAGCGGATCCGCCGCGCGAGCAGCACGCCGACGTTCAGCAGCGAGAACACGAGCGCGCCGCCCTCCATCGACAGCCGCGTGCCCAGCGCGCCCGCGACCGGCGAATACGCGATGTACGCCACCGCGACGTTGACGATCACGAAGAACATGATCCACGGCAGCCACGTCCGCGCGCTCGTGCGCTTCTCGATGTGATCGGGCGGACGCGAATACGACATCAGGCCAGTGAGCAGCAGAATCGACATCACGAGCCGCGACGCGGGCCCGTACAGCAGGAACAGCCAGATATTGTGGTGCGCCATCCCGGTGAAGACGCCGTGCAGCGCATAGATCATCGCGAAGCCGAGAAAGCCGAGCGTCAGCCAGCGCAGCAGCGGCTCGCCGGACGACCGGTAGCACACCCACGTCACGTAGGTGACGAACGCGCCCTCGAGGGTCGCCGCCGCAATCGCGATTTCATGGAACGCGTGGCTCTCGAACACGACGCGCGGGTCGCTGAAGAACCACAGATAGGCAATCAGATAGGCAGGCAGCAACGCGAATCCGATCAGCAGGCATTTCGCGTAGAGCCTCGCGGCCGCGCTGACGACGCGCGGCGGTTCCCCGGCTGCATAGGTCGTACTCATTCGGTCCCCGGTCGGTCTGCTGCGTTGGTTCGAACCTTCGCGGCACGGATCGTGCGTTGCACGATCCTGCCCATCGTGCCGAAAGGCAAATGTCAGAGCAAGTATAGGTGGGGCAATTCGTTTGACAAGTAAGGGGAAACGGCATTACCCGAAGCACGCCTTTTGCTTCCCGATTGTTTCGAATAGCGGCACGGCCGCGCCGATTCGCGTCGCGGCCGCGAGCCTCGCCAAAGCGAAACCGCGGCCGCCATCGGCCAAAGATCAGATGACTTCGAACAACCCGGCCGCGCCCTGGCCGCCGCCGATGCACATCGTGACGACCACGTACTTCACGCCGCGCCGCTTGCCTTCGATCAGCGCATGGCCCGTCAGGCGCGCGCCCGACACGCCGTACGGATGGCCGACCGCGATCGCGCCGCCGTTCACGTTCAGTCGATCCTCGGGAATCCCGAGCGTGTCGCGGCAGTACAGCACCTGCACCGCGAACGCTTCGTTCAGTTCCCACAAGCCGATGTCATCGACCTTCAGCCCCGCCTGCTTCAGCAGCTTGGGCACCGCGAACACGGGGCCGATGCCCATCTCGTCCGGCTCGCAGCCGGCCACGGCGAAGCCGCGGAACACGCCCAGCGGCTGCAGCCCTTCGCGCTGCGCGGCATCGGCGCTCATCACGACGCACGCCGACGCACCGTCCGAGAACTGGCTCGCGTTGCCGGCGGTGATCACGCCGCCCGGCACGGCCGAACGGATCTTCGACACGCCTTCGAGCGTCGTGTCGGGACGGATGCCTTCGTCGGCCGATACGGTCACTTCCTTCGTGAACAGGCGGCCCGTCGCCTTGTCGGCGATGCCCGCGAGCACGGTGATCGGCACGATCTCGTCGCGAAAGCGCCCGGCTTCCTGGGCGGCCGCGGCCCGCAGTTGCGACTGCACGCCGTACTCGTCCTGCCGCTCCTTCGAGATCCCGTAGCGCTTCGCGACGTTCTCGGCCGTCTGCAGCATGTTCCAGTAGATCTCGGGCTTGTGCTCGACGAGCCAGCCCTCCTGGACCATGTGCCGGTTCATCTCGTTCTGCACGCACGAGATCGATTCGACACCGCCCGCGACATACACGTCGCCTTCGCCCGCGATGATCCGCTGCGCGGCCAGCGCAATGGTCTGCAGTCCGGACGAGCAGAAACGATTTACCGTCATCCCGGGCACGGTCACGGGCAGCCCCGCGCGCAGCACGATCTGCCGCGCGATGTTCGCGCCGGTCGCGCCTTCGGGGTTCGCGCAGCCCATGATCACGTCCTCGACGCGCGCGGGGTCGAGCTTCGCGCGTTCGAGCGCGGCCGCGACCACGTGGCCGCCGAGCGTCGCGCCGTGCGTCATGTTGAATCCGCCGCGCCAGGATTTCGCCAGCGGCGTGCGTGCGGTCGATACGATTACGGCTTCGGTCATGCGAGTCTCCTTCGGTCCTGCTTCATGTTAGGGTCTGTTTACATATGGAACGCGCATGCGTTGCCACGAGAACGGCCGCTCGCGAGGCGCGCGACGCCGCGAATACTGACGTATTCGCAAGGAGCGCAACGCGGCGAGCGGCCGTTCTCGTGGCAACCCCAAATTAGAAAATTCATGTCACGGGAATGCCCGAAATCACCCGTATGGCGGCGTCGCTCGTCGCTTGTTTGGCTCGGCCAAACGGCGCTCCTCACTTCTTGCCATACGCCCCGAAGGAAGTCCCCTTGGGGGACGAGCGATTTCGGGCATTCGCATGTGCGTTCCATATGTAAACAGACCCTAAATCGGATGGGGAATGCGCTACGCCGTCGGGCGCGCGCCCGCGGACATCACATGTGCGACGCCCGCTGCCTGCATCTGCTGCCATGCGTGCGCGAGCGACCCGTTCAGGTCGATCGCGCGGCACGCATCGTCGATCACCGCGGCTTCGAAACCGGCCGCACGCGCATCGAGCGCCGACCACGCGACGCAATAGTCGGTCGCGAGCCCGCAGCACCACACGCGCTTCGCGCCGAGCTCGCGCAAATAGCCCGCGAGCCCCGTGCGCGTCGTCCGATCGGCTTCGACGAACGCGGAATAGCTGTCGACCTGTGCGTCGCCGCCCTTGCGGATCACGAGCCGCGCGTGCGGGATGTCGAGGTCGCGATGCAGCGCCGCGCCGTCGGTGTCCTGCACGCAGTGCACGGGCCACAGCACCTGCTCGCCGTACGGCAGTGCGAGCGTCGAGAACGGCTCGCGCCCCGGATGGTTCGCCGCGAACGACACGTGCTCGCGCGGGTGCCAGTCCTGTGTCAGCACGACCTGGTCGAAGCGTCGCGCGAGCGCGTTGATCACCGGCACGACCGCGTCGCCGTCCGGCACCGCGAGCGCGCCGCCCGGCATGAAGTCGTATTGCACGTCGATCACGAGCAGTACGTCGTCGGTGCGTTTCATTGCGTTTCTCCTGGAGGAATCGGGCGCGCCGTCGTGCGATATCGTCAGCCGTTGAACCCGCGGCCGGCCTTTGCCAGCTCCACGATCGACGGCGCGAGCTGCCAGGCGTCGCCGTTCGGCGCGGCCGCATAGCGGCGAATCGCGCGCTCGACGTTGTAGAGGCCGACCACGTCCGCGTACAGCATCGGGCCGCCGCGCCACAGCGGGAAGCCATAGCCGGTCAGGTAGACCATGTCGATGTCGGATGCCTTCGATGCGATCTTCTCTTCGAGGATCTTCGCGCCTTCGTTGACGAGCGCGAACACGAGCCGCTCGACGATCTCGTCATCGCCGATCTTGCGCCGCTCGACGCCACGCTCCTGCGAATACGCGACGACCATCTCGTCGACCAGCGACGACGGCTTCGCCTTGCGCTCGCCCGGCACGTAGTCGTACCAGCCCGCGCCCGTCTTCTGGCCGAAGCGGCCCTGCTCGCACAGACGGTCGGCGATCTTCGAATACTGCAGATCGGGCTGCTCGACGTAGCGGCGCTTGCGGATCGCCCAGCCGATGTCGTTGCCGGCGAGGTCGCTCATCCGGAACGGCCCCATCGCGAAACCGAACTTCTCGATCGCGCGATCGACCTGCGAAGGCAGCGCGCCTTCCTCGAGCATGAAGAGCGCCTGGCGGATGTACTGCTCGATCATCCGGTTGCCGATGAAGCCGTCGCACACGCCCGACACGACCGCCGTCTTGCGGATCTTCTTCGCCACCGCCATCACGGTCGCGAGCACGTCCTTCGCGGTCTGCGCGCCGCGCACGACCTCGAGCAGCTTCATCACGTTCGCCGGGCTGAAGAAGTGCATACCGACGACGTCCTGCGGACGCTTCGTGAACGCCGCGATCTTGTCGACGTCGAGCGTCGACGTGTTCGACGCGAGGATCGCGCCCGGTTTCGCGACTTCGTCGAGCTTCCTGAACACCTGCTCCTTCACACCGAGTTCCTCGAACACGGCCTCGACGATCAGATCGGCATCCTTCAAGTCGTCGTAGGACAGCGTCGGCGCGATCAGCGCCATGCGTGCGTCGAGCTTCTCCTGCGTGAGCTTGCCCTTCTTCACCTGCGCGTCGTAGTTCTTGCGGATCGTCGCGACGCCGCGCTCGAGCGCTTCCTGCCTGGTCTCGAGCAGCGTGACGGGCAGGCCCGCGTTGACGAAGTTCATCGCGATCCCGCCGCCCATCGTGCCCGCGCCGATCACGCCGACGCGACGAATCTCGCGCAACGACGTATCGGCCGGCACGTCGGGAATCTTGCTCGCCGCACGCTCGCCGAAGAACGCATGACGCAGCGCACGGCTTTCCGGCGTCATCATCAGCGCGACGAAACCCTCGCGCTCGGCAACGCTGCCCTTGTCGAAGCCGTTCAGCACGCCGGCCTCGATCGCGTCGATGCACTTGTGCGGCGCGGGGAAGTTCGGTGCGGCGGCCCGCGCGGAATTGCGTGCGAACTGGATGAAGCCCGCGGCGTTCTCGTGGACGATCTTGCGATCGCGCACGCGCGGATGCGGCCCCTTTTGAGCACCGACCTTGCGCGCGAACGCGACGGCCGCGTCGAGCAGGTCGCCGTCGGCCATTTCGTCGAACAGCCCGCTCTTCGCGAGTTGCTCCGACGGCACCGGCGCGCCCGACACGATCATGTTCAGCGCGGTTTCGAGCCCCACCGCGCGCGGCAGGCGCTGCGTGCCGCCCGCGCCCGGCAGCAGGCCGAGCTTCACTTCGGGCAGTGCGACCTGCGCGCCGGGTGCCGCAACGCGGTAGTGCGCGCCGAGCGCGAGTTCGAGGCCGCCGCCCATCACGACGCTGTGCAGCGCCGCGACGACGGGCTTCGCGCTCGCCTCCACCGCGCGGATCACGGTGTGCAGCGTCGGCTCCTGCAGCGCCTTCGGCGTGTTGAATTCGGTGATGTCGGCGCCGCCCGAGAATGCGCGGCCCGCGCCGGTCAGCACGATGGCCGCGACCGACGGATCCTGCGCGGCGCGATCGAGCGCGTCCATGACGCCCTGGCGGGTCGACAGGCCGAGCCCGTTGACGGGCGGATTGTTGAGCGTAAGGACGGCCACGCCGTCGCGAGTCGAGTAATCCACTGCCATCTGCCTGCCTCCATGCATCGCGCGCCGGGGTGGCTGCGCTTCATTGTGCGCGGTCGAACAGCCGCATGTCCGGATCGAACGGAGGCAGCATACAACGAAAAAGCACGGTCGTTCAATTTGAATTTTTATCCCGACCCGGGGACGGATCGGGCGACCGGATCGCGGCCTGTCTCCGGCCCGCGCTTGGCCTTACGGCTCCTTATGGCTCGCACACCGCCGTCGGCAACACGTAATCGCGAAACGTCTCGCGCAGCTTCAGCTTCTGCAGCTTGCCGGTCGCGGTGTGCGGCAGCGATTCGACGAACACGACGTCGTCGGGAATCCACCATTTCGCGACCTTGCCCTCATAGAACGCGAGCAGCGTGTCGCGGCTCAGGTTCGCGCCTTCGCGGGGCACCACGACGAGCAGCGGGCGCTCGGTCCATTTCGGGTGCGCGCATGCGATGCACGCGGCCTCGGCAACACCCGGGTGCGCGATCGCGACGTTCTCGATGTCGATCGAGCTGATCCACTCGCCGCCCGACTTGATCACGTCCTTGCTGCGGTCGGTGATCTGCAGGAAGCCGTCGGGGTCGATCGTCGCGACGTCGCCGGTCGGGAACCAGCCGTCCGACAGCGGCGACGTGTCGCCGCGAAAGTAGTGATCGATCACCCACGGCCCGCGCACCTGCAGTTCGCCGAACGCGACGCCGTCCCACGGCAGCTCATGGCCGTCCTCGCCGACGATGCGCATGTCGACGCCGCAGATCACGCGCCCCTGCTTCTCGAGCAGCCGGCGCTGCGCGTCGAGCGGCCGCTGCGACTGCGCCCAGTTGAGCTTGGCGAGCGTGCCGAGTGGCGACAATTCGGTCATCCCCCATGCATGAATCACGCGCACGCCGTATTCGTCCTCGAACGTGCGCAGCATCGCGGGCGGGCACGCTGAACCGCCGATCACCGTGCGGTTCAGCGTCGAGAAACGCACGCCGGCCTCGCGCATGTAGTTGAGCAAGCCGAGCCACACGGTCGGCACGCCCGCGGAGAACGTCACGCGCTCGGCCTCCATCAGCTCGTACAGCGATTTGCCGTCGAGATCCTTGCCGGGCAGCACGAGCTTGCCGCCGGTGAGCGGCACCGCATACGGCAAGCCCCACGCGTTGACGTGGAACATCGGCACGACGGGCAGCACGGCGTCCATCGCGGACAGGTTCATCGCGTCGGGCAGCGCGGCGCCGTACGCGTGCAGCACCGTCGAGCGGTGCGAATACAGCACGCCCTTCGGATTGCCGGTCGTGCCCGACGTGTAGCAGAGCCCCGACGCCTGCTGCTCGTCGACGCGCGGCCAGTCGTAGCGGCCGTCCTCCGCTTCGACGAGCGTTTCGTAGCAGAGCAGCGGCGTCGCGCAGGACGGCAGGTGCGCGGCGTCCGTCATCGCAATCCAGCCCTTCACGTGCGGGCATTGCGGCGCGATCGCGTCGACCAGCGGCGCGAAATTGATGTCGAACAGGACGTAGCGGTCTTCCGCGTGATTGACGATGTACGCGATCTGCTCGGGGAACAGGCGCGGGTTGATCGTGTGGCACACGGAACCCATCCCGCCGATCCCGTAGTACGCCTCCAGATGCCGGTAGCCGTTCCACGCCAGCGTGCCGACGCGGTCGCCGGCTTCGACGCCGAGCCGCGCGAGCGCCTGCGCGAGCTGCTTCGCGCGGCGTTCGCAGTCGCGATACGTGTAGCGATGCACATCGCCCTCGATGCGCTTCGACACGATCTCGGTGTCACCCGCGTGACGCGCGGCATGCGCGATCAGCGAGGACACCAGCAACGGCATGTCCATCATCTGGCCCAGCAACGGCTTACCCATCGTCTTGTTCTCCCTGAAGGACGCGAATCGGTGACCAGCCCGGGGGCTGTTTCCATAAGGAACACGCATGCGTTGACACGAGACCGGCGGGCGCCCGTCAGCGGCCCGGACGGGCGTGGCGCGCGGTGCGCGGGCCACCATGCGGGCGGCGCGGCGCCGCCTTACAATATCGGCTTACCCAGAGGCGCTCAACATGTCGTTTTCCCGAAGCGCAGCCGATGCGGCTGACACCTTCCCCGATCTCGCCGCCACGCTCGGCGCGCCCGCCGAAGGCGCGTTCGTCACACTTGGCGACGCGTTTCATACGCGGCTGCCGGCCGCGCCGCTTGCCGCACCGTACGTCGTCGGCTTTTCCGACGAAGTCGCGCAACTGCTCGACCTGCCGCCATCGATTGCCGCGCAGCCCGGGTTCGCCGAGCTGTTCGCCGGCAATCCGACGCGCGACTGGCCCGCCAACGCGATGCCGTACGCATCGGTGTATTCCGGCCACCAGTTCGGCGTGTGGGCCGGCCAGCTCGGCGACGGCCGCGCGCTGACGATCGGCGAGCGCACCGGCACGGACGGCCGCCGCTACGAGCTGCAACTGAAAGGCAGCGGCCGCACGCCGTACTCGCGGATGGGCGACGGCCGCGCGGTGCTGCGCTCGTCGATCCGCGAGTTCCTGTGCTCGGAAGCGATGCATCACCTCGGCATCCCGACCACGCGCGCGCTGACGGTGATCGGTTCCGACCAGCCGGTGGTCCGCGAGGAGATCGAGACGTCGGCCGTCGTCACGCGCGTGTCGGAAAGCTTCGTGCGCTTCGGCCACTTCGAGCACTTCTTCTCGAACGATCGCCCCGACCTGCTGCGCCAGCTCGCCGACCACACGATCGACCGTTTCTATCCGGATTGCCGCGACGCGGACGATCCCTACCTCGCGCTGCTCGAAGCCGCGACGCTGCGCACGGCCGACCTCGTCGCGCAGTGGCAGGCCGTCGGCTTCTGCCACGGCGTGATGAACACCGACAACATGTCGATCCTCGGCGTGACGATCGACTACGGCCCGTTCGGCTTCGTCGACGCGTTCGACGCGAACCACATCTGCAACCACTCCGATAACAGCGGCCGCTACGCGTACCGGATGCAGCCGCGCATCGCGCACTGGAACTGCTATTGCCTCGCGCAGGCGCTGCTGCCGCTGATCGGGCTGCAGCACGGCATCGCCGATGACGATGCGCGCGCCGAGCGCGCGGTGGATGACGCGCAGGCCGTGCTCGCGAAATTTCCGGAACGCTTCGGCCCCGCGCTCGAACGCGCGATGCGTGCGAAGCTCGGCCTCGAGCTCGAACGCGAGAACGATGCCGAACTCGCCAACAAGCTGCTCGAGACGATGCATGCGAGCCACGCGGATTTCACGCTGACGTTCCGCCGGCTCGCGCAACTGTCGAAGCACGACGCAAGCCGCGACGCGCCCGCGCGCGACCTGTTCATCGACCGCGACGCGTTCGATGCATGGGCGAACCTCTACCGTGCACGGCTGTCCGAGGAAACGCGCGACGACGCGGCACGTGCGGTCGCGATGAACCGCGTGAACCCGAAATACGTGCTTCGCAACCATCTGGCCGAAGTCGCGATCCGGCGCGCGAAGGAAAAGGATTTTTCGGAAGTCGAGCGGCTCGCGCAGGTCCTGCGCCGGCCGTTCGACGAACAACCGGAGCATGAAGCGTACGCGGCGTTGCCGCCGGACTGGGCCGGGTCGCTCGAAGTGAGCTGCTCGTCCTGAAGCCCCCAACCCGCGCGTATCGACCGACCGATCAGGAGAACCCCACATGTCCCACGATTCCGACGACAAGACCTTCCCGTACCAGAAGGACGACGCCGAGCTGCGCCGCCGGCTCACGCCGATGCAGTACGAGGTCACGCAGCATGCGGCGACCGAGCGCGCATTCACCGGCGAATACACCGACACCGAGGACGCCGGCATCTACAAGTGCGTCGTGTGCAGCACGCCGCTGTTCGAATCCGGCTCCAAATTCCACTCGGGCTGCGGCTGGCCCAGCTACTTCAAGCCGCTCGACGGCGAGGTGATCGACGAAAAAGTCGACTACTCGCACGGCATGGTGCGCGTCGAGGTCCGCTGCAACCATTGCGGCGCGCATCTCGGCCACGTCTTCGAGGACGGCCCGCGCGATCAGACCGGTTTGCGGTACTGCATCAATTCGGCTGCGTTAAACTTCGAATCCCGACCCGAAAACGAATGAGCGGCGCCGGGCGGATCGGCGAGGTGATCCTCGCCGGGCGGCCTGCTCCCGGGCTGGCCGCCCCCGATCCGCGACGGCGGTGCCCGGCGGGTCCCTACAACGGTGAAAGGCCGCGCAAGCGGCCTTTCACGCAGCTGCGAGCGCCATGAAATTCCTGTTCGATCTGTTTCCGATCATCCTGTTTTTTGTCGCCTTCAAGGTCTGGGGCATCTTCACCGCCACCGCCGTCGCGATCGTCGCGACGCTGGCCCAGGTCGCGTGGGTCGCCTTCCGGCACCGGAAGGTCGACACGATGCTGTGGGTCAGCCTCGGCGTGATCGTCGTCTTCGGTGGCGCCACCCTCGTCCTGCATGACGAGAAATTCATTCAATGGAAACCGACTGTGCTGTACTGGCTGTTTGCGGTCGGGCTGCTTGCCGCGCGCTATGCGTTCGGCAACAACCTGATCGAGAAGATGATGGGCAAGCAGCTCACGCTGCCGCACCCGGTGTGGGACAAGCTGAACGTCGCGTGGGCGCTGTTCTTCGCGGTGCTCGGCGTCGCGAACCTGTATGTGGTGCACAACTTCACCGAATCGCAATGGGTGAACTTCAAGCTGTTCGGCACGACCGGCGCAATGGTCGTGTTCATCATCCTGCAGAGCCTGTGGCTCACGAAGTACCTGAAGGACGAATGACATGACGGACGCCTTTCTCCACGCGTCGCCCGACGAACGCATCGCGCTGATCGAAGCGCGCCTCACCGCGTCGCTCGCGCCCGTGTCGCTCGCCGTGCGCGACGACAGCGCGCAGCACGCGGGCCACGCCGGCGCGGCCTCCGGCGGCCACTACACGGTCACGATCGTGTCGGCCGCCTTCGCGGGCAAGCCGCGCGTCGCACGGCACCGGCTGGTGTATGATGCGCTCGCTGATGCGATGCAGCGCGGCATTCACGCGCTCGCGATCGTGGCTTACACGCCCGAAGAATTCAACGAATCTTCTATCTAGTCTCATTAGGAATTCCCGATGATCCTGAAATCCCCCCGCCTGTGGGTCGCGGCGGCTGCTTTCGCAGCGGCGCCGGCATTCGCCCAGAACATCGCCGTCGTCAACGGCACGCCGATTCCGAAGTCGCGCGCCGACGCGATGGTCGCGCAGCTGGTCCAGCAAGGCCAGACCGACAGCCCGCAACTGCAGCAGGCCGTGCGCCAGGAACTCGTGAACCGCGAGATCCTGATGCAGGAAGCGATCCGCGAAGGCATCCCGAACCGTCCGGACGTGAAGGCGCAGGTCGCCGTCGCGCAGCAGACCGTCGTGCTGCGTTCGATGATCGAGAGCTTCCTGAAGAAGAACCAGCCGACCGACGCCGAAGTGAAGGCGCGCTACGACGAGCTCGTCAAGGGTGCCGGCGGCAACCGCGAATATCACCTGCACCACATCCTCGTCGACAACGAGCAGCAGGCGAAGGACCTGATCGCGAAGATCAAGGCCGGCGCGAAGTTCGAGGATCTCGCGAAGCAATACTCGAAGGATCCGGGTTCGGGCAAGAACGGCGGCGATCTCGACTGGTCCGACCCGAAGGCGTACGTGCCGGAATTCGCGGCAGCCGCGCAGAAACTGCAGAAAGGCCAGATGACCGACGCGCCGGTGAAGACGCAGTTCGGCTGGCACATCATCCGCGTCGACGACATCCGCGACATCGCACCGCCGCCGTTCGACCAGGTGAAGGCGCAGATCGCGCAACAGCTCGTGCAGCAGAAGCTGCAGGCGTTCGAGGAAGGCCTGCGCCAGCAGGCGAAGATCCAGTAACGCCGGCGCGCCCGTCGCCCGTGCATCGAAAAGCCGCTCTTCGGAGCGGCTTTTTCAATTGGTGCGCCTGCAGCGCGCGCATCGCGAGGTTCCGGCCGTCAGTCCACGTGCAATAAAAAAGCCGCTCCGAAGAGCGGCCATTGCTGTACTTGACGATACCCGCCCGCATCGCAGCGTTCGCTACGCGGGATAGAACACGTCGCGATAGCGAACGTCGCCCGACGGTCGCGGCGCCGATTCGTCGAACGACAGCGCGAGGAAATACTCGGGCGGTACGTCCGGAAACACGATGGCGCCGGACGGTTCGAACCCGAAGCGCGCGTAGTACGCGGGATCGCCGAGCACGACGCAGCCACGCGCGCCGAGCCGACGCAACGCGTCGAGCCCCGTGCGCACGAGCCCCGCGCCGATGCTCTGCCGCTGGCAGTCGGGCCGCACCGCGAGCGGCGCAAGCCCGTACCACTGCTGTCGATCCGACGGTTCGCCGCCGATCGCGACCGGCGAGAACGCGACGTGGCCGATGATGCGCCCGTCGCGCTCCGCGACGAGCGACACGCTCAGCGCGCCGTCCGCGCGCAGCGCGTCGACGATCTGCCGCTCGAACTGTCCGCCCTGCGGCTCGCTCGCGAACGCCGCGACGATCACGCGGCCGATCGCGTCGGCCTCGCTCGCGCGCTCGTCGCGCAGCGTGACGACCTCGACCGGCGCATTCGGGTCGAACATCATCCGGATCAGCCGATCCAGCGGCGCGCGTTGCGGAACACGCGCATCCACGGGCTCGCTTCACCCCAGCCTTCCGGGTGCCAGCTCATCGCGACCGTACGGTGCACGCGCTCCATGTGCGGCATCAGCACCGAGAAGCGGCCGTCGGCCGTCGTGACCGACGTGATGCCGGCCGGCGAGCCGTTCGGGTTGAACGGATAGCGCTCGGTCGCTTCGCCGCGGTGGTCGACGAAACGCATCGCGACTGCAACGCGGTCGATGTCGCCCTGCTGCGAGAAGTCCGCGTAGCCTTCGCCGTGCGCGACCGCGACCGGAATCCGCGAGCCTTCCATCCCGGCGAAGAAGATCGACGGCGACTTCTCCACTTCCACGAACGAGAAGCGCGCCTCGAACTGCTCGGATTTGTTGCGCGTGAACTTCGGCCATGCTTCCGCACCCGGAATCATCGACGAGATGCTGGACAACATCTGGCAGCCGTTGCAGATGCCGAGCGCGAACGTATCCGGACGCGCAAAGAACGCCGCGAACATGTCGGCGAGGTTCGCGTTGAAACGGATCGTCTTCGCCCAGCCTTCGCCCGCACCGAGCACGTCGCCGTACGAGAAGCCGCCGCACGCAACCGCCCCCGCGAAATCGGCGAGCGTCGCGCGACCCGCGAGCAGGTCGCTCATGTGCACGTCATGCGCATCGAAGCCCGCACGGTCGAACGCGTAGGCCGTTTCCAGATGCGAGTTCACGCCCTGCTCGCGCAGGATTACGACGCGCGGCCGCGCGCCGGTCGCGATGAACGGCGCGGCGATGTCGTCGGCCGGATCGAAGCTCAGCACCGGCGAGATGCCCGGATCGGCCGCGTCGAGCAGCGCGTCGTATTCGGCATCCGCGCATGCGGGGTTGTCGCGCAGGCGCGCGATGCGCCAGCTCACTTCGCCCCATGCACGATGGAGTTCGGTGCGCGGCGCGTCGAAGATCTTCTTCGCGTCGCGGTACACCTCGATCACGTCACGGTCGTTGACCGAGCCGATCACGTGCGAGCACGTCGACAGGCCGAACTCGCGCAGCGCGCCGAGCACCGCGTCGCGATCGGCCGTGCGCACCTGCACGACGGCGCCGAGCTCCTCGGAGAACAGCGCGCGCAGCGTGCGATCGTCGCGGCGACCGCTCGTCTGCTTCGCCCAGTCCTTCGCGTCGCCGTAGTCGGATTCGTGGTTCTCGTCGAGCGTCAGCATGTCGACGTTCAGCGACACGCCCGCGCGGCCCGCGAACGCCATTTCGCACACCGTCGCCCACAAGCCGCCGTCCGAGCGGTCGTGGTACGCGAGCAGCTTGTCCTGCGCGTTGAGCGACTGGATCGCGTTGAAGAAGCGCTTCAGGTCTTGCGCATCGTCGACGTCCGGTGTCGTGTCGCCGACCTGCTGCGTGACCTGCGCGAAGATGCTGCCGCCCATCCGGTTCTTGCCGCGGCCGAGATCGATCGCGATCAGCACGCTGTCGCCCGCGTCGGCGACGCGGCGCAGTTGCGGCGTCAGGTGGCGGCGCACGTCCTCGACCGGCGCGAACGCGGAAATGATCAGCGACACCGGCGAGACCACTTCCTTTGCGACACCCTGCTCGTCCCACTTCGTCTTCATCGACAGCGAGTCCTTGCCGACCGGGATGCCGATCCCGAGCGCCGGGCACAGCTCCATGCCGATCGCCTTGACCGTGTCGAACAGCGCGGCGTCCTCGCCGGCCGTGCCGCATGCGGCCATCCAGTTCGCCGACAGCTTCAGCTTGTCGAGCGACGCGATCGGCGCGCTCGCGATGTTCGTGATCGCTTCGCCGACGGCCATGCGGCCCGATGCGGGCGCGTCGATCACCGCGAGCGGGGTGCGCTCGGCCATCGTCATCGCCTCGCCCTTGAAGCCCGCATAGTCGAGCGCGGTGACCGCGCAGTCGGCCACCGGCACCTGCCACGGGCCGACCATCTGGTCGCGCACCGACGTGCCGCCGACCGAACGGTCGCCGATCGTGATCAGGAACGACTTGCTGCCGACCGTCGGGTGCTTCAGCACGTCGACCGCCACTTCCGACAGCGCGATGCCCGTCACGTCGACCGGCGCGCGCTCGGTCGCCACGCGCGCGACGTCGCGGTGCATGCGCGGCGGCTTGCCGAGCAGCACTTCCATCGGCATGTCGACCGGATATTCGTCGGCACCCGCCGCTTCGGCGTCGACGAGCTGCAACTGGCGCTCGTCGGTTGCGACACCAACCACCGCGAACGGGCAGCGCTCACGTGCGCAGATCGCCTCGAAGCGCGGCAGGTCGGCCGGCGCGATCGCGAGCACGTAGCGCTCCTGCGCCTCGTTCGACCAGATCTCGCGCGGCGACAGGCCCGATTCCTCGAGCGCGACCTTGCGCAGTTCGAAGCGTGCGCCCTTGCCCGCGCCGTCGACGATCTCGGGGAACGCGTTCGACAGGCCGCCCGCGCCGACGTCGTGGATGCTCAGGATCGGGTTTTCCGCGCCGAGCTGCCAGCAGCCGTTGATCACTTCCTGCGCACGACGCTCGATTTCGGGGTTGCCGCGCTGCACCGAGTCGAAATCGAGCTCGGCCGTGTTCGCGCCGGTCGCCATCGAACTCGCCGCGCCGCCGCCCATGCCGATCCGCATGCCGGGGCCGCCGATCTGGATTAGCAGCGAGCCGGCCGGCACGTCGTGCTTGTGCGTATGTTGATCCGCGATGTTGCCGAGGCCGCCCGCGATCATGATCGGCTTGTGATAACCGCGCACCTGACCGCCGACGTTCTGCTCGTACACGCGGAAGTAGCCGCCGAGGTTCGGGCGGCCGAATTCGTTGTTGAACGCGGCGCCGCCGAGCGGGCCGTCGATCATGATCTGCAGCGGCGACGCGATGCGGTCCGGGCGGCCGTACGGGCCGTGCGCGTCATTCGGATTGCGCTCGCCGACCGGCTGCGCCGCGTCGCGCGCGTTTTCCCACGACCGGCGTGCATCAGGCAGGTCGAGGTTCGACACGGTGAAGCCCGTGAGGCCGGCCTTCGGACGCGCGCCGCGGCCCGTCGCGCCTTCGTCGCGGATCTCGCCGCCCGCGCCGGTCGCCGCACCCGGGAACGGCGAGATCGCCGTCGGGTGGTTGTGCGTCTCGACCTTCATCAGCGTGTGCGTGAGTTCGGTGTGGCGGCCATAACGTTCACCCGGCTCGCCGGCCGCGCCCGCGTTGCGCGGGAACCAGCGCTCGGCCTCGGCGCCGACCATGATCGACGAGTTGTCCGAATACGCGACGATCGTGCCCTGCGGGTTCAGCTTCTCGGTGTTGCGGATCATCGCGAACAGCGACATGTCCTGCGCTTCGCCGTCGATCGTCCACTGCGCGTTGAAGATCTTGTGGCGGCAGTGCTCGCTGTTCGCCTGCGCGAACATCATCAGTTCGACGTCGGTCGGGTTGCGTTCGAGCTTGCGGAACGCGTCGACCAGGTAGTCGATCTCGTCGTCGGCGAGCGCGAGGCCCAGTTCGCCGTTCGCGCGCTCGAGCGCGCCGCGGCCGACGCCCAGCACGTCGACGCTCGCGAGCGGCTTGGCCGGCAGTTCGTCGAACAGGTGCTTCGCGTCGTCGCGCGCGGCGACCACGCTTTCGGTCATCCGGTCATGCAGCGCAGCGGCGACGGCCGCACGCGCGTCGTCGGACAGCGCCTTCTTGCCGCCGAGCAGGCCCGACTTCAGCGTAACCGTGAATTCGACGCCGCGCTCGATACGGCGCACCTGCGTGAGGCCGCAGTGCTGCGCGATGTCGGTCGCCTTGCTCGCCCACGGCGAGACCGTGCCGAAGCGCGGCAGCACGACGAAGGTCTCGGACGCCCCCTTCTCGGCCGCCGGCTCGAACGGCGCGCCGTAGTGCATCAGCGCGTCGATGCGCGCGCTGTCGTCGGCCGACAGCGGCTCGGCCGCATTGACGAAGTGCAGGAACTGGCCGCGCACCGCGACGATGTTGGCGTCGATTTGCCTGAGCGTGTCGAGCAGACGGGTTTGACGGAAATCGGAGAGGGCCGAAGCGCCGGGAAAACACGAGAAGTGAGCCATGGGCTGGACTGACGTCGATGAGTCGCGCGAGGTGGCGACGTGGGGCGAAAGGAAGGCCGCAATTATACCCGGAAGTCGGGCGCCCAAAACCGGCCGATCGGTAGTCCGCATGCACCGCAACGGTGCCGCGGCGCGCGCCGTACACGGCCGCCCGCCGGGCCGGCCCGCGCGGGCGCGGCAGCCGGCGGCCGTCGCGCGGCCGCACGGCACGCGCTCGCCCGACGCCGGTTGGCGCGATTTTGGCGCTATCATTCCGGGTTCACCGGGCCCGGGCCCTCAGCGAATTCTCACCGGGCGGCGTGCGCGCCGCCCGTCATCGAAGCAATCCATGGATGTCATCGTCATCGGCGGCGGAATCAGCGGCGTCGCCACCGCCTACCAGTTGCGCGCGGCCGGCCACCACGTGTGCGTGGTCGAACGCCACGCGACCGTCGCGCAGGGCGCGACCTACGGCGACGGCGGCGCACTGCTGCCGAGCCCGCTCGACGTCTGGTTCGGCCCGACCTTCATGCGCCAGCCGCGTGACAGCGGGATCGTCTACAAGCCGGGCTTCAACGGCGGCGTGCGCCGCTTCGTCAAGCAGCTCGGCACGCTGCGCGAGCCCGACGCGTTCGCCGCGCAGTACGCGCGGCTGCGCCCGCTGATCGACGCATCGCGCGACACGCTCGCCGACATCGAAACACGCCTAGAACTCGAATTCGAACAGAAGCCCGGCATCCTGCACGTCGTGCGCGATCCGCGCGACTGGGAAGCGATGCAGCCCGCGCTCGACCTGCTGCGCACGCTCGACCAGCCGTACCGCACGCTGAGCGCCGACGAATGCGCGGCGCTCGAACCGTCGGTGCCGGCCGAGCCCGGCTTCGCCGGCGGCGTGCTGCTCGAGACCGAGCGCACCGGGAACTGCCCGCTGTTCGCGAAACTGGTCAAGCAGACGCTCGACGAGCACGGCGTGCAGTTCCGCTTCGGCGCGGACGTTGCCGCGATCCGCGTCGACACCGGCCGCGCCGCGGTCGAACTCGTCCCGTCCGGCAACCGGAACGCGGCGAATGCGCGCGAAGTCGACGTGATTTCCGCCGACGCGATCGTGGTCGCCGCCGGCGCCGGCAGCCTGTCGCTGCTCGAACGGCTCGGCTGGCACCTGCCGCTGCATCCGGTGCGGGTCCACACGCTCACCGCGCCGGTCGCCTACGAAGAGCACGCGCCGCACCTGAGCGTCGTCGATTCGATCAAGCGGATCTCGATCACGCGCACCCACCAGCGGCTGCGCATCGGCGGCGGCGCCGTGCTGCAGAGCCTGCCCGACACCGCGAAGCCGCTCGCCGAGCCGCTGTCCGAGGCCGCGCTCGCGCTGCTCGGCCAGGCCGTCCACGATTGGGTCCCCGGTGCCGCCCGGATCTCGGCCGCGCTGTCGTGGCAAGGCACGCAACTGCTGTCGCCGGACGGCCTGCCCGTCGTGGGTCCGACCCCGCATCCGCGCGTGTTCGTCAATTTCGGGCACGGCCCGACCGGCTGGGGGCTCGCGTGCGGGTCTGCTAAAGTGGTGACCGACTACCTGGGCGGCGACGTGCAGGACTGGCCCCCCGACACGCTCGCCGCGCTGCGCGCCGAGCGCTTCACGACCTGACCGCCGCGGGCCCGTCCCGGGGCGGCATCCTTGCCAGCCGCCACGATCCCGCGATGACCGTTACCCGCCCGCTTCCCGACTCCGATCCGATCGCGCTGCTGCGCGTCGCCGACCTGCGCGCGGCGGAAGCCGACGCCGCCGCGGCGCTGCCGCCGCACACGCTGATGGGCCGCGCAGGTGCCGCCGCCGCGCGCTGGCTGTCCGAGCGCGTCGCCGGCGACGACCGCCCCGTGTGGTTCGCGGTCGGCCCCGGCAACAACGGCGGCGACGCGCTGGTGGCCGCCGCGCAGCTCCAGCAGCTCGGCGTCGCGACGCAGGCGTGGATGCCGGTGCCGGTCAAGCCGGACGACGCGTTATGGGCGCTCGGCCTCGCGCGCGCGGCCGGCGTACCGCTGTCGGCAACGCCGCCCGCATCGCTCGACGGTTACGCATGGGTCGTCGACGGGCTGTTCGGCATCGGTCTCCGCCGCGCGCTCGACGGCGCGTTCGCCGAGCAGGCCACGCGCATTGCCGCGCATGCGCACAGCGGCGGCCGCGTACTCGCGCTTGACGTGCCGAGCGGGCTCGACAGCGATACGGGCCGGATCGTCGGCGCGGGCGTCGCCGTCGCGGCCACGCATACGCTCACCTTCATCGGCGCGAAGCCGGGCCTCTACACGGGCGACGGCCGCGACCTCGCCGGCGAGATCGCCGTCGCATCGCTCGACGTCGCGCCGCCCGCCGCACCGGCCATCGTGCTGAACGCGCCCGCGCGATTCGCTGCGGCCCTGCCCGCGCGCGCATTTGCGTCCCATAAGGGTACGTTCGGCAGCCTCGCGGTGCTCGGCGGCGACACGGGCATGTGCGGTGCGCCGATCCTGGCCGCGCGTGCCGCGCTGTTCGCGGGCGCCGGCAAGGTGCACGTCGGCTTCCTCGGCGCCGGCGCGCCGCCGTACGACCCGCCGTTCCCCGAACTGATGTTGCATCCGGCCGACGGCCTCGACCTCGGCGCGATGACCGCGATCGCGGCCGGCTGCGGCCTCGGCACGCGCGAGGCCGCGGCAACGCTCGTGCGCGACGTGCTCGCGCACGACGCCGTGACACTGCTCGATGCCGACGCGCTGAACCTCGTCGCGACGCACGCGGACCTCGCGGCCGCCGTCGCCTCGCGCGGCGCGCGCGGCAATCCGTGCGTGCTGACCCCGCATCCGCTCGAGGCCGCGCGGCTGCTCGGCAGCGACACGGCGACGGTGCAGCTCGATCGCGTCGCAGCCGCGCAGGCGCTCGCCGCGCGCCATGCGGCCATCGTCGTGCTGAAAGGCTCGGGTACGGTCATTGCGGCACCCGACGGCCGCGTGACGATCAACCCGACCGGCAACGCGGCGCTCGCCACCGGCGGCACCGGCGACGTACTCGGCGGCCTGATCGGCGCGTTGCTCGCGCAGCGCGTCGGCCCGTACGAAGCGGCGCTCGCGGGCGTCTACCTGCACGGCCTCGCGGCCGACACGCTGACCGCGCACGGTACCGGCCCGGCCGGGCTCACGGCCGGCGAACTCGCACCGATGGTGCGCACGCTGATCAATCGCCTTTTTTATCCGTCGCCGCGCGCCGACACATAACGCCGCTATACTGACTGCCCCGCCGCACGGCGGGCCCTCTCGTCCGCCGGCCCTCCGATCCCGATGAGCCGGCGCGGCATTCCTCCCGATTCACGCTTCACTCGAACCGCCATGACGCTGAATTCGCTCCCCGCCTGGACTGCCCTTCAATCCCACTTCGAACAGATCCGCCACGCCCGGCTGCGCGACTGGTTCGCGCCGGAAAACGACCGCGCGCCGACCCGCGCCGAACGCTTCACGATCGCGGGCGGCGGTCTCGCGGCCGATCTCTCGAAGAACCGCATCAATGACGAAACGCTGCGCCTGCTCGTGCAGCTCGCGCGCGACGCAGGCGTCGAAGCGCGCCGCGACGCGATGTTCGCGGGCGAGATCGTCAACCCGACCGAAGGCCGCGCCGCGTTGCACACCGCGCTGCGCGCGACCGACCCGCAAGCGCCGTTCCACGCGCAGGTGAGCGCCGAGCGCGCGAAGATGGCGACCTTCGCGCGCGCCGTGCGCAGCGGCACGTGGACGGGCTACACCGGCAAACGCATCCGCCACGTGATCAACATCGGCATCGGCGGCTCCGATCTCGGGCCGAAGATGGTCGTGCATGCGCTGCATCACGTCGCAACACCTGAAATCTCGACCCACTTCGTGTCGAACGTCGACGGCGCTGATCTCGCGCGCGTGCTCGAACAGGTCGATCCCGAGGAAACGCTCGCGATCATCGTGTCGAAGACCTTCACGACCCTCGAAACGATGACGAACGCACGCTCGCTGCGCGACTGGTTCGTCGCGCGCGGCTGCCCCGAGGACGCGCTCGCGAAGCACTTTGTCGGCGTGTCGGCGAACCCGGCCGAAGTCGTGAAGTTCGGCATCGCCGCGGACAACGTGTTCGAAATGTGGGACTGGGTCGGCGGCCGCTATTCGCTGTGGTCGGCGGTCGGCCTGTCGATCATGATCGCGATCGGCCCCGAGCAGTTCGACGAACTGCTGGCCGGCGCGAACGACATGGACCGCCATTT
The DNA here is from genome assembly GCF_018417535.1 of Burkholderia pyrrocinia. NCBI lineage: Bacteria > Pseudomonadati > Pseudomonadota > Betaproteobacteria > Burkholderiales > Burkholderiaceae > Burkholderia > Burkholderia pyrrocinia. Next base: position 714,730 of record NZ_CP070977.1, on the reverse strand, counting down.
CCGCGCAGCGCCGCTCGAGCGCAACCTGCCGGTGCTGCTCGGCCTGATCGGCATCTGGTACCGGAATTTCTTCGGCTCGCAGAGCTATCTCGTCGCGCCGTATTCGGAAGCGCTGCACTACCTGCCGTCGTACCTGCAGCAGCTCGAAATGGAGAGCAACGGCAAATCCGCGCGCCTGGACGGCACCTTCGTCGATTACCCGACGTCGGCCGTCACGTGGGGCGAGCCGGGTACCAACGGCCAGCATGCGTTCTTCCAGATGCTGCACCAGGGGCCGACGATCGTGCCGATCGACTTCATCGCGGTGCTGACGCCCGAGCATCCGCTCGCGAGCCATCATCCGAAGCTGCTCGCGAACTGCTTCGCGCAGAGCGAGGCACTGATGCTCGGCCGCACGCTCGAAGAAGCACGCAAGGTCGCCGGGCCCGGCAAGGAAGCGCTCGCGCCGCACCTGACGTTCCCTGGCAACCGCCCGACGACGACACTGCTCGTCGATGCGCTGACGCCGCGCACGCTCGGCGCGCTGATCGCGCTTTACGAGCACAAGGTGCTCGTGCAGGCGACGGTGTGGGACATCAATCCGTTCGACCAGTGGGGCGTCGAACTCGGCAAGATTCTCGGCAAGGTCGTGGAAGCCGACCTGTCGGCCGAGTCGGTCGAGCCCGCGAAGCACGACTCGTCGACCACGGCGCTGATCGAATGCGCCCGCGCGGCGCTCAAGCGCTGACGCGACGGCGTCATGCGCACGCCAGCCGCGCAGTACGCCCGGTGCGGCTGGCAGAAGAATTCAGGCGCCGCGTTGCGCCGCGTGCGGCTCGACGATGCGTCCGGTGTCGAGCGTCACGGTCGTCGCGCAGCGGCGCGCGAGTTCGGCATCGTGCGTGACGAGCACGAGCGTTGCGCCGTGCGTGCGGTTCAGTTCGAACATCAGGTCGATGACCGCGTGCCCCGTCGCCGCGTCGAGGCTGCCGGTCGGCTCGTCGGCAAACAGGATCGCCGGGTGCGTGACGAATGCACGCGCAAGCGCGACACGCTGCTGCTCGCCGCCCGACAGCAGCTTCGGATAATGCGCGGTGCGTTCGCCGAGACCGACCTGCACGAGCAGCGCCCGTGCGCGGTTGGCCGCATCGCGCGCGCTGATGCCGCCCTGCAGTTCGAGCGGCAGCATCACGTTTTCGAGCGCCGTCAGGTGCGGCATCAACTGGAACGACTGGAACACGAACCCGACTGCACCGTTGCGCAGCGCGGCGCGCTCGTCCTCGTCGAGCTGGTCGAGCGCGCGGCCGAGCAGGCGAACCGTGCCGCTCGTCGCGCTGTCCAACCCCGCAAGCAGGCCGAGCAGCGTCGACTTGCCCGAACCCGACGCGCCGACGATCGCGAGGCTGCTGCCCGGCCGCACGGCGAGTGTGATGCCGTCGAGTATCGTCAGCTCGCCCGTTGCGTCGGCGACCCGCTTGCACACGTCATGGACTTCGATGATCGGATCGGTAATCTTGAACATGGACACGACATTTCGCTGGAAAAGACGCGCGGCGCTCGCCGCGCTGCTGGGCACCCTGCTGGCCGCAACCGCGCCTGCACGCGCCGTGACGGCGCCGGCCCCGACATCGGGCCAGCCGGTGATCGTCGTGCTCGGCGACAGCCTGTCGGCCGAATACGGGCTGCCGCGCGACACGGGCTGGGTTGCGTTGCTGCGGCAGCGGCTCACGACCGAGCGAATCGATTATAGCGTCGCGAACGCCAGCGTCAGCGGCGACACCACGAGCGGCGGCCGCGCGCGGCTGCCCGCGGTGCTGCAGCGGCTCAAGCCTTCGATCGTCGTCGTCGAACTCGGTTCGAACGATGCGCTGCGCGGCGTGCCGCTCGCGACGACCGAGCAGAACCTGCGCGACATCATCGCCGGCGCGCGGCGCGCACAGGCGAAGGTCGTGCTGGTCGGCATGTACGTGCCGCCCAATTACGGGCCCGATTACACGCAGAAGTTCCACGCCGTCTATACACGGCTGTCGAAGGATCTCGGCGTGCCGCTCGTGCCGTTCCTGCTGGCCGGCATCGAGAACAAGCCCGAGATGTTCCAGGCCGACCAGATGCATCCCGCGCAGCAGGCGCAGGGCATTCTGCTCGACAACGTCTGGCCGGCATTGAAGCCGCTGCTCGGCAAGCCGCGCGGCTGACGACGTATCGCCCCGCCGGAAAACAAAAAGCCCCGCTCGAAGCGGGGCTTTTTGTTGTTGCGGGCGAAACGATGCTCAGTTGCCGCCGTCCTGCGACTGGCTGGTCGTCGTCCCGTACAGCTTCACCTTCGAGCGATCGCGCAGCGCGGCAAGATACGCTTCGCCTTCGCTTTGCGCGTCGACCTGCGCCATCTGCTGCTGCGCGGCCGCCAGCTGCTGCGGATCAACCGCCGTACCAGGGATCACCGCGTTCACGCGATAGATCGCGTAGCCGTCCGCGCCGAGATCGACCCCGACGTAAGCCGGCAGCGTCTTCGCATCGACCTTGTAGACGGCGCTCAGCGCAGCCGGCGCCAGGCCCTGCGACTGCGTGCGCGACACCTTCTGCGCTGCCGTGAATCCGTCGGCCGACTTCGACTTCCGCAACTCGGCAAGCTTCGCTGCACCGTCCTTCTGCGCGAGTGCCGCGGCCTGCTCGGCGACGACCTTCTGGCGCACGCCGTCCTTGACCGCGTCGAGCGCGGGCACCGCAGCCGGCTTGTAGTCGGTCACGCGCGCCGAGATCAGCGTGTTGTTGCCGACGTCGATCGCCTGCGTGTTGTTCTGGTTCTTCACCGAATCGTTCGCGAACACGGCGGCCAGGAACTTTGGATTGTTCAGCGGGCTCGTCGGCGGCAGTTGCGGATTCGGCGTCGGCGTGACGGTGGCCGTCTGGATCGTCAGCTTGTACTTGTCGGCGGCCGGCTGCAGCGTCTTCGCCTTTTCGTAGACGGTCGACGTGAAGCCTTCCGCGTTGTCCGTGAACGCCTTCGATGCGTACTGCTGCTTCAGGTCCACCGCGATCCGGTCCTTCACTTCCGCGAACGGCTTGACGGCCTCCGGCTTCACTTCGGTCGCCTTCAGGATGTGGAAGCCGAGCTCCGACTGCACGACACCGCTCACGTCGCCCTGCTTGAGTGCGAACGCGGCATCGTCGAACGCCTTGCCGCCCGCCGTCGAGCCGCGCGTGATGAAGCCGAGGTCGCCGCCCTTCGCGGCCGACGGCGCGTCCTGCGAGCTCTTCTGCGCGATCTGCGCGAACTGGTCCGGATGCGCCTTCACGTCGGCGAGCAGTTGCTCGGCCTTCGTCTTCGCTGCCGCCTTGTCGGCCGCGCTTGCGCTGCTCGCCGCGGCGATGAAGATGTGGCTCACGCGAACCTGCGCTTCGGTGCGGAAGTGCGTCGGGTTGTCGTCGTAGAACTTCTTGATGTCCGCATCGGTCGGCTGCGCGCTTGCGGCCGCCGCGGCCGGCGAATAGACGAGGTACTGGATCGTCGCGGTCTCAGGCGTCGCGAGGCTCTGCTTGTGCGCGTCATAGTACGCGGCGAGTTGCGCGTCGGTCGGCTGGACCTTCGATGCGTAGTCGCTCGTCTTCAGCACCAGCGCCTGCACTTCACGCTGCTGCGCGGCGAGTTCGGACAGGCGTTGCGCAAGGCTCTTCGGCGTGAACGCGCTCGACACGATGCTGGCCGGAATCTGCTGCAGCGAGAGGCTGTAGCGCACGCGCTCCTGGTACTGCTCGGGCGTCATCCCCTGGAACGACAGCAGTTGCGCGTAGCGCTCGACGTCGATCGAACCGTCGGGCTTCTTCAGCGACGCGATCATCGGGTCGCTCATCAGTGCATCGCGCACGGCGTTGTCGGACGCGGTCAGGTGCAGACGCTGCGTCTCGTCGGCCAGCACGCGTTGCTGGATCAGGCCGTCGAGCACCTGCTTGCGATGCTCGGGCGTATCGAACATCTTGATGTCGAACTGCCCGCCGAGCGCCTGACGCGCCTGGTCGATCTGCTGGCGGAACGCGCCGTCGAATTCGGCCCGCGTGATCTTGTGCCCGTTGACCGCCGCGGCGTTCGCACTATCGTCGAAGAAACCGCGGAAGCCTTGGATCCCGACGAAACCCAGCCCCGGCAACACGATCAGGAGCAGGAGCGCCATCATCAGGCGCTGGTGATTACGGAAGAAATCGAGCATGCGTGACGGGAAAATTGGACAAAACGACCGATATTACAACATACGGGGTGGGACGGGAGAAAAGCAGGTGTGCTGCGAGCAAGCGCAACCCTTCGAGTCCCGCCCGGAAGCCGCGCAGGCGGCTTCCTCCACTCCGCAGTCACGCGCCCGCCAGCGGGCGCAACCGGAAATGCAAATGAAAAAGCCCGCACGAGGCGGGCTTTTTCATTTTCTGGCGGAGCGGACGGGACTCGAACCCGCGACCCCCGGCGTGACAGGCCGGTATTCTAACCGACTGAACTACCGCTCCTTGGTCTGGCTGAATCAGGAAACTGGTGGGTGCTGAGGGGTTCGAACCCCCGACCTACGCCTTGTAAGGGCGCCGCTCTACCAGCTGAGCTAAGCACCCGTTCCCGATTCGTTCTGGCTGCGATCTGCGTTTCCGCATCAACAACCAGCGAGCCCGCAAGTTTAATTCATCCCCGATCATTTTGCCAAGCCCGGACGCGAATTTTTTTCTGCCACGCCCGCACTCGATTCCGGCACGCATAAAAAAACCCGCGGACACGCCGCGGGTTTCGTGAACAACCGTCAGGACGGCGTTCAGGTACGTCAGTGCTTGACGACTTCCGTCGAGCCGGCATCCTTCGCCGCCTCGCCGACCGGCGCCGCTGCCTTCGCTTCTTCTTCCGGCGGCAGCGGAGTCGGCGAACGCTCGAGCGCGAGCTCCAGCACCTTGTCGATCCAGCGGACCGGCACGATCTCGATCGCGTTCTTCACGTTGTCCGGAATTTCGGCGAGATCCTTCACGTTCTCTTCCGGGATCAGCACGAGCTTGATGCCGCCGCGATGCGCAGCCAGCAGCTTTTCCTTCAGCCCGCCGATCGGCAACACTTCGCCACGCAACGTGATTTCGCCCGTCATCGCGACATCGGCACGCACGGGGATACCCGTCAGCACCGACACCAGCGCGGTCGTCATCGCACCGCCCGCGGACGGACCGTCCTTCGGCGTCGCGCCTTCCGGCACGTGGATGTGGATGTCCTGCTTCTCGAACGCTTCGTCCTTGATGCCCAGACGGCGCGAACGCGAACGCACGACCGAACGCGCAGCCTCGACCGACTCCTTCATCACGTCGCCGAGCGAACCCGTGCGGATCACGTTGCCCTTGCCCGGCATCACCGCGGCTTCGATCGTCAGCAGGTCGCCGCCGACTTCCGTCCACGCGAGGCCCGTCACCTGACCGACCTGGTTTTCCTTCGCCGCGAGGCCGAAGTCGTACTTGCGCACGCCGAGGAACGTATCGAGGTTCTCGCCATCGACCTTGATCGCGCCCGATGCCTTCTTCAGCAGCAGCATCTTCACGACCTTGCGGCAGATCTTCGACACTTCCCGCTCGAGCGAACGCACACCGGCTTCGCGCGTGTAGTAGCGGATGATGTCGCGGATCGCCTGTTCGGTGACTTCGATCTCGCCTTCCTTCAGCCCGTTGTTCTTCTTCTGCTTCGGCAGCAGGTAACGCTGCGCGATGCTGACCTTCTCGTCTTCCGTGTAGCCCGACAGACGGATCACTTCCATCCGGTCGAGCAGCGGCGGCGGGATGTTCAGCGAGTTCGACGTCGCGACGAACATCACGTCCGACAGGTCGAAGTCGACCTCGATGTAGTGGTCGGCGAACGTGTGATTCTGTTCCGGATCGAGCACTTCGAGCAGCGCCGACGACGGATCGCCGCGGAAATCCATGCCCATCTTGTCGACTTCGTCGAGCAGGAAGAGCGGATTGCGCACGCCGACCTTCGTGAGGCTCTGCAGGATCTTGCCCGGCATCGAACCGATATACGTACGGCGGTGGCCGCGGATCTCGGCTTCGTCACGCACGCCGCCGAGCGCCATCCGGACGAACTTGCGGTTCGTCGCGCGGGCGATCGACTGGCCGAGCGAGGTCTTGCCGACGCCCGGGGGCCCGACGAGGCACAGGATCGGCGCCTTGACCTTGTCGACGCGCTGTTGCACCGCGAGGTACTCGAGGATGCGTTCCTTGACCTTCTCGAGGCCGAAGTGATCCTCGTCGAGCACCTGCTCGGCGTTCGACAGGTCGTTGTTGACCTTGCTCTTCTTGCGCCACGGCAGCCCGATCAGCGTGTCGATGTAGTTGCGCACGACGGTCGCTTCCGCCGACATCGGCGACATCAGCTTCAGCTTCTTCAGCTCGGCATCGGCCTTCTTCTTGGCTTCCTTCGGCATGCGCGCGGCGTTGATGCGCTTCTCGAGCTCCTCGAGATCGGCACCCTCCTCGCCTTCGCCCAGTTCCTTCTGGATCGCCTTGACCTGCTCGTTCAGGTAGTACTCGCGCTGGCTCTTTTCCATCTGGCGCTTCACGCGCCCGCGGATGCGCTTTTCGACCTGCAGGATGTCGATCTCGGCTTCGAGCTGCGCGAGCAGGTGCTCGAGGCGCTCGATGACCGGGAACATCTCGAGGATGTGCTGCTTCTGGTCGAGTTTCAGCGGCAGACGCTCGGCGATCATGTCGGCGAGGCGCCCTGCTTCGTCGATGCCCGACAGCGACGTGAGAATCTCCGGCGGGATCTTCTTGTTCAGCTTCACGTACTGGTCGAACTGCGACACGATCGCGCGGCGCAGCGCTTCCGTTTCAGCGCTGTCGGCATGATCCGGCTCGAGCGGCATCACTTCGCAGGAGAACTGCGTCTCCTGTTCTTCGATCGACAACGCCTTCGCGCGCTGCAGGCCCTCGACGAGCACCTTCACGGTGCCGTCCGGCAGCTTCAGCATCTGCAGGATGTTGGCAATACAACCGACCTCGTACATGTCCTTTTCGGTCGGTTCGTCCTTGGCCGCGGTTTTCTGGGCGACGAGCATGATGTGCTTGCCGCCTTCCATCGCTGCTTCGAGGGCCTTGATCGATTTCGGCCGGCCCACGAAGAGCGGAATCACCATGTGCGGGAAAACGACAACATCCCGCAGCGGCAGCAGCGGGAGCGTGATGCGTTCCGGCGGGAGAAGTTGGGTGCCTGACATTTCATTTCCCCATGAGTGGAATCAATTGTTCGGTAATTGAGGCCGCCACAACGAATTGCAAGCCTTCAAGTGCGGGAAATATTCGGTAAGAAAGTAACCACCGCGTGTCGAGTCAGAGTTACCCACAAGATAAACGAAAAAAAGCCGCCCACGGACTCATGAACGGCCTTTTTCGCAGAACATCGTCGGCCAGCCGGTCAGTTCGAACCCGCCACCTTCGGCGTGTCCTCGTAGATCAGCAAAGGCTTGCCGTCCCCATCGATGACGTTCTCGTCGATGATGACCTTGCTGACCCCTTTCATCGTCGGCAACTCGTACATCACGTCGAGCAACGCCTGTTCGATGATCGAACGCAAACCGCGCGCGCCGGTCTTGCGGCGGATCGCCTTGCGGGCGACTGCCTGCAGTGCGCCCGGCCGGATCTCCAGCTCGACGCGCTCCATCGCGAACAGCTTGTGATACTGCTTGACGAGCGCGTTCTTCGGCTCGACCAGGATCTTCATCAGCGCGGCTTCATCGAGCTTGCCGAGCGTCGCGACCACCGGCAGGCGGCCGATCAATTCGGGGATCAAACCGAATTTGATCAGGTCTTCCGGCTCCGTTTCGCGCAACACTTCGCCCGCGTCGCGTTCCTGCTTGCTCTTGACCGTCGCGCCGAAGCCGATGCCGGTTTTCTCGGTACGATCGGTGATCACCTTTTCGAGACCGTCGAACGCGCCGCCGCAGATGAACAGGATGTTGGTCGTGTCGACCTGGATGAAATCCTGGTTCGGGTGCTTGCGGCCGCCCTGCGGCGGCACCGACGCCATCGTGCCCTCGACGAGCTTCAGCAGCGCCTGCTGGACGCCTTCGCCCGACACGTCGCGCGTGATCGACGGGTTGTCCGACTTGCGGCTGATCTTGTCGATTTCGTCGATGTAGACGATCCCGCGCTGGGCCTTGTCAACCTCGTAGTTGCAGTTCTGCAACAGCTTCTGGATGATGTTCTCGACGTCCTCGCCGACGTAGCCGGCTTCGGTCAGCGTCGTCGCATCGGCGATCACGAACGGCACGTTCAGCAACCGCGCGAGCGTCTGCGCGAGCAGCGTCTTGCCGGAGCCCGTCGGGCCGATCAGCAGGATGTTGCTCTTCGACAGCTCGACGTCGTCCTTCTTGTCGAGATGCTTCAGGCGCTTGTAGTGGTTGTACACGGCCACCGCGAGGATCTTCTTCGCGCGCTCCTGCCCGATCACGTACTGATCGAGGATGTCGCGAATTTCCTGCGGGCTCGGCAGATCCGACCGGGACAGGCTGGCCTCGACGCCGGCGGCAGCCGCCTCGTCGCGAATGATCTCGTTGCAGAGGTCGATACATTCATCGCAGATGAATACCGACGGGCCCGCGATGAGTTTTTTCACCTCATGCTGGCTCTTCCCGCAAAACGAGCAATACAACAGCTTCTCGCTGTTCGAACCTTTTTTGTCCGCCATGAATGTAGAGCCTCCGGACAGGTAAATGACATGATACGCCGAATGCTCCGAGCGCCGCGCCTAGGGCGCGACCGGAGCCGGCTGGATGCGCTTGCCGCAGATGCTCAGGGCGTTCGGGATATCGCAGGAGCGCCGCGCGAATCGGGGCGGCACCCCACTTAAGCTCACGGGCGCTTCAGCAGCACCTGATCGATCAGCCCGTACGCCTTCGCGTCCTCGCTCGACATGAAGTTATCACGGTCGGTGTCGCGCGCGATGCGCTCGACGTCCTGGCCCGTATGCTGCGCGAGCAACTGGTTCAGCCGCTCCTTCAGGTAGAGGATTTCGCGCGCCTGGATCTCGATGTCGGATGCCTGGCCGCGTGCGCCGCCGAGCGGCTGGTGAATCATCACGCGCGAGTTCGGCAGCGCGAAGCGCTTGCCCTTCGCACCCGACGCGAGCAGGAACGCGCCCATGCTGGCCGCGAGCCCCATGCACAGCGTCGACACGTCCGGCTTGATGAACTGCATCGTGTCGTAGATCGCCATGCCGGCCGACACCGAGCCGCCCGGGCTGTTGATGTACAGGCTGATGTCCTTGTCGGGATTCTCGCTCTCGAGGAACAGCAATTGCGCGACCACGAGGTTGGCGGTCTGGTCGTTCACTTCGCCGACCATGAACACCAGGCGCTCCTTCAGGAGACGCGAGTAGATATCGTACGAACGCTCGCCGCGACCGCTCGTTTCGACGACGATCGGCACCAGCCCCAGCGCTTGCGCCTCGAAACCCTGCGGCGCGTTCGAAGCGAGCATGTCCAGCAATTCAGCGCGAGTGATCATTCAATGAACCTTGTTCGAATGGAAAATTGAACGGAGGGAAGCCGCCCGCTCAATCGCCATATTAATGGCAACCGTGCGCTTGACGTAAAAACGGCGTGCGGGCCGTCGCTCCGACAGCCGGCACGCCGCTAGAGCGACACTTACGCTTGCGCCGATGCGCTCGCGAGTGCCTCGAAGCTCACTTCCTTGTCCGTCACCTTCGCCTTGCCCAGCACGAAATCGACGACGTTGCTTTCAACGACGAACGCTTCCATCTCGGCGAGGCGCTGCTGGTTGGAATAATACCAGCGGACCACTTCCTTCGGGTCTTCGTAGCTCTTCGCGAACTCGTCGACTTCCGCGCGGATCTGTTCCGGCTTCGCTTCGAGGCTGTTCGACTTCACGAGCTCGGCCAGCACGAGGCCCAGCTTCACGCGACGCTCGGCCTGCTCGGCGAACATCTCGGCCGGGATCGGTGCGTCCTTCGCGTTCGGCACGCCGCGCTGCGCCAGATCCTGGCGAGCCATTTCGACGAGGCGTTGCTGGTCCTGCTCGATCAGCGCCTTCGGCACGTCGAGTTCGGAAATCTTCAGCAGCGCGTCCATCACCTGGTTCTTGACGATCGACTGCGTGCGGCGCTTTGCCTCGCGCTCGAGGTTTTCCTTGATCTCGCCGCGCATCTTCGTGAGGTCGCCGTCTTCGATACCGAGCGACTTCGCGAATTCGCCGTCGATTTCCGGCAGGTGCGGCCATTCGATCTTCTTCATCGTGACCGTGAATTGCGCGGTCTTGCCCGCGACGTCGGCACCGTGGTAGTCGTCCGGGAACTTCAGGTCGAACGTGCGCGCTTCGCCGGCCTTCAGGCCCAGCGCCGCGGTTTCGAATTCCGGCAGCATGCGGCCTTCGCCGAGCACGAACGGGAAGTCTTCGGCCGTGCCGCCCTGGAACGCGACGTCGTCGATCTTGCCGATGAAGTCGACCGTCACGCGGTCGCCGTTCTTGGCTGCGGTGTCCGCGCCGCCGTCGCCATGCTCGCCGGCTTCGCCGCGTGCGTGGAAGTGCACGCGCTGCTTGCGCAGGATGTCCAGCGTGCGGTCGATTTCGGCATCGCCGATCGACGTGGTCGAGCGCTCGACTTCAGCCGTCGCCAGATCGCCGATCTTCACTTCCGGGTAGACCTCGAACGTCGCGTCGAACGCGTACGCATCTTCTGCCTGCTCCTGCTTCGGCGCGAAGTTCGGCTGGCCGGCGACGCGCAGGTTTTCCGCGCGGCTGATCGTGAAGAATTCCTGGCCGATCTTGTCGCTCAGCACTTCCGCCTCGACCTGACCCGAGTACTGCTGCGCGACCATCTTCAGCGGCACCTTGCCCGGGCGGAAACCCGGCATGCGCACGTTCTTCGCGAGTTTCTGGATACGGGCGTCGATTTCCTTCTGCACCGTGTCTTTCGGCAGGGAAATCGTCACGCGGCGTTCAAGCTTGCCGAGGTTCTCAACAACGTTAGCCATGGCTTCAATCGTCCTAAAATTATTCGAGCGAATCGGGTTTTCCTTGCCGTGCCTGCCTGCGGCGTGAAGTGAGGGTCACGTTCACACGCCGCGCCGGAGCGCCACGCCATCCCTGCACGCGCCGGATGGCTAGCGCAAGCGGCTCGGAGCACGGCTTTGGCCGGAAGAATCGACTATTCTAGCAAACAATTTTCCTCGCACCGCCAGTTCGGCGCGACACGCATATGTCCCCGCCATGTCGGCAGCCCCGTGCACCGCAATACGCGCGGATCGCCGCTATGCCGGACGCCGTATCCACCGCGGGCCCGCCATCCTGTAAGCTCCGATTGAGGGTGCGCCGCCGGCGCGGCCCCCCACCTTTCTTCACACCAATCCGCCTTCCGGAGACACCATGCCGCAACACCCGTCCGCGCCTGTCGTCGTCATCGCGCCCGATTCGTTCAAAGGCTCGCTTTCCGCCGAGCAGGTCGCGGACGCGATCGCCACCGGCATCCGCCGCGCGCGACCCGACGCCGTCGTGCGCTGCTGCCCGATGGCCGACGGCGGCGAAGGCACGCTCGACGCGATGCTGGCGGGCGGCGGCACGCGACGCTCGCTGCGGGTGGCCGGCGCGTCGCTCGCGGCACGCGACGCGGCGGTCGGCGTGATCGACGCGCACACCGCGATCGTCGAGACGGCCGAGGTCGTCGGCATTACGGACCCGGTCGGCATGAGCGTGCCGGTCGACGCGCGCAGCACGCGCGGGATGGGCGAGGCGATCCGCACGCTGCTCGACGACGGCGTGCGCCGCTTCTTCGTCGCGCTCGGCGGCAGCAGCACCAACGACGCGGGCGCCGGGCTGCTCGCGGGTCTCGGCCTGCAGTGCTTCGACTCGGGCGGCCAGCCGGTCGAACCCGTGCCGTCGCGGCTCGCCGCCATCGCGCGCATCGACGCGTCGGGGCTCGACCCACGCCTGAAGGAAACAGAATTCGTCGGCATGTCCGACGTCGACAACCCACTGACGGGCCCGCACGGCGCAACCGCCGTATTCGGCCCGCAAAAGGGCGTGACGCCCGGGCAGGTTGCGACCCTCGATGCCGCGCTCGGCCATTTCGCCGACCTGCTCGAAGCCGCGCTCGACCGGCATCCCACGGGGACTTCCGTCGGTCGTGCCCGCGACCTGCCCGGCGCCGGCGCCGCGGGCGGCCTCGGTTTCGCGCTGCACGTGCTCGGCGCGCAGTTCGAAGCCGGCGCGGAAGTGGTCGCGCGGCAGGTCGGGCTCGACGCGGCGCTCGCCGGCGCCGACTGGCTGATCACCGGCGAAGGCCGCTCCGACGTGCAGACGCTGCACGGCAAGGCGCCGTTCATCGCATGCCGGCACGCGCAGGCTGCCGGCGTGCCCGCGTCGCTGCTGTCCGGCGCGGTCGACCCGGCCGCGCTGCCGCGCCTGTCCGAACATTTTTCCGGCTGCTTCTCGCCGACTCCCGGGCCGATCACGCTCGACGTCGCGATCCGCGACGCGGCGAACCTGCTCGCGAACGAAGCGGAGCAATTGACGCGCCTGAAATACGGCGCACACTGACCCGTTGACCCGAGCGCGCGATACAGGAACAATCGGGCCCGCCCTTTTTCTTCAGGATTCGACATGAAAGGCCGTCAAGCCGGGCTCGATCAGTTTCTGACCTATCGCCTCCACGCGCTCACGAAGCGATCCGACCGCGGGATCGGCGAGGTGTACCGGCACAAGCTCGACATCTCGCTGCCCGAGGCGCGCGTGATCGCCGCCGTCGGCGCGTTCGGCCCGTTCTCGATCATGGATCTCGCGCGCCACACCAATCTCGACAAGAGCCAGGCGAGCCGCGCGGCCGAAGCGCTGCTGCGCCAGGGGCTGCTCAAGCGCAGCGCGAGCGACGAGGATGGCCGGATCGTGCTGATCGCGCTGACCGCCGACGGCCGCGCACTGCATCGCAAGATCATGCCGATCGTGCGCAAGTGGAACGACGGCTTGCTCGCGTGCCTGTCCGACAACGAACGCCAGACGTTCGAGCGGCTGCTCGACAAGGTCGTCGCGCACGCAACCGAGCGGGACGACTGAGCCGCGTGACGGGCTCGGCATCGCCAGACGGTCGAGCCCTGCTGCCAGCATTGATCCGACGAATTCGACAGGCCGCCCGGGTCGCGTAACCGGCGACCCGGGCGGCCCGTTTTGCATCGGGCGGCGGCACCCCGCAAGGATCGCGCTTTACCGCCTTACCTGCGACCGCGAATCCGGCAGCCACGCACGCGTTACAGCCCGCTGTTCGCCGCGCGCTGCCGCAGCAGCCCGAGCACCGCGTTGCAATACGGGGTCGGCACGTCGAGCTTGCGCCCGAGCTCCGGAAACACGCCGAGGATCGGCCCGATCTCGAGCGACCGCCCCGCTTCGAAATCCTGCAGCATCGACGTCCTGAACGCGCCGAGCTTGCGTGTGACCGCGATCCGCTCGGGCCCGCTCATTCCGGTGAACAGGCCGAGTTTCGCGCCGATCGCGGCAGCCTCCTCCATCATCCGCAGCGCGAGTTCCTGCGTGAACGGATCGTCGAGCAACTGCTCGGCCGTCGACCCCGTCAGCGCACTCAGCGGATTCATGTTCATGTTGCCCCACAGCTTCGTCCAGATCTCGGTCCGGATCGCGGGCGTCGACTCGACGTCGAAACCGCCCGCCGCGAGCGCCGCGGCGAACCGCGCCGTGGCCGCGTCGAGCCGCGGATCGGGCGCGCCGACGATCAGCCGGTTGCCGCGCCCGCGACGCACGACGCCCGGTGCGTCGGTACTCGACGACAGGTGCACGACGCAGCCGATCGCCTGCGCCGGCGGCAGCGCCGCCGACACCGCGCCGGCCGGATCGACCGCGTCGAGCGGCACGCCGTCGATCGGCCCTTCGAGCCCGTACGTGAACCACCACGGCAGCCCGTTCATCGCCGCGACGATCACGGTGCCCGGCCCGACCAGCGGCGCAAGGTGCGCGGCCAGCGCCGGCAGCGCCTGCGCCTTCAACGCGATCACCACGTAGTCCTGCACGCCGAGTGCGGATGCATCGTCGCTCGCGCGCACCGGCACCGACGAGGTGACGCCCGTCTCGTCGATCACGCGCACACCGTACGCGTTCAGCGCGTCGAGCGTGGCGCCGCGCGCGTACGCGCTCACGGTCATGCCGGCCCGCGACAGCGCGGCCGCGAGCAATCCGCCGATCGCGCCGACACCGACCACCGCCGCGCGCACCGACCCTGAATTCGTGTCTTTCATGATGGAATTCCGTCTCCTGGGAGCTGACGAGCATAACGCTCAATGGTTGCGGGCACAACCATTCGCGCGGCAGCGTGCCACACGCCCGCGTTCGCGCGCTTCAGCGCGGCGCGCCGCCCGCTTCCACCGGTTCGTCGTCGGCCGCGCCGCCCGTCGCGCCGAGCACGCCCGCGATCTGGCTCTTGTCGTGCATGCCGAGCTTGCGGTACGCGCAGCGCAGGTAGTGACGCACGGTCGTCGGCGAAATCGCCATCTGTTGCGCGACTTCCTTGTGTGAACGGCCGGCGCCGTAATAACGGATCGCGGCCAGCTCGCGCGGGCTCAACCGGTCGAGCAGCGAGCGCGGCCGCGCTTCGATCTGGAACAGCCCCGCGACGGGCACGCACTGGATGCGCAGCGCGTCGCCGACGAACGGCTGGCCTGACTGGCGTCGCAGGTGCGCGACGAGCGGCGCCGGCACGCGCGCGCCGGCCCATGCGGGCCATTCGGCGCGCAGCACGTCGTCGAAGCCATGATCGGCGTGATGGAGCACACCGAAGTTGTCGCACAGCGCGCGTGCGGCCGGTGCAACCGTATCGCCACGTTCGCGCGTGAGCTGCGCGGCACGATTGATCGTGAGCGCAGCCGCGAGATGCGGAATCACTTCCTCGAAACGACGCGCATCGTCGTCGCTGAACGGGCGATTCAGGCCCTGGCGGTAGATCGACATGAACGTCGTCAGGCCGAAGCGGCGATCGAGCGTGCACACGCACATCAGTTGCGCGAGCCCGTACTTCACGCACCAGTCGCGAAACCGCGCATCGAGCCCCGGCTCGACGACCGACAGCCGCACCGCGCGTCCGTGCGCGCCGCGCAGCGTGCGGTGCGCGAGCGGGTCGCAGTCGCGCACGCGCTTCCAGTCGCTGAAAAACGCGTGCGGCAGGCGGTACAGGAAGCTGTTGTGCATGACGGGGCCGGTGGACGCGTGCGTCGCGACGCCGGTCCATGCGGCATCGAACGGAACGAGCGCCTGCAGCAGCGAAAAGAAGCGGTATTCGAATTCGCCGATGCCGGACTGCGCGGCGACCGCATACAGGTCGAGCAGCATCAGCCCGAGTTCGCGCTGCGACGCGTCGCAGCGCGCGACGCCGTCGAAATCGGCGCGACGCGAAGGCAGCGGCGGCCACGCGAATTCGTCGAGCACGATGGCGGCCGGCACGTCACGCAGCGCTTCGAGATCCTGCCCGGTATCCGTCGTGATCCTCACCTTCCGCTCCCCTGCCCGATCGGGCCGCTGATGCGCGCAACGCAGACCGCCGATTATAGCGAGCGGCTTTTTTGGCGGGCCACGGTGCCGGAACCGGCGGCAACCCCATCCATTTGAACGGTGCGCGGCACGTTGCTGCTCCGCAGCACGCCGCGCCGCGGCATCGCACCGAGCCCATGCCGCGCACCGCGGGTTTTCCGCACCGTTCATCTGTACGACTGTTCGAAGGTTTTCCCGCTGCGGACACTGCGTCGCGATCACACCAACGACAAACCGATGCAGGACGGTATGGAGAACCCCACGTGACGAAATCCCGCTTCATCCGCACGGCCGCGGCCGCCGCGACGCTCGCCGCGTGCAGCCCCGCCGCGCACGCGCAGTCGACCCTCGCGCTGTACGGCGCGCTCGACGCCGGCGTGCAATACCTGACGCACGCCGACGGGCGCCACTCGGCCGTGCAGTTGCAGAACTACGGCATCCTGCCTTCGCAGGTCGGGCTGAAGGGCAACGAGGATCTCGGCGGCGGCTGGCGTGCGCTGTTCAAGCTCGAACAGGGCCTCAACCTCAACGACGGCACCGCGACCGCACCCGGCTACGCGTTCTTTCGCGGCGCATACGTAGGCATCGCGGGGCCCGTCGGCACCGTCACGCTCGGCCGGCAGTTCAGCGTGCTGTTCGACAAGACGCTGTTCTACGACCCGCTCTGGTACGCGTCGTACAGCGGCCAGGGCGTGATCGTGCCGATGAACGCGAACTTCATCGATCACTCGGTCAAGTACCAGTCGCCGACGTTCGCCGGCTTCGATGTCGAGGCGCTCGCCGCGACGGCCGGCGTCGCCGGCAATACGCGCGCCGGACGCGTGCTCGAACTCGGCGGCCAGTACACGAGCAACGGCCTGTCGGTCAGCGCGGTGCTGCATCAGGCGCACGGCGACGTGTCGGCGGCCGACGACACGTCGGCGCGCCGCCGCGAACTCGGCACGCTCGCCGCGCGCTATGCGTTCGCGACACTGCCGCTCACCGTCTACGCCGGTGTCGAGCGCCTGACAGGCGATCTCGACGCGGCGCGCACGATCGTCTGGGGCGGCGCGCGCTACCTGAGCCCGAACGGGATCGGCCTGAACGCGGGCGTCTACCACACCGACTCGCGCACGCCGGCGATCGGCCATCCGACGCTGTTCATCGCGAGCACCACGTACGCGCTGTCGAAACGCACCGTCGCGTACGTGAACCTCGGCTACGCGCGCAACAGCGGCCAGAGTTCGCAGACCGTCTACGAATACGACCCGACGCCGCTCGCCGGCGCGTCGCAGTTCGGCGCGATGGTCGGCATGTACCACCTGTTCTGATTCCCCCTGACGAGATTCCGCCATGAAAACCCTGTCTCCGGATGCCGCACTCTCGCCCGACGGCCGCGCGTCGACGTTCGCGCGCTCGACGCTCGTCGCGCTCGTCGTGTTCGCGGCCATCACGCCGCTGCTGCTGCTCGTCGCACCGGCCGTCGCCGGCCAGCTCGCGACGCAACTCGGGCTCTCTGCGTCGCAGATCGGCACTTACTTCTTCGTCGAACTCGGCGCATTCAGTCTTGCGACCGTGCCGTCGTACCTGTGGCTCGGCCGTGTCGACGCGCGCCGCGTCGCCGCCTGCGCGATCGCGCTGTTCGGCGCGGGCAACCTGCTGACCGCGCTCTGGATGCCGGGCTTCGCCGCACTGCTCGCGCTGCGCGCCGTCACCGCACTCGGCGGCGGCTCGCTGATGGTGCTCTGCATGACGAGTGCGGCGACCAGCAGGAACAGCGATCGCGTGTACGGCCTGTGGGTCGTCGGCCAGTTGATCGCGGGCGCGATCGGCCTGTTCGTGCTGCCGCATGTGTTCGCCGCGTTCGGGCTGCGCGCGCTGTACGTCGCGCTCGCCGCGCTCGCGCTGCTCGCGGCACCGCTGTCGCGCGGCTTTCCGGCGTCGCTCGGCACGCGGATGGCGCTTGCGCAAACCGCGCATGACGCTGCGGCGCATACGCCTCGAAGCTTCGTCGTGGTCGCAATCGGCGCGGTGCTGACGTTCTATCTCGCGATCGGCAGCGTGTGGACCTTCGCGAGCCGCGCGGCGGGCGAAGCCGGGCTCGGTCCGCAGTCGACCGGCAACGTGCTGGCGATCGCGAGCGTGATGGGCATCGCCGGCGCAGCGCTCGCGTCGTGCGCCGGCGGCCGGCTCGCGCGACGCGCGATGCTGGCTGCGGGCTACGCGCTGCTCGCGGCCTCGCTCGTCGCGCTCGCGGCGATGCGGCACGCCGGCGGCTACAGCGCGGCGATCTTCGCGTTCAAGTTCGCGTGGACCTTCGTGCTGCCGTTCATCCTCGCGACCGTCGCGCAGATCGACACGTCGGGCCGCCTCGTCGCGACGCTCAATTTCGTGATCGGCGCCGGTCTCGCGGCCGGCCCGCTGCTCGCCGGGCTGATGCTCGACGCCGGCGGCACGATGCGCGCGTTGTTCGCGGCCGCGACGGCCGTCGCGATCGTTTCGTTCGCCGCGCTGCGCCATATCGATCGTCGCACGCGCCCTTCCGTTTCCTCCCAACCGTGACAGGTCACGCACATCCATGAATCGCACTGCCTTCTTCACCGACGAACGCACTTTCTGGCACACCGGCGGCACGCACGCGCTGTTCTTCCCGGTCGGCGGCTGGGTCCAGCCGCCGTCGAGTGCGGGCTACGCGGAATCGCCCGATTCGAAGCGCCGCATCCTGTCGCTCGTGCAGGCGTCCGGCCTTGCCGCGCAACTCGACCTGCGCGGCGCCGAACCGGCCTCGACCGCCGACCTGCTGCGCATTCATCCGGCGCACTATCTCGACGCGTTTCGTGCACTCAGCGACGCGAACGGCGGCGACCTCGGCGATCTCGCGCCGTTCGGCAAGGGCAGCTACGAGATCGCCGCGCTGTCGGCCGGCCTCGCGATCGCGGCGATCGACACGGTCGTCGGCGAGCGCGCGGCCAATGCGTTCTCGCTGTCGCGGCCGCCCGGCCATCACTGCCTGCGCGACCGCCCGATGGGCTTCTGCATGCTCGCGAACATCCCGATCGCGATCGAGGCCGCCCGCGCGAAACACGGCATCGAGCGCGTCGCCGTGATCGACTGGGACGTGCATCACGGCAACGGCACGCAGTCGATCTACTACGACGATCCGGACACGCTGACGATCTCGCTGCACCAGGACCGCTGCTTCCCACCCGGCTACAGCGGCGCGGACGATCGCGGCGAAGGCGCTGGTGTCGGCGCGAACCTGAACGTGCCGCTGCTTGCGGGCAGCGGCGACGATGCGTATCGCCATGCATTCGAGCGGATCGTGCTGCCGGCGCTGGAGCGATTCCGGCCCGAGCTGATCGTCGTTGCGAGCGGCCTCGACGCGAGCGCGGTCGATCCGCTCGCGCGCATGCAACTGCATACCGACAGCTACCGGTTCATGACGCGCGCGGTAAAGGATGCCGCACGGCGCCATTGCGGCGGGCGGCTCGTGATCGTTCACGAAGGCGGCTATTCGGAAGCGTACGTGCCGTTCTGCGGACTCGCGATCGTGGAGGAACTGGCCGGCATTCGCACCGACGTCGCCGATCCGATGCTCGACCTCGCGATCGCGCAGCAGCCGGGCGAGCGGTTCGTCGCGTTCCAGCGCGAGCTGCTGGATGAACTGGCCGCGTCGTTCGGGTTGTAACACGCGGGAACCAACGTGACGGGGCCGGCATGCGGCGGCCCTTGCGCGATCCGTGCGGATGGGGTTTCCTGTGCTTTTACCCCCGTTCCGGCCCGAGGCCGCACTCTTCCGATGAAATCGTCTCCGCGCGATAACAACGACAATGCCAAAACGCGCCGCCAGCCTTCGAAGCTGGCGCTGAACATCGCCGCCGTGGCGGTCGGCCTCATCACGTTCGCGATCGGCGCGGCGTGGGTGATCTATAGCTGGATCGTCGATCGCGAAGCGCAGTATTTCGCGATCCCGCTGGTGTTCTCGGTGCCGGTGATCGTGGCGGTCGCGATCCGGAGTTTCTGGGAGTAGGCGCGCCAGAAACGACAAAGCGCCGCGGTCGGGCGACGCGCGGCGCCTCGTATGGAACTTGTTTCAGGTGAAGCGGTGATCCTCAGTGTTCGCTTGCGAGCCGGTCACAGGCCGGGGCGCGGGCACGGATTGGGGGCTGCGCCCTGATATCCGCCAGCGACGAGGCCCAGCGCGACACCGGCCAGCGATGTACCAAGCGCTTTCAGCGCGGTTTCCGTCGATATCTGTTCGCCGCTCGACATCACTCGCCCCGAATAGGCGGAGCACGCCGACGACGATGCAACCGTCTGTACGGGCTTGGCGCTCCATGCAACGTTGTCGGCAGGCGTATTGGCAAATGCCGGCGCGGCCAACATCAGCGCCAGAACGGAAATCGACATGCGTGCGGTGTTCTTCATCGGCGCCCCCTCGGGTGATGTGCGGTGTATTGGAATATTGGTGCCGATATTACACGCGGCCGAATTTCCATGTGCGCTCATACGGGCCTGCACGCCGGAGAAGGAACGGGCAGAAACGAAAAAGCGCTGCGGTCAGCCGACCGGCAGCGCTTTTTCGGGAACGGCACCCCTGACGGGTGCGCGTCCGACTTCTGGTGCTGAGGCCGGATTCACATTAAACCGCCTCACCCAGTATCTATTGGCTTTCGCCGAGTTCGTCTTTTCGAAATGCCCCCACATATGCCCCCTTGCGAAGAAGCTGTCAGTTTGTCGTTGTAACCAAACAACGAACTGACCAACTTTGATCATCGCGCAAGGAGATCGTCATGGCAAAGAACTTCGGTGGAGCATTTCGTGTTTCGTTGGCAGTTGCAATTCTGCTCGCTTGTGCCGCGTGCGGGGGTGGAGACGATCCAGGGCCTCTGGTAGCACGCAATGCGACGGCAGGCGGCCAAATTGGCCCGGTATTGCGTCCATGCGAAGCACCTGAAGCGCCCTGTCCGGCATCGCAGGCAGTCGGGCGCAAGTAGCAGACCGGAATGCAGCTCTATTCCACGACCGACACCGCTGCCTCGATCCGGAAGGCCTTCGCCGGATTCACCCATGTGCTGGTGAACCGCGGATACACGACAATCAAGCCGGTATTCTTCAAGAGCGCGTCGATCGCCGATCTCCCCGTCTACGTGTGGGCGTGGTGGGATCGCGCGAGCGACGGGCAATTAGCGAGATGGCGTGACAACGGTGGCGTGTTGCTCGATCGCTACACGTATTCGGATCGTGCCGGACCGGCAGACGTGCTCGTATTCGTGGAATGCCCAATGACCATGAGCAGGCTGACACGCTCTTACGCGAATACGTCCGAGTACACCGTGATCCCAGTCCCGCACACCTGGCGCGTACACGAGGAATGCATCGACCTCCGCACGCCGCGCACCGACGATCTACGCGCGATTTGGACCGCATGCCGAGGACAGCGGTTGACGGATGAGCAGATCGAGTCGAAAACCGGCATCCCTCGACAGCGCGTCACCTACATGCGCAAGAGCCTTAAGCCGGTCGAGGAATGGGAAATGCGCCCGCGGTTGGCTCCTGACGCACTTGGATTGAGGCCCGCTTGGGACTGGCTCGGAAACGGACGCACGGAGCTCAAGAAAGTGATCCGGGAAGGAGGTCACAAAGCCGCCATCAAGGAGATGGCGCGCCTCGGACACATCTCCTTGACGAAGTGGCAGGTCTACCGAAGCAATGACCCCGATTGGGATCTGCTCAAGCGAAAGCGCGACGCCGCTATTGCGGATCTGGCTGAAGTTCGATCACTTGTTGAGTCGCTTCCCGACCATCTTCAAGCTTGACGACGGTCTGGCGGATCTCTTTGATGCGCGGTGCATTCTGGTGATATAGCTGGTTCAGTTCCGACAGAGCCAGATCGATCTCACGATCGCCCACTGCTCGCTGTTCGCCACCGCGAAGCGCGATCGCCGCCTGCAATTTGACCTTCGCCATCGCAGCGCTGTCCTTTGGATCCATAGTCGCCAGGCCGTGGAGTTCTTCCAACCCGACGACCTTGTAGGCTCGCGACAGATCGGCTATGCGCGCCTCGAACTGCTCGCTGCTCATCCTTGAATAGGCGGGATCCACCTTGACCTTCTCGATTGCGGAAGCGAATCCTTGGAGCTCTGCCGACGCGCGGATGTAACAATCCAGCTCATGCGGAGTGCAATCGAGTGTCGACGCAGCGAGAAAAATGTCCCCCTTGGATTCGGTCAAGGCTGTCTTGATCGAGTCCTCGGAGATCAGTCCGGCGCGCATGGCTCGCCTCACTTCTTGCTCCGCTTCCGTTCCGGCAGCCCCTTCGTGGACTTGCCGTGCTCCGTGCGCACGAACTCCTTCCCGACTTTCTTCGGGATACCGATCTTCGACCCGCCCTCGGCCGCAGCGTGCATTGCGCGGTTCTGCGCTTTCGACTTCATCGGCATGACGTCCTCCTAGTACGAGAGCCCTTTCGCGTAACCCATCTGCTGCAGCTCGGGCAACTGCTTCTTCAGCCGGCCGACCCCGATGTCGGTGCGGTAGAACGGGCTGTTCGGGATCTTCACCTTCTTGATCGCGCTGTAGACCGAACGGCGAGCACCGGTGATCGTCTCGCCCGTGCCCGTTGCGATCAGCACATAGTCTCCGGCCGTTACCGGGCCCGGCAGGTCGACGACCTTGCCGTTCACCTCGCGCGGCGCGTTGCCCATCATGACCTCGGAGAAGTGCAGATGCTCCATGTCTTCGGCGCCATAGATCGGGATGCCGCACAGTTCCTTGTTCGTGATCTTCGAATACGGAAAGTCGGGCAACGCCATCAGGACCGAGATACAGATCTCATCCATGCGGATCTTCAGTGTGTCTCGGCCCTGGATCTTGTCGACCATCCACTGCGCCGGATCACCCTCGATCAGCGCGGTCAGGTTGTGACGGATTGGCCAGCCATCGCGCATCGTCCACTCGAGCGGATACGGTCCCTTCCCGTCGGTCGGGATCATGCAGTTCACGTCGACATAGCCGACGTATCCGATGCGCTTCAGATGCTCGGTGGCCGGCTTCAGCACCTCGTCGGCGAGCTTTGACTGACGGACGACGCGCACCGTGGTGCCCATCTCGCCGGTGTTCACGCCCAGGTCGCCGTTCATCAGCTTCTTGTTTTCCCAGTTCTCGACCCAGCCGCCTGACCAGCCGTCCGGCCCGAAGAAACCGCCCACGGCCATCTCGATGCCGCTGATCTTCTCCTGCAGGATGAAGCCGTCCTTGCGCGCGGCCGACCGGTACTTGTCGATCTTCTTCCAGCGTCCAAGCATGTACACCATGTCGGCCGCGTTGTCGGCAACGTACGACATTGCGCGCTCGCCGTCGCCGGACGGCTTAGACACGAATGCCTTGCCCTCCTTCTTCACGTACGCAATCGCGGTGTCGTAGTCGTGAAACGTCTTGCCTGGGATGATCCGCATCCCGCACTCTTCCATCACCTTCTGCCCGGCCTCGCGATCCAGTTCCCACTCGACGGCCGCCAGGTTGCAGCCGTAGATCGGGTAGCCGATCCGACGGTACGGCTCAAGCATCTCGAGGTAACTGACATTGTCGGGCGTGTAGATCAGGTCGGCCCAGCCGAGCCACTTCCGCCGCAGCTCGTCGTAATCGCGGATCTTCGGCACGAAACCCTCACCGGCGTGCCGGTCGGTGCCATCCGGGCGCGGCTTGTCGTACCAGAGGACCTGGTGCCCCCACTCCTGGCACCGCATCAGCCAGTCGAGGCAGTTCGAACCAACGTCGATCGCGAGAATTCTCATGGGGTGGGCGGTCGCTGAAGGAGTTGTTCGGTGATGGCGGGTCCGGCGCGGTTGTACAGGTTGGCCGCCGCCCAGGGCACCGCGGCCGCGGCCGGATTCACACCGAAACCTGCACCGCCAAGCAAACCCGCCACGATGCCGCGCTCCGCGGTGTTCGATGTGCCCGGCTCGCGCAGGAACAGCGAGCCGATGTCCGCCAACTTGCCCAGTTCGCCGCCCTGACCCATCGCCATCGCGCGCTTGCCGTATGCGTTCGACGTGGCCGCGCCCATCAGCGCCTTCGGGCTGATGTTCCCGCCTGGCGACTTCGCCACGAGCGGCTCGATCGTCTTCCCGATCGCGTACTGCCGGCGCGCGGTCGCGTAGCGTGCAGCTTCGTCGGCGGACAACTGCGGCAGGAACGTGTCTTCGATTTCGCCCTGCAGGTCGCTCAGCGCATGCCGTAGATCACCGTTCGACGTGTTGCGGATATTCGTCTTCAGCTTCGTCAAGAACGGCCGGAGCTTTGCTCCGTCGAGCTGGCGTGCGGCGGACGTCTCCCCACCACCGGCGAGTTTCTGACGGGGGCCGGCCAGCGCCTCCAGATCGTCGATGTAGCCCTGCACGACGCCCTGCACTTCCGGCAGCTGGTTGCCCTTCGCGCGCTGCAGGCGATTCAAGAACGCGCTGTCGACGGGGATGCTATGCGCAGCCGTGATCGCGTCGATTTCGCTCCCCGCCTTCTTCATGGCATTGGCGTACACCGAACGCGTCAGCTTGTCGCCTTCACCGCCGATCGCACTGATCAAGCGCTGGTTGAACACGCGCTGGTTCGCGCCCGATGTCTCACCGGAAAACGGTACGTCCGATGAGAGCTGCCCGGCGATTCGCCCGAATTTGTTCTCATACATCTGGTCCGGCCGGAAGCGGAAACC
Organism: Burkholderia pyrrocinia; assembly: GCF_018417535.1. NCBI lineage: Bacteria > Pseudomonadati > Pseudomonadota > Betaproteobacteria > Burkholderiales > Burkholderiaceae > Burkholderia > Burkholderia pyrrocinia. The sequence goes on along the minus strand of NZ_CP070977.1, from coordinate 690,519 downwards.
CATCTCGTGGGCCTCGCGCGCGAGCCGCAGCGTCTCCGGATCGACTTCCGGCAACGCGCGGGCAGCGCCCCGTACGGCACCACGTCCAACGGCGGCCGCGCCGGCGCGCGCAGCCCCTGTCGCCCCTTCGCCGGTTGCGAGCACGCCGCGCGGCACTTCCGGGATTCGCGCGATCATCGGCGATTCGACCGGCATGCCTTGCAGTGCGTGCATCAGCCCCGAATTGCCGAGCGCCTCGATGTCGGCGCGCCCGGCCTCGGTGCGCGGCTGATACGTCAGCTTGCCGGCCAGCGCAGCGCCAGCCCGGTCGCCTTCCTCGATGCCCTGCTGCGTGCCGTACTTGCCGCTCGTGAGCGTCTTGCCGATGCCGTATGCGGCTCCCACAGGCGCGGCCAGAACGCCGGTTGCTGCCGACAGTCCGGCCTCACCGAGCCCGACAGCGCTCTTGCCCAGACCGAGCAGCCGATCGGCAATGCTGTCGGCATGCTGCGGCGTCAAGCCCATTGCCGGGCTATCAGGCGGCAATTTTTCGAGCCCGGTAGCTGCCTTGACGGTCGGTGCCATTCCGGCGTACTTGTCCCATGGACCTGTAGCGGACGCAGCAGTATCCTGCGCGTATTTTTCCCACGGGCCGGCCATTACATCTTCTCCCAGTTGCTTTGCTTCGACGGATCACCGCCCTTGAATCGGTATCCTCCTTCCGTCGTGCCGACCGCCGGCGCACCCTCGCCGCGCCCGGAAATACGGGCTTTTTGCTGCGCCTGCACTTCGGCCGGTGCCTGCCGTGCAGCGGACATTTCCTTCTCCATGACGTTCAGCACCGCGTTCAGCTGCGCATCCGTGCTGGCGGTCGAGAGAAGTTCTCGTGCATGCTCCTTGTCCGATACTGTCGGCGTGCCGCTCGGGCTGATCGCGCGCGCGTAGGCGTTGATCGACGTGTTCAGAGCCGTGCCCAATGCCACCACGCGCGGATCGCCCGTGCCAGTTTGAGCGGCCTGAAGAGCCTTGTTCACGCCGGGGAATTCCGTGCGCGGCAGCGCGGCGGACGCCTGGCGAACGAGCGGGAATGTCTTCTGTGCTTCCGCCACGGCCATGCCGACGTTCGCCGCCTTCGTGGCCCCGGTACGCGCGGCTGCTTTCTCTCCCTGGAATCCGGCGTTCGCGGCTGCGATGTCCGCGCCAGTGCCCCCTGCCTCGCGCTCCTGACGCATGACCTCGCGACGCAGCGCGATGATGTTCTTCGCGCCCTGCGCACCACGGCCCAGGTTCTGGTACACCGACGTGTCGCCGGCGCGCGCCTGTTCAGCCAAAAACTTCAGGTCTTCGGGCGAGAACTTCGCGTCATCTCCACTCCCTAGCGCAATCGTCTGTTTGCGAAGCGCAATCGATTCAGCACGTAGAGCATTCGACTCGGAACGCGCCTGCCGTCGGTCTTCTCGGTTCAGCGCATTGTCCTCGGCACGCTGGTGCAGCGAGTCGTACCGCTCCTGCAACTGCGCGAGTTGCAGCTGACGCGTGAACTGTTGCTGGATCTGCGCGGCTTGCTGCTTCGCCTGCGAATCAAGGATCGGCGTGAGCTGCTGCAGGCCGGCCATCAGGTCAGCGCCGGACAGGCCCTGGTCCTTCAGCACCTTGATCGCATTGTCGAGCGTCAGTGGGCCGCCCGATTGCTGCGCGGGCGCCGCTGCGGCCGGGGGCGCAGGAATCTGAACAGGCGCGGCTTGCGCCGGCGAGCCGGTCGACGGCATCGGCTGGAACGGGGGCAGTGGCGGTTTGCCGGGCGCGCCCGTACCGCCCGCCATCCCTGCAGGCATTCCAGGGGGAAGCGGCTGCATCTGGCCAGGTGCAGCACCTGCCATCTGCGGCTGCGCCGACATGGACGGCTGACCCGGATTCGGCGCCTGCGGTGGAGGCGGCATCTGCGCGGGTTGCCCCGCGAGCAACTGCGGCAATGCGTTGCCCGCAGCCGTCAGCGCGGCCTGTTGGCGATCCCGCTCCTGCTGCTTCTGCTGGAACTCGGCGAGCTGCAACTGGGCATACTGACGCCGCATGGCGTCTTCTTGCGCCTGCTGCTGGTATTGAAGGAAGTACGGAAGCCCTGCAAGTCCGGCCATGGCTTACCCCATCGTGAAACCGTACGAGTTTCCGCCACCCGAGTAGTACGGGCTCGAATTGAACGCTCCGGTGAAGTCACCGCCGCTGAATGAACCAGACGCCGGGTTGAAATAGTTCGAAATGCCGTTCTGCACCTGTTGGTTGCCGAATAGCCCCGAGAGCCCCTGCGATACGAGACTTCCAGCTGCGCCCGCACCGGCCGCCTGGCTCTGGAATGGCACGGATTGCGCACCTTGGCCGTAGTTCATGTACGGAATGATCGACCCCATGATCCCTTCAGCCGGGCCGTACACGTTCTGGTTCATGAACGATCCGTACGTGTTCGCCAGCGAGCCCGGCGTGCCGGCGACCGACTGCCCGACGTTGTACGGCGTCGAGCCACCAAGCAGCGTATAGCCCGGCGCAGCCTCTGCCTGAGACGTTCCGAGCTCGCCGTAACGACCGGCCGTATTGGCCGCGCCGGTGTACCCCTGCAGACCCTGAAGCGCGCGCGATAGTTGGTTGTTCTGCCAGTCGATGTTGAAATTCGACAGCGCTTGGTTCTGCACGCCGGCGCCCGCCGCCGACGAGCCAAGCCCGTACATCGAGTTCGTCGCGCCGGTTTGCTGCGTGAGCTGGTTCAGCGTGCGATCGTAGAGCGCGCTCTGCGGGTCCAGTCCCATGTTGTAGACGCTCTGGCCGGCGCCGATCAGAGAGTTCTGGATGCCGAAATTCTGATCCGCCTGTCCAATCAGCCGATTACCCAGGCTCGTGTACTGCCCTCCCGCAACATTCGACGCGTTCTGATACGCACCTCCGTACATATCGTTCGCGGCCATCCCCCGCCCAAGCGAGGCTTGCGCGTACGGAGTCAGGTTGGTGTTCCCGTACATGCTGTTCATGCCCGACAGCAAGCCCTGCCACGTCGTATCGGCATTGCCCAGACCAGTCGGCACGTAGTAGCTCCCCCCACCCCCGCCGCCGCTACCTCCGGACGTCCCGGGCGAAAGCAACCCTGACACGAGCGACCCACCCACGCCCGCGGCCAAACCTCCGGCGACTGCAGCAAATGGCATGGCTCACCCCTTCATCAAGGTTTCGGGATCCGCCACGCTTTCGGCGTGAATGCAGAGCCACGTCAGATCCGTCAGCGCAGTGATGCGATGCGCGCGCCCCGCCTTCACTTCGAGCATGCACGGCCCGTGCAGTACCTGCAGCTCGCCGTCGACATCGAGCATCGCCGTGCCGTGCGCGAGATAGCTCAGGTGGTCGTAGTCGTGCACATGCTTCTGCACGTCCTCGCCCGCGCACAGCGTCTGCTCGCGCGCGTACACGCCGCCGGCCGTGAAGTGATGTTTGATGCTCATTTCTCGCACCGGATCGACACGATCAGCGTGATCCGATCGTCGTCGCCATCGTTGACCACCTCATGTTCCTTCGTGTTGTCGAAGTACCAGACATCTCCCGGCGCCATTACGACCACGTCATTCTCGACGCGGTTAATGCACTTCGGATTCGTCTGAAGCGGAACGTACAGCTTCGTGTTGTAGTGCTTCACGTGCCAACTGTCGTCCGCGTGCGGCAGGATACGTTTCCCGGCCGGCAGCTTCGTAATGAGAATGCCGCCAAGGCGTGTGCCCTCGACGCGCGCCATCAGGCCGAACACGATCGGGCGCACCTGCGGCAGTGCGTACCACTCCGGATAGAAGATCGCATCGTGAGCATCGTTGAATCCGGTGTAGTCGCCCGCTGCCTTGTACGGCTTCTCGTCGTTGTAGCGCAGCCAGATATCTGAAACGTCCGCGTGCGGGCTACCCTCCGCCGCAGTGCGAGCGGTATGGCGATCCCACAGGCCAGGTTGCCGGGCGATCGCAAGAAGCAGTGGCGCGGTATCGATGCCGGCGCCGATCCGGACGAGGTTGTTCATTTGCCTTTGACCTGCTGATAGACGTGCATGCCGCCGAGGCCGAGCATCCCGATCGTGATCGTCGCGAGCTGCGTGAGATCCATTTCCGTAAGGACGATGTGATGTCCGAAAAGCGCAGAAATATCACTCATCGCCGGGCGCAGCACGAAATTCCAGGCGTAGCCGGCCACGCACACCCAGCCCATCCCGCCGCGCCAGTGCTGCAGCGGGTCGGTGCTCTGCGCCTCGGCCTGGTTGATCTGCATCTGGCCGGTGATCTGCGCGAGCTCACCCGTTTGCTGAAGCTGGAGCAGCTGCAACTTCGCCGCAGCGGCCTGCGCCGGGTCCGGCCAGACGCGATCGATGATCTTCCCGACGACATCTGAGACTGCGGAAATCGGATCGAGGAATCCCATCACGCGGCTCCCTTCAAAAGGTTGTTGGCGATGCGGTTCGCCCATCCGTGGCTGAACGACGGCCAGCTGTGCAGATCGGCGAGGTATTTCAGCCGGTATGCGAGGAACCGTGCGACGAGCCGCACCGGATCCGTAGCGTTCACCGCAGCGATCGTCACCGGACCGATCCGACCGTCGGGCTTCAGCCCGGCCGCTTCCTGCAGCCATGTCACCGGCAGCCCGCCGTTGTACGCCGCGTCGAACACCTGGAACGCCACGCGCGGGTCGAACTGATCGCAGTAGTACGGATCCCAGTAGACCCGCTTCGCGATCAGCCGAGCGGTTGCCTGCGGCATCGAGCGCATGTCGCCGCCATACCCGTTCGCGCGCGCGACGCGGGCCGTAACGCCCCACATCGTCTCGCCTCCCGGGTCGGCTGGATTGTTCGAGTACCCGCCTTCATTGCCCATCAGGGCTTCGAAGGCGTCGTCGAAGCTGCTCATTTCAGAGCTTCCCGACCGCACGCAGGATCTGTTCGACCTTCTGCTCGGCGGGCGCCTCGGTATCGTTGACGATAGCCGCGATGTGCCCCTCGAGATCGGTAAGCTCCTTGGCAGCATTGCCGAGGCCGACGATTTCCTCGACCTTGTCGACGAAGGCACGGCCATCGTTTGCGAGCGCCTGGAACTTGGCTTCGATGACGGATTTGATCGCTTCGAGCATGACAACCTCCTAGAAGAATTTCTTGAGTCCACCGCCCGCGCCATACGCGGCAACAGCGACCAGGGCGTACATGAAAACGCGCCACGCTAGCCCGAGAATTCCACGGCCGACGTTGAGCTGAAAGCGTTGGGTGATGCCACTTTCAATCTGCTCGGCAATCGCCTTGACGTCGTCTTCGGTAAGAGTCCGGTTTCCCATGGTTTCCCCGATTTAGTTTGCGAATACGATATAGCCGTTTCCCGCCACGACTAGGCCGATGGCATGATCGTGAAGTTGTCCGTAACGCCGGCGCGCACGATATTTCCCGGATTGCTATTCACCTGCCACGACGTCGAGTTCTGTTTTCCCAGAACGATTGACGCGTTGGTCGTGATGTTCTTCAACAGGATGTTTCCATTCCAGTTCGGTGCGCTGCTGAATGAGATGGATACCGTCAACCCCGGTGCGCCTCCAGTCGTTGCCCCGAGCTGCGAGATCTGCCCTCTGAACCATGGCGATGAAAACGGCGCGATGATGCCTCCGCCCCCAGACGTGCCAGTCGCGTTACCGGTCGCCGTTCCCGTCTGACCTAGCAGATCGGAGAAGCTAACCGGAGCCCCGCTCTTCCCGGCGAGCGCGACCACCCACGAATCAAGAAGCGAGAGCGGCAATGTGCGACCCAATTCCGCAGCAATCTGCGACATGGATAGCGGAAACGAAGCAGGTAGCGTCATTTCTTCGACTCCAGCTTGCGCACGCGCGCCTCCAGTTCCTGAAAGGCAACGGCGAGGTAAGCAGATGCATTGCCGTAGGCGATGCTCTTGAAGCCCCTTTCGTCTTCGAAGATGAGTTCGGGCGCGCTCTCCATCATGTCGTCGGCGACGAAGCCGGCATGCCGCCGTTTGGTCTTGTCGCCCTTCCGTTGAAACGTGACCCCGACCCACGCCAATACCACCTCGGTGGCGCTTCGAATGCGCTTGACATGCGATTTCAGACGCCGATCGGAAGATGCGGTGAGTCCTGTCGCCGTGAAATTGCCGCCGTCATCCATGAAGGCGACGACTGCCGAATAGGCATTGTTGACCCACTCCATGCCGCCGGATGCCGATCGACCGCGCATATAGAAATAACTGCCGGTCGTATTTTGTAGGCCGACTTCCCCTTGGCCCGCACCGTTGATGTTGAAAAGGTTTCGCCCGGTGAATGAGGAACCCGTCACGCTCACGGAAATCGGCCCGGTGAACGCGGCGCCACTCAGCTGCGCATAGCTCCCGGCGGCCTGGGCGTTGGCGTTGACCTGATTGACGATGAAATTCAGGATCGTCATGACCTGCGACGCATCTGCGGTCGTACCGTTCTGCAACGTGCTCGGCAACGTGCCGATAATGGTGGTCATGGTTCAGCCTCGATTGGTGTATCCGGCATCCTGATACCGGGCGAAGAAGGTTCCGATTTTGATGGCGTTCACCGGGGTGGCTCGAACGTCGATCGACATCTTCTGGAATACGAGCGCGGTCGGCCACGGGATCGTATAGACGTGCGGAATGCTGGCGTTCGACGACCAGTTCCCGGATCCCCATAGGAACGATCCCCATTGCCCTCCGGACGAGGGCGTCATCGCAAACGTGCTCGCGAGTGTCGATTGCTGATCGTCCAGAGCGGTCAGACCGAACTGTGTTGCGGCGCCGGTCGATGACAGTTCGATCGTCGATTCCACGACCTGCACTTGCTGCATATGCCCTGTCTTCGGGAAGTTCGAAGATTGCAGATGGCAGACGAACGACGCTCCGGCGTCCAGGTACAACGAGTTCGAAGTGGGGATCGTCGTGCTCACGAAGAGCGCCGCCCCTTGCGACGCGCTGGAAAGTACGAACGATTCTCCGTACTGCGACGCGCAGTCATAGATGAACGTATGCGGCCCGTTCCAGCGCTTGCGCCGGATGTCATACCAGTAATCGTTCGTCTGCTGCTGACCCTGGATCAGCGTCGGTACGCAGGTTCTATACGTGTTGCCGGCGAATGCTGCACTGATACGCGAAGGCTGGGTCGCGTTCTGGAACGGTACCTGCAAGTCCGCCGGGAAATCCATTCCGGGCCGGCTAGATAGCGGTACCAGCGTGCCCAGGAAGTTCAGAACGTACGGCGCATCGATACCGGCGAATACGATGCCGAACGGGCCCTGCACGACGCTGCGCGGTGACACGCATCCCGTCGTCAGAGAAATGTAGTTCAGCGCGAGGTTATTCGTTGCCGGGTCGCCGGTGACTTGCCAGACCTGCCCCGCTTTGAAGACCACCAACGCACCGATCACGCCGGCAGTCGTCGTCTGGATCGGCAATCCCGACTGCACAGTGATCGGTGTCGTATCCCCTACGGTCACAGCCTGCGACGCATTCGTCCGCGTGAGCGGAGCGAGCGGATCGCTGAAATTCAGCACGTTGCCGACTGCGAAGTAGGCGCGGTTGTTGAAGTTTGCGACCGAAGTCGGCACGGCGGTAAGAGGGTTCGTCGCGAGGTTCGACGATGACCAGGCCGGCGCGGAAGGCGTCGAAATGTCGATCACGCCGAAGAAGTTCGATCCCGTGCCGCTGAAGCCCGGGTGCGTGATCAAGATCTTCGTACCCACGATCGCCATTGTCGGGGGTGTCCACGCCCCGCTCGTAGCCGGCGAGGCCGGTACATTCGCCGACGTCACCCCGCTGATCGTGATGAACGAGCTCGTCAGCAGGTTGAATGCGAACGGTTCGTCGAATCCCGCGGTGCGCGCCGTCGACACCATGCCGTATGCCACGTTCCCGACGACCGTATGCACAGAAACGAACGTCGGTGTGGTGAAACCACTGAACGTCGTGGCCGCGGCGCCTACGCCCGGACGCGCGACGATGAGCTCCGGATTGCCTTGGTCGAAAACGAGGTTGGTCAGAAGCTGGCATGCACCGGCGAAGGCGTCCGTCGCGTCGAATGCATCGCAGAGGCCCTTCGGCGTGAAGCGGACCGGCTTCGCGTTGCGGATAGCCATGGCCCTAGTCCGTGATCTTCGTCGGCTTCAGCGTGCGATTCGTGTGGAAGCGCCGCGGATCGAGCCGCACCGACTTGACGACCTGCTGCTCGTCGCCCTCCATGATGAGGTGCGTGCGCAGCATCGCTTCACATTGCGCGCGGAACGAGTCCTGACGGGCATCGTCCGTCTCGCTCATCAGCTCCGCGGCCGTAGCCTTGATTAAGTAGTTCTGGTCCGGAAACCACGGGATGACAGCCGACGACTCGGGCGTCGTGATGTCCGGCTGCTTCACCATGTATCGATGCGTCAGGACGATCTGCCCGGACGACTGCGGATAGATGAAAAGCTGTCCCGCCGAGTTGTTAGTCTGCGCTGTGGTTTCGTCGTACAGCAGGGTCATGAACTCGTACGGGTAGTTCGCGATCGAGGGGTCCTTGAACTCCTGGTCCCACTCTTCCGGCGAAATCGGATGCAGGAAATACGGCAGGTTGTTCTGTTGGAAGAACAGGTCGTACGTGCGCAGATAGTTCAGCGGCAGCGTGAACGGGCCGTAATTGTTCGCCTGCACTGTCACGAATTCAACGACCCGGTTGATCTTCAGGTCACGATGCAGCCAAAGGTCCTCCAGGACCATGTTCAGATAGATTCCGCCTTGCGAAAGCCATCCCGGCGCTTTCGCAATCGCGCATGCGCGCGCGACGATCTGTTGGGCCTGGAGGTAGGCCATTTCACGCTCCCGCGCGCGCGTCCGCGATCTTCTGGCGCGCCTTCGAGAGTTCGGCCTCGATGCCCTTCAGTTGCTGCGGTGCGTTCTTCAGGTTCGCCTGCTCTTGGCTCGACAATGCTTTCGAACCCGCCTTGCCGGCGGTCTTCGCGTTGTGGCGTTCGAGCAGATCCGCGTATGCGCGCGCGACGTCGTCACGCGCCTTTTCCCACTGCTCGATATGGGCTTCGAGGACCGGAATCTCGAGCATGCGTTGCTGACGCTGAAGCGCTTCGCGCGCCAGGTCCATGCGGCTGTCGAGGGAATCCTTCGATTCGCCCTCGACCAGATATCCGCTGGCCGAGAGCTGCGCCTGATTCGGCGCCGGGAGGGTGATCGTGAAGTTGCCGATCACCGTTGCAGCCGTAACTTCCTGAGAGGCTTGCGACATGGTCTTCCTTTCGGGGTGGGGGATTACGATCGTGCCCAGGTCGGCACGGGGCCGCCTCCGAGCACCTTGTTCTGCGCCTGCCGGTACGGGTTGAACGCGTGCCCGTTGATGTCGTTCTCGTGCACCCAGGTGCGCGCAACCATTTCCTTGATCGAGCGCAGGGTGTCCGTGTCGAACTTGTACGTGTGACCATGCAGGTACGGCGTGCCGTTGATCTTCAGGTGCTCACCGCCGCACGGCGCGAGATCGATGCGATACCACCAGAGATCCGTCTTGCCGTCCTCGGCCTTGCCGGCGAAACGCTCGACGACGCCCGACGTCAGCAGAGCCGACTGCGCTTGCGCGGACAGGCGTGCCGACTCTTCCTCGGCGATATCCTTCTCCGCGCCGAGCTTGGCGTTTTCTGCTTCGAGCGCCTTGATGCGCTCCAGCAGCGCTTCGCGGCTTTCGTCGAGCGGCGCTTCGGCTGCGGCTTTCGACACCGGACCGGCGCCGCCAAGAAATTCGTCGGCATCAGCCGACTCGGGAGCCGGTTTTGCCGGCTCCTGCGAGTTACGTGCGGCCATCAGTTACTCCTTACGGGGTGGTCACGGTACCGCCCTGGTAGCCCGGCGCGAATGCGGAGCCGCATTCGACGCGAGCCAGGAAGGCCGTGTTGAGCAGAATCGAGCCGTAGAACACCTTCCACGACACGACCCGGGTTTGGTTCAGCGGATCCGACTTGTCGGCCCCGGTCAGGTAGTGGAACTCGGGATTCTCGAGCAGCACCTGGCCATAGCTGTGGTTGCCGATGAAGAGCACCGGGAACACCGACACGCCGTTCGCCGGCGCTGCCGGCGGCGTCTGCGTCACGCCGATGCCCGTCAGCGTCACCGTCTGGTTCGGCTGCAGCTGCGTCGCCTGACCAGCGAGCACGCCGGTCACTGGCACGCCGTTGCCGATCGCGGTGGCGAGGTTCGCCGGGTTCGCGGTCGTGCCGATGTAGACGTTGAACACGTAGTTCGGGAACGACGGCAGCGTCACCGAGATCGAGCCGGTCGGGCCCGTCACGCTAATCGACGACGACACCTGGTAGATCGTCTGCTCGACCGACGTGAGCGCCGGCGCGGCGGTGACCTGCACGTAATACGTGCCGGTCGCTAGCTGACCGCCGGACGTCGACGCGGTGCCGTTGATCGCGGCAGCGCCCGTCCAGTACGGCATCATGTTCGTTTCGCAGAAACGGATGCCGCCGAAATCGCCCAGCTCGTTGTTGTAGAGCCGGTTCACGTCGCTGTACGCCCAGGCTTGCTGAACCGACGAGTTCTCGCGCATGTCCTGCGCCGAGAACGGGCTGATCAGCGCGACGTAGTGCTGCTTGACGCGCGGCGTCTGAGACGGATCGCGGTATGAGCCCGCCTCGATCATCATGTCTTCGCGCTCGTCGCCGTTGAAGCGCGGCACGCCGTAGGCGGCCATCGACGCGAACAGGCGGTTCGACTCGTGCGGCGACATCACGTTGGACGCCGTCAGGGCGGCGCGGTTTGCGGCGCCTCCGGCGTAGTTCACCTGCGGCGCGGACAGCAGCGTATTGAGCGTGTTGCGCTCAAGCGTTTCCGGCATCTGCAGCGACACCAGCTCGCAAGCTTGCTGAAACAGCGGATGCTTGATCGTGAGGTTCGCCACGTCGGTGATGATGACGCGGTCGCCCCACTGCTGCGCGGTCGCACTGACCTGTTGCAGCGTCATCGCCTCACCCGGAGGCGCGACGCCTTCCTGCAGCGGCGCGTACGGCAGCGGCAAGCGCTGGTAGCGCGACGCGGTGTATGTCGTGCCGCGATTCGTGTCGAGCTTGAGCGGCTTGCCGAACTGGTACGCAACCAGTTGGCGGCGCGCGAGCGGCTCGACCTCTTCCTGGATGTACGCTTCAACGTCAGCCGTAAAACTCGACGACTGGTTCGTCACCCCGGGGAACATGAAGCCCGTCAGGAGGGCCAGAATTTTCGTCAGCATGGTGTCCTCGTGCTGGTCAGATGTTCACGTCAGCCAGACGCGCGGCGCGCTTCTGGTGTTCGGTTTGCCCTCGGCCGGCCGGAACCGTCGAGCGCACGCCCGGCGTCTTGCCGCGCGGTACATCGGCGGCGGCCGATTTCGCTTTTGCCTTTGGCTTCAACTTGCCGTCCGCGATGTCCTTGCCGAGCATGTAGTAGTAGACGGCCTCACGCGAGGCGTTGCGACCTTGCCGGCGCTCTTCCAGCACCGCAGCTTCGACGCGTTCGCGATACCGCGCGCGATGTGGGTCGGCCGCGATCTTCGCTTCGAACAGCGTTTGATCGCGCAGATCCTGCGCCTGGAACAGCGCCGCTTGCGCAGCCTGTTGGCTTTGACGTAACGTGCGGTTCGACTGGATCTGCCAGCGCTCTATGTCCGTCGTATTCGGATCGCGCAGACGCGCTTCTTCGGTTTCGAAATCTCGATCCGGAGCAGGCGGCGCGGAGGTGCGTGCAGCGTCGACCAGCCGGCCGCGCCGCTCTACTTCCGCCTCGAGCGCGGCCAGACGATCCGCATCGGACGTCGAGCGACGCGTGGGCGTCGCCGGCTCGACGAAATCGAAGTCGAAATCGTCATCCTGAGCATCACCAGCGGAAGCGTCAGCGCCAGGATCGCCGCCGCCAGCATCACCAGCGCCAGCGTCGTCGCCCCCAGCGTCAGAACCAAGATCCGACGGATCGCCATCATCAACGCCGGGAAACAGAAAACCGAGAAGTCGCTTCAGGAGCTTGTTCATGCCCGTCCTTATGCGTTGCCCGCACCAACAGCCTGGATGCTGGCCGTTGTCGCGCTGGTGATGGTGACCACGAAGTCACGGAAGACCGTCGTGGCGATGGTCATCGTGCCGGCCAGCGTCCACCCGGTATTCGTCGTCACAGTCAATGTCTGCGTAGTAGCAACGTTGATGATCCGCAGTTGCCAGGTCATACCCACCGGATTGGCTTGCACTACGGCGGGGAGCGCGGCAATCAGATTGGCGACCGTCGGCAGCGTGATCGCACCGCCGGCGCCGAAAGTTCCGGTGAAGGCGAGAAAGCACTGCGCGGCGCCACTGATTTCGGTTGCCGAAAGTGTCTTCGATGCTGTCGCCGCGTCCGCGTTATAGATCGCTTCCTGCAACGGGTTGATGCCGAGAATCGAGGCATTCAAACCGATCTGATCGGGCAACGCACCATTCATCGGCACGTTCGGGTTCTGACCGGGGCCGATAGCCGGGAAGATGAGGCCAATCAGACGGGCCAGGATGGTTTTGCGCACGATGATCTCCTGATCAGGGTTCCGAGATTTGTATAGCGGTTTCCCGACTTCTCAAACATCATCGAATCCTCCGGGCCCTAAGAAAGCCAATAGCGTTCATCGTGCTTGTGCCGAAGTTTGATTGACCACCACAACGGATAGTCGTAGTAGACGACAAGCTTTCTCGGACAACGGGCGTCGCGATGAGCTGCCCTGAACCAGTGGTGAAAATCGAGACGAGAGTGGTGCCGTTGCCCACGGCCATCGGGTTAGTATTTGCAACGGTATTGACGCCAGCCACGAGCGCTGACACTGTGGTCGAGGCATTCGGCACGAATGAAACCGTGCATTCCGTATCCCAATCGCCGGCCGTCAGGGAAAGAGTCGCGAGGTCAACGTAACTGCCGCTCGTCAGGCCCGTGGAACTTCCTGTGACGCTCTGGTATTCACCCACGCTCCCAGCATTGGCGTTGTCGTTCGTCGTGGTGCCGACGATGCCCGCGGTAGAAGATGGGGTAATGCTCCCTGTGAATGTCGACGTGCCAGGCCCGATTTGCAAGGAAGCCGTCGAGTTCGGAACAACCGTCAGCGGAAACTTATTGTTCGTGCCATCGTGAATGTAAAAATTCCCACCCGACGCCATATTCCACGACCAAGTTTGGCCGCCGAGAGTCCACGTAATCTGATTGCCTTCGGTACCATTCAGGACGACCCCACCACCGGAAAAGGTTGTGGTCGGCGTCGTACCGGTGCCAATCTGGAAAGCCTGAGCCTGACCGTTGAGGAACGTGATCGGCAGATACGTGCCCGTTCCGGTGATCGTTTCCGTGAATGTGTATCGGTTATTTACATAATCCGTGCCCATCCACAGATGTTGCTCCGCTCCCGGGGTGGGAGACATCGTTACGCCAAGGAATGCATTGTTCGTGCTGGCCGGCCGATACAACGTGAGGTTCGTATCATATCCGGCGGTCCCGCTTGGGTTCATCCCTTGGAATACTGCCGTATTGATGAAATCAGACCGAAATGCGATCCCGTCACTTACGTTCGTATCAGACGATGGGATAAAGCCGCCCTTCGACAACGTCGAGATGAATTTCGCGGTGCTCGAGCCAGTGCCGCTAAATACCAGAACATTATTCGCATTGTTATTCGCGTTAATTACATCTGATCCGTTCGTGATACTGAATGTTCCGCCGATCGAAGAGTTTGTGAAGACGCTATTACCACTGGTAATGGAAACGTTCGGCAATGTCGCGCTGGAAATTGTCGGGGACGTGGAAAGCACGACCGACCCGGTACCGGTAGCCGTGGTGGTTCCCGTTCCACCCGATGTAACAGCCAGCGCATTTTGCAGCGTCACATTTTTGTATGTCGGCGACGGGTAGCTCTGAGCGAGCACCGCAGTTTCCAACCACAACAGAACGAAAATTGCGAAAAGCAGTTTCTTCATGGCAACACCAATGCAAGAGTTCCGCCGTCATTCCAAAGAGTTCCGACCGGGCCCGGCGACGTCGGCAAGCTGAGGAACCATGCAGTCATGAGCGCGGAGAAGACTGGACCCGCTCCGTTACCAAGTGTGTTCAGCGCGCCCGTCGTCTGATTCGCGAGCGAATTGATCGCGGCCTGGATCTCGTTCGGGGGAACGTCCTTGCCTTCCGCCCTGACCTGATAGGGGGTGATGTGAAATGCATCAGACATGGAGCGCCTCCAGCCTTTCCTGTGAGCTCGGATGCAGCGCGCTGCCGGGATGCGGGTGCCGGCGCAAGAACATACGCATGCCTGCGGCTAGGCCCTGCTCTTTCACGTACTGATCCGCCTCCAGTTCTTGCTCACGCACGCGTGCGAAGACCCACTCGGGGCGAAGAACGAGTTGCAGCGTCATCAGCCACCAGAGGCGTCGCCACGGATCATGTCGAATCAGGTGTGCGCGCTCGTGTGCAATCACGGCATCCTTCTCGATCTCCGTCAGCGATCGAAAGAAGATGCCGGTCTGAATGGTTCCCCACGGCGTGCATCGGGCGACGAAGCGTTTCATATATCACCCGAGATACTCGAGACGAACGCGAGCGGCGTATTGCATCGGTGTGGCGCCGGACGATGCGTAGTTGCTCGTCTGGTACTGAATGGTCGTACCTGCCTTGACGTACATCATCTGTGAGCCAAGTCCGAACGCACCCGGCGCATTGGCCGTGTTCGTCGACGTCATCGTGGTAGCAGACAGCGCCACTCCCGAATCGTTATCGGTCCATGTGACGCCGACGTTGGGAAGCGTCGAAGATGTCGTTGCCGCCTGCGTTACGACGGCCTGAGCTGACACTCGGTACCATCCGGCGCCGTTGGCGGGAACCGTGTAAAGAGTCGTCGACGAAATGTTTGCCGCCTGCGTCAACTGAACGGCAGATGCGATTTGGACAGGGACACCCTCGGCAACGAGCGAAAGGCCACCGTATGACGTCAGCGCATTGGAGATTTTCGCAATCGTCGGATTCGGATAGTTGCCCGATAAATCTCCGCCCGCGGGGCCACCTGGTGCCTGAGGCTGCGTCGACAGAGTGTTGAGTGCACTCTGCGTCTGATTCGCGACACTGATGATCGCCTGCTTCAACGATGCGGGATCCGCCATCCCACCGAGAATTTGCAGGATCGACTGCGCAATCTGAAATTGATCGGCCATATCACCCTCTCGGCATGGAGGTAGGAGAAGCGAGTTGGTCTGGGTGAATCATCCCGGCCGGGCCCTGCGGCCGTGGCTGCCCCGGCTGCGCGCCGGCACGCGGTGTACCCGCGACACCTGACCCCGCGCCGCCGGGCACGCCCGGTTGCCCTTGCGGCTGCTTCGGTGCCATCTGCGCCTGGAGCTTGGCCTGCATGGCCTGCTGATGCTGCTGAATGTGCGCGCGGAACAGGCCTGCCGCGTCGCCCGTGAGCTGCGCGGCCTGCAGGTGCGAGGCGATGTGCGCACGATCGTCGTCCGCCTGGTGAATCTCGGCCGGCAGACCGTTGTGCATCATCAGGTTCTCGTCCTCGGGCTCGAGATGGAACAGGTTCCGCTCATCGATGAGGATGCGCGGTGCGACCTCGGGCCCGAAGATCTGCTCTGTGCCGTACTCGAGGATCGGGCCGATATTCAGGCGTCGGCCGTCGAGCTGCTGCGGCGGGATGCCGCGCAGGACGTTCATCCACGAGATCATCTGCTGCATGCGCTGCAGGTTCTGTTGGTACGATGTGCCACACCAGCGGAAGAAATAGCGCTCGCCGAATGCCTGCGGCGGGATCGTCTGCAGGTTCGCGCGCGCGCCGACTTCGCCGAGCACTTCCACAGTGAGCTCTTCGGTGCGGAACTGACGATCGAGTTCGAACATCCATTCGAGCAGCGGATTGAGGATCACTTCCTCGTACCGCTTCGCGTTGTCGATGATGTTCGACTCCTGCGACTGCATCTGCGCCGCCATCTGCGCCTGATTCTTGCGCCCCACCGGCGCTTTCCCGAGCATGGCGTCGTTGACGTCCATCGACTCGTTGATTTCCTGCTTGATGCCCTGGCAGAGCATCATCGCGTCCTTGTAGATGGCCGGGAAGTTCGCGAATTTCGTTTTGTTCGGGTCCGTCAGCCATACCGCGGCAAGCCCCACCACCATCGATTGGTAGTTCGGATTGGACAGCGGGTCGACCATGGTGATCGGCAGCAGGCTGTACTGCGCCGAATCCTGCCCCATGTTCCAGTAGTCGTTCAGGTTCCACTGCAGGAACTTGACCGGTTCGATCTTCGAGATGCCGAAGAACGAACCCGTGATGCGCTCGATCGGCGCCGAGATGATCGGCCGCTTGCCCGACCAGAACGGGTTCCGGATGATCCCGAGGATCACGTCCTGCCCGGCGAAATACACGAAGCACGGCTCCTTGCCGTTGCCCAGATCCAGGTTGGTGTGGACCTCGTAAATCAGCGCGTACTTGAACGTGCCTTCCGTGCGGATGCCGGCGTCACCGGTGCGCTTCTTCGGCGGTACGTACTTCTCGCGTCCGCCGTCCGGCTTCGCTAGATTGTCGATCAGCTCTTTCGCTTCGACGCCGACGAAAACCCCCTCGTCCACGAACCGTTCCACGGCGTCGATCGTCAGGCGCAGCCGGATCGCCGTCGCGGTAGCCTTCTCGATGTCGTTGCAGGTCGGCGGATAGACGGCCAGGTCCTCGGTCGCGAACTGCACGATGTCCGGGCCTTCGGTCGTGACCTCCTTCTCTTCCTTTTCCCAATCCCAGTCGTCGTCATTCGCGGCGAGGTCTTCGACCTCCCCACCGAGTTCATGGTCCTCGAGGATCGGCGGCTTCTTGATCAGCTCGGTGATCCGACGTTGCGTGCGCGACCAGTCGACGTAGAGGTTCCACTGCCCCGTCACATCGCCGGCTATCAAGTCGGCGCGCACAACGTCCTTGACCATCGCGGAGCGGATGTAATGCTCGAGCAGGCTGATCTGCGCGAACGGGATATTCCCGTCCGGGCCGGTCGCGCCGACGTGCTTGTGGTTGACGGGGAAGAGCTGCGCGATCGTTCGCTTCACACGCGCGTTGACGGCGTTGCGCACTGCGGGGATGTAGCACTGGGAGTTGCCGGAATACTGCTGATTCTCGTCCGGCTGAGCGTTGTAGATGGACCAGTACTCTTCGCAGCGGTCCATCTGCTCCTGCTTGTTCTGGTAGCACTTCGCGATCTTCGGGTACAGCTTCGCGGCTTCGGTGTAGGCGTCGGAGTCAGGCTGGTCGGCCCAGTTCTCGATGTCTTCGCCCGTCTTTTCAGCGTCAAGCGCCCGCGCGTCCAGTGTTTCGACCGCGGGCTTGTCGTCCTGCTTCTTCGGCTTTTTCGGGCGCACCATGGAGAGATCAGCCGATGACCTTGCCGGCGAGCCGCCGCGCGGCCGAGCTGCCCGTGTTGCGGTCCTTCGGCGTGCGCTTCGGGCGGTCGTCGTCGTTCGGCTTCTTCGCACTCTTGCCGAAGAAATCTCCGACCGGGCGCGACTCGGAGCGCGTGCCCTGGTATTCGCGGGGCTTCTTCACGATCACAGCCCCGACTTCGACATCTTTTCGCGCATCGGGCCACCCTGCATACGCTCGCCGACCTTCTCCGGCTTGCCGTACGCGCCGCCTTGCTGCTTGCCCTTGTAGAAATCCGACGGGCGCTGCGACGGCGCCTTGGGTGTGATTTTGCGATCGACTGCCATGGTCATCTCCGCGGCAAGGTGGTCAGGTAGCTCACGCCTTGCGGATTAACGCCCATGTTCACGCCTTCCGGCAGGACGTCCGCTTGCTGCGAGCAGATCACGTACACGGCCGCCTCGAGGCCCTCGACGAGGGTACGGTGCGGACTGGTTTCGGGGAGCGTATTCCGGTTTCCCGCGCGATCGACCGGATAGTTGTAGCCACCGGCCATCGCATTGAGCGAGTGCTTCGCACCCTCCTGATCGACCTGGAACAGACGCCGTCCCTTGGCCTCGGTGCGGATCAGCGGTGACAGCGCACCGCGCGCGACATTCACGTACGCGCCGCGCATCGGGTATAGCCCCGCCGCGCGCAGCGCCGGCACGATCGGCATGCGGTCGGCCTGGTCGAGCACATCGGCCGGCAGCCATGCCGTCACGCGTGCGCGCGGGAATGCGGCACGTACGAGCTGCGCGATGTCAGGCACCGCCTCCTTCGGCGGAACGGGGGAGATCCAGTCCGCAACGACTACGATGCGCTGTCCTTCGATGCAGACGAGTGCCGCGGTGGTTTCCGTGCCCGTCGCGTTGAACGTGAGCGCGAGCGGATGCTGCTGACTCGGCTCGTACTCGGCGACGAGGTTCCACTGCCCGAAGTCTTCGTACACGGGCACCCCCGAAAAGACGCGCTGGAAGTACGCGAGCGCGTTCAGAATGTCGCGCTTGCCGCTGGGGAAATTCAGGATCTCGGCGACGAGTTTCGGGTGCGCGCCCTGGCCGCCGACCAGCACGATGTCGCCAGCCTCGAAAAAGGGCTGCATGCCCATGATGAACTGCGTTTTGTCTCGGTCCTGTGGCGCGGACAGCGGGCGAAGCGCCAACGTCACGCCGCGGCGAAGCATTTCGGCGCGCATCGGCTGCAGCAGCCATTCATCGAGCGAGTTCTTCTCGATCGCCACTGTCGCATTGCCGTAGCGCGCCGAGCTCGTGAACGCGTCGGCGATCACCTCGTCGGGCTTCCAGAACTCGCCCGAACTGGCATGCACGAAAATCTTCGTGCCGAGGCGACTGAGCACCACGCGACCGGTGCGGTCGCTCTTCTTCAGGTCGGTGGTCCGTGCGGGATCGGTGATCACGACTTTCGGCAGCCACGGCGCCGGGTCCACCGCGCACTCCCGGATGTGATCACTTTCGAACGGCTTGTCCTGGCTGCCGATCGCCAGGAGCATGTATTCCTGCATGAAGCCGCGCAGTTGCCCAGCCCGCTCCATCTCGTCGCGCTTCCGACGAACCCAGTCCATCGGATAGCGCTCCGGCCACATCGCTTCCGCAGCGGGGTCGTCGATGTCGCCTTTGCAGATCGGATAGCGTCGGCTCATCCAGTCCGGGTTGTCACGAAGCCGGGTGATCATGCAGTCCTCGGCCAACGGCGTCCCGGTGACCCGGATCTTGCCCTTGACCTTGTCCATCGCCGGGATCAACTCGAGGTACAACTTCCGCATCGAAGCATCGACCGCCGACTTATCCTTGACCCGCTCCTTGTTCTCGATGTCGTCGAGATACGCTCGGTCGGGACGGATGTCACGCCACTTGAAGCCGCGGAACTCTTCTTCCCATCCGTGAGCCTCGAGCAGCACGCCGTTCGAAAGCTCCATCTGGTGCTCGTTCCAGACGCGCCCCGACTCCTTCAAACGACCGAAGAGTCCCTGTAGCTTCGTATTGCGGGTCGCCTCGAACTTGATCGCCTCGAGACGCTGGCAAGCCTTCGTGTACGTCTCACCGATGATCAGGCAGTAACCGAAGTTGCCGAAGCACGCTTCGATCAGCAGGTGTTCCTCGGACAGCGTCGACTTCGCCCCTTCCCGAAACGCCTCGATCAGCACCCACTCGTCCGCACATCGCCAGAGGTCCATGACTTCTACGTGAAACGCAGGCGACGCCTGCGGATGACGATGCGGGAACAGCATTGCCGAGCCGAGCGCCCGATCATCCGAGATCGCCTTCAGCAACGCACCGTTGGTCAGTCTCATTGCAGGTACTGGTTCGCCACGAGGATTCCTTCGAACCCGGCATATGCGGAGGGCGGCGTACTGGTGATGCCAGTAATGCGCGTGGTGAGCGCCGTTTGCGATGCGATCATCGTGCCGGTCGCAACTTGGCGTTGGGTCGGGGTGAACGGGATCGTCGGGTATTCGTTGGTCGTGGTGATCAGCCCCGCCGGCGAGATGCGCGTAAAACTGAACGTCACGTTGACCGTCGTTGCAACCCCACCGACCGCGAAGAACAGATCCGTCACGATCAGCGTGAAGCCAGTCGGAACCGTATAGATCGCCTGCTTCGCATACCCGATACCAGCGGTCATCACCGCTTGCGATACGCCAGCGCCAGCCAGCCGAAGCGTGAGCGTGCCGGCGTTCGTATTGCCGCTTCCAGCCGTCGCCACCTGGACGCTGTTCACGCGAAGGTAGCTGTTGACGAGCGCGACGGCGCTCGTTCCGTTGAGCGTGACCGTTTCCTGGATCGCGTTGAAGTTCGCGTCCAGCCCCTGCACTGTCACCGTGCGGGCACCGGTGCCGGCCGCAGCGTCATTCGCAGACGACGAGATGATCTCCAGCGCTTGCGCCGTCGTCTGGAACGGATATGCCCCTTGCCCTACCCAGACATCTGCCCCCGCCGCAGGAGCGCCGTTGAATCCATACATCGCGACGCGCGTATGACCCGACGCGCGACCCAGTGTCGCCCCGAATGGAAAATTAATCGCTATCGGATCAGTGCTGACCGACTTCACGTAACCGTTGCCCATCTCTCACCTCCGAATCCTTGGTCAGAGGCGATCATCAATGTTTTTCCCGCGAGCGGATTGGGGAGAGGGTCCGCAAAATTTCGTCACCCCGGTCCGGAGGCCCCAGGGTGGTCCCAGAGTTAGGATTTAGTAAGGAATAGATGAGAATCGATCTCATTAGACCATGATAATACCCTGTTTCGACTGATAGCACCCATTATGTCAAGTTTAGATGCATCGCACCAATTCAATATAATCAATGAGTTAGGCCATCAAATCGGTCGGACGATGCGACGATCACGACGAATGCGATGCAGCATGAAAGCTTTCTAATGTGACAGAAAGGAAAATGAATGGATTGGGCCGAGGCAGGAAACGGGTATTTTTGAGGCTCGCAGGACACCTTCTTGCGCCACCTTTCGTCCTCTTCCGTCATCCCTGCCTGAGCCTTTTCTCGCGCGTATGTGCGCGCACGCGAGGGAATGTCTTCGCTCAGTCTCTCGACATCCGAAACCTGCTACCGTAGCGCTTGGCGATCAGTGGGTCGTCCTCACATGGAGCAGACCGTGGACCATGAAACCGAAGCGCGACTGACTGCGCTGGAGACGATCTTCATTGAACTGGCGAAGCGCAACTCGTCGATCCGCGATGACCTTGAAGCCCTCATTGGTGAGCAGTACCGCGCCGCAGTTCAGCGATCGCAACAGCGGGCATCGGGTGGATTCCAGACTGGGGTGCTATGTGACCCGAAGCCGTTCGTAGATCGTGAAGCCGCCGCAGCGCTCGCGAATGCATACCGTTCTCTCGCGGATAAGCTCGGTTGGTCGATCTGAAGCACCAATCAATGGACGGGCGCGTAGGTGATCTCACCAATGCGTGCCTCGTACATCCATTCGTCGCGATCGGCGAATCCGTTGATTTCCGCGCAGTAGTCCGCTATCTGCTCGAGCGTCGGCGGAGTCGGCGTCGAGATTGTGGCAAGCAGTGTGCCGTCAGATGTGAAGATGGCGTACGCGATCATGTTCAGCTCCGGACCGATGGAAAGGGCGCAACCTCCCACCCGCTTTTTTTGAAGCGTTGCTAGGCCGCGGCGGGTATATCCGGCTTGGTCGACCTGCTGCGCCTTGGTGCGTTCAGCCATTCCGGTCGGTCCTGGCGGTGCTTCTCCGCCATTCAGCCACGTTTATCGAGCTGGCGCGACACCAGTTGTTCGGGCCTGGGCTAATGGGCCCCCGTCTGGCGTTTCTTCTATCCCGCGCTGCCTATTTGCGGCATCTGCTTCGTTGGCGATCTGGCAGACGCGGCACACCCATCTCTTCCCTTTGGCTTCACGCAGCATGGCGACGATGTTCAGTCGCCAGAGGCGCTTGCATTGCGGACAGATGGAGGATTCGAGGCGCATTCCAGAAAAGAATGCCCGGACGTGCCGGGCGAATCACCGTAGTGAAGGAGACGCGACCACGTTAAAGCTGTTTCCCGCGCTGGACGATCCCGCACATGATCCGGTGCAATTCGGCCGGAGTAACCTCGTCGCGATTTTCGCGAATGGTCGGCAGCGGTTTGTTCGTCCTGGCGTAGAGCAGGATTACGCCGCGCCTGATACCCTTTGGTCCGCTCGATTTGGAGTAGGAGATGGAGTTGGCGATGTACGTATAGCCTTCATCGGTCAACGCCGTGAGGTATTTCGAGATCGTCCCGCGGGGCACACCGATCTGCAAACCGAGACTCGCCTGGGTAAGCATCCCCTGCTGCTCCAGCAGGCCGCAGATGCGATGTCCGACCAGATCCGGATTGGACAGGTTGCGCAGCGAGATCACGCGAGCGCTCCTGTCCAGGACAACATCACTCGGTCGAGTTCCGTCGGCTCCGGGATCCGGAACGGCGCCGAAACTGCCACCTCATCGCGCCGCCGGCGCTCAGCAATGCGTGCGGCCTTCGGCGTCAGAGGCACGACGGCAGGGATCGGCTTGGCGGTACGCGTATATCGCTTCGGTGTTCCAGACGCTCGAACGAATCCCGACTCGGATAACGCGTCGAGTTGACGCGCAGTAGCGCGCGGATGAATCCCACGGGCCTCGGCCAACTCGTTGATCGTCATGGCGCCCACGCGCTCGAGCAGAGCGCAGATCTGGCGCTGCGGGGAACCGTCACGTTCAATCTGCTTCACGCGACCTCCGTCGTCCCGGCCTGACTGAACGGCAGGTACACGAACGGCCGGCGACTCTCGCTCGGCCCGAACTGCATGCAGTCGCGGTTGAAGAACAGCGCGAGCGACCGGCGCTGCGTTTCTCCGTTTCGTGCCTTCAGAAGCGTGAGGAATGCGTCCGGTTCGTCGACACTTTGGTCATCCTGATCCTTCTGCGCCGACCACACCGAAAACACGTTGTCCGCGGCATCCGTGATCTTTCCGCTGCCGCCGACATCCATCTTCCCGGGACTACGCCTTTCGTCCTGCCCCTTGCGCGGGTGAGCGACCAGGTGCACGTGGACGTTGTATTGGCGCGCGAAGTTGGCGAGCATCCGCATAGCCTCCTTCTGCGCCGTCATCGCACCGTGACCGTCCTCCGGGACATCGGTCATCATCAGGCTGTCGATCACGAAGTGGCGGATCCCGTAGCGCTTGAACCCGTACGTGAAGACCGTCACCAAACGCTCGATTGCCGCGACCCCAACGAGATCGAACACCCACATCCGGTCGCGCAGCCACGTCCCCATATGATCGAGGTAATCGGGTGACGGTCGATCCAGGCCCCCCAGTTGCTTTGCGATCCGCTTGCCCTGCATCTCCGGCTTCATCTCGCCAGAGAACACACACGAGCGCTCCCCCTGGCACATCAAGCCGATCAGCACCTGCCCGAGCAGCAATGACTTGCCATGGCCGTTGATACCCGTCCAGACCGTCACCTCGCCGGGACGGAACTCGAACCAGAGTTCGTTGCGACCGCAGAACGATAGATAAGGCCAGTTCTCGTCCTCGTACGCCGGATAGAACATCGACTTGACGTTCGACCAGAAGCGCTCGATCGACTTGAGCTCGTCCGGATCGAAGCCCGACGCCTGATCGCAGCAGCGGCGGAAATCTTCAGGCGTAGCGCCGGCAAGCAGGTAGTCGTTCGCGTCATTCGACTCGCCGAAGAACACGACACGGCAGCGCTCGATACCGAGGCGGTTCGCGACCTCGTGCGCCCCTTTGCGGCCGGCCTCGTCGTTGTCGAAGCAGAGCAGGATTTCGCTGAAACGCTCCAGGCGCTCCCAATCGCTGTCGATCCACTGGTGATTGCCGGCACCGGCGTTCACGGACAGCGCGGGAATCCCGACCTGGTGCAGCGTCATGGCGTCGATCTCCCCTTCTGCGATCGCGATCACGCGCACGCCGGGGTCGATCAGGTTCCAGCCGAACAGGCACGGCTCGGCGCCGGCCTCCTGCCGCATGTCCTTCTTGTCCGCGATGTTCCGGTACTTGGCGTTGATCAGTTCGCCGCCGCGGAGGTACGGGAAGACGATGTGCGTCTTCGGCCCGTTGGTCTGCTCGGCGATCTGAAACGCCTTTACGGTTTCAGGCGTGATCCTGCGGCCGTTGAACCATTCGTCCAGCAGGCTCGTCGGCCTCGTCGCCTTTGGCCGTGCCGGACGTTGGTACGTCGGAGCCAGCCGCTTCGGCATGTCGTCCCGCACGCCGAGGAACTGCTTTGCCTCGCGCATTGCGTCTGCTACGGACAGCGACCGGCACGCGCACCAGAGATCGAGCAGATCGCCTGCCTCGCCACTGGCGAAATCCTTCCATACGCCCCGCTTCGCGCCGCCAAGGCATACCGACAGGCTCTGGCCTTTCTCGCCGGCCGTGCTACCGGTTTTCCATTCCTTGCCCGACTTGCGGCCGTTCGGCAGCAGGTACTCGGCGATCGTTTGCGCGTTCTCCGCCAGCAGCTCGGCGAGTTCGCGCGCGTTCATGCGGGCACCCCCGTCCGGACGCCGTTCGCCCAGAGGTGCGCAGATCGCTCGCTGCAACCGGCATTGGTGGCCTGCCACTGGTACGTGAAGCCCGCGGCCTTCCACCACGGAACCGCGCCGCCGTCGAAGAGATCCCCCTTTGCACTCGGCTTTGCGTACTCCTCGAAATGCCGATCACGACCGAAGAACGTCGACGCCTGCTTGACGTACGGCGTGCCGATGTTCCCTGCAGCCTTCATCGCCGCTGCGTAGCCCACAACCGCAGCGGCCAGCACATCCGGATCGATGCCTTCACGGATCCGAGCATTCCATGCCCGCTGCGCAGCCTGCTTCGAATTCGAGCCTTCACGCTTCGGATACTGCCGCCATGCTTCATCGAACTTTTCGTCAACGACATCGCGCTTGGCTGACGTGTCAGCCGTACTCTTTGATGTAGTCTCTGTAGTAGTCTTTGTCTTATTAACGACTTGCGCTTTCGCTGCCCCGCGGACTGCGGAATCAGCCTCCCCCGAAATGCGCTTTCCGCAGTTCGCGGATTCCAGCATCTCGTTCAAACGAACCAAGTCGATTCGGTAGTAGACGCGATGTTCGAGCCGCTTGTTCGTCTCGATCAGCACGCCACGCTCGACCAGTTGCTTCCGGGCCGTGGCCTGCTCCCGATAAGTCATGCCCGTCTCAGTCTCGATTTCCTCGACGGTCTTGTACACGCCGAGCTCGGACGCGGCCTTGTCCTGCCAATAGAAAATCTGGCTGAAGAAAAGGACGGCGTTGACGCTGCCGAGGTGCTTCACAAGGCCCGGGTAGTACGCAACGGGATGCCCGAGATCGAGCAGGTAATCGGTGGCAGCCATCAGTGCCTCGACAGACGGAAGAAGTCATAGACGCGCTGCGTGGTTTGCAGCGACAAGAGGCCCGCGCCGTATGCCCACAGCAAGGTGCGCTTGAGAAGCGTTTTCATTGGCTCAGCCCCCGCGCGCGCTCCATCCGAGCAATCTGGGCAGAACTCCTTGCAGAGATCTCGGCCTGCATCTCGAGCCAGCGCTGTCGACGCGTGTCCGGATCACACGACGCTTCGATCAAGCGCCCGAGTTCGGCGATACGCTTCTCTCGCGCCTCGTCATCAACAACTGACCGATCATCTTTAACGCGTCTCATACCTGCCATCCTTTCCCACCACTTCCTAAGCAGTGCGAATTAGACAAAACAAAAACCCCGCTTGGGGAAAGCTGCCGGCGGCCAAGCCGGTTCGGTTTGCCGGAGGGTTCGGCTTACCTCAACTCTCCCCAAGCGGGGCTTCCCTCTCTGTCCATCGATTGGCGGTCGATGTATATAGGCTAACTCGGTTTCCCTTGCATTTTCGGTGCAAGGGAGCATCGCCAGCCGCAGTGAGTGATAGTGGTCCGAATCAAGCCTAGCCACTGTCCACGGTCAATTATCTTCTCTTCGACCGGCGACCCCGAGCGGAGATGTCGGTTTAAGAGACCCCACTGCACCGCTCCAAGCCCGCCAACCAAGACCGCCAACACTTTGCTGGAGGTGGACGAAAGCCTTGTAGTCGTCGTACCGGAAACCACCTCAACCCGTCCTGAGAAACCGATCAACTGCGTGGTGTTCTTGAACTTTTCGATCAAGGAGACTGCCGCTACGATCAGGAACTTGTCGGCAATGTTCGTGTGCAGCATCACGTCGATCCCCCGTCTTTCAGGTGGGAATCCGCACCGGCAGTAGAATCGTGATCGCGACAACCACATAGACCACTATCCGGGGGATTCCCATGGACGTTTCGCTTCTGAATGCAGCTGTAATGTCGATTACAGCCGCGAAGGAACTCGGCAAAGCGGCGATCGGTCTGCGAGATTTCAACGAGCTTGCGGCAACCGTCACCCAACTCAACGATCAGATTCTTAAGGCTCAGGACAGTCTCTTCATGCTGCAGGGCGAGCTGTTCCGGGAACAGCAGAAATATTTCGAGGCTGAGAAGAAGGTCCGCGAACTGGAAAAGCTCATCGAGGATCGGGGAAAGCTCGTTCTGGTCGACATCGGCCGTGGACTGCGTGCGTATCAAATCGAGGATGACGGCGTTCCTGGTGCTGAAGGATCGCCAGCTCGATCTCAGCCGCTCAACATCTTCTGTCAGCCATGCTTCGACGGGAAAGGACTTCGATCCACTCTGCAGCCCCACTTGTACATGGGAAGCTTCACCGGATATGAATGTCGCGTCTGCAAGGAACGTTTTCTGACCGGGGATCTTCCGCCCATCACGACTCTCCGGACCGAAAACCCGATGGCTCGTCGCTAACTTCACGCCGCCTCCCGATCTTCCTGCGGCGCCACGACGTAGCTGAGCGGATCCGCCAGCCAGCGATGTACTTCGGCGTTGCTGTAGCAGGAGTGCGTGCGGCTCATCCGGATCGGCTGGGGTGCCTTACCGGCGAGCCCAAGCTTCCGCCACGACTCGCGGCACATCGGAATAAAGGGCGCGATCTGCGCCCACTTGGAGAGGCCGACCCGCGGAAGGATCGGCTCGGTCGGCTTGCCTGATTCGGCTGGCGCTGCTGTCTTCTTCACTTTCGCTCACCGTTGGTAGATTTGGGCGATGAGCTATGTTAGTTTCGTGAATCTCAGTAAGAAAGGGACGAAAAATCCTCAAATCCTTTCCGGAACAAAAATTTTGATTATGTCATTCCGGTGCAAAATCCACTCTGTTTTCATTCCGCTTCGTTCAGCGCTTGAGACAGCAATGCTTCGATGTACGCTGAACTAGATGCAGAAAGCGCAAGTGGCGCCACAACCTTACGCACCCGCTCTGACAGGCTGACGCTGTACTCGTCTGGGAATAACGCCGAGCCGATCATCTCATTTGTCAATCTATAACCATTAATATGAGCCCAAAACGTCAGATCCAGATAGCCTAATATCTTATTTTGATGCCACCGCTCAAAATCAGCCTCAGTAAACTTTCTCTTTATATTCGGAACACCGAGCTTCTCTCGGGTAGTACGAAGCCACGCTCTAAAATCTTCAATCAACTTTTCTTCAGAAGCGTACAAATCAACGCTAACCAGAACCTCACCAGATATATCAAAGCCTAGATCTGTGAGCATTTTCCACGCGGGGACGTCCAGCTTTTCATATGCTTTACTTGCTTTCTCACCAAAATTAGATTCACCATGAACTTCTTCATCCATAGTTGTCAATGCATCTCGATACGATGAATCCCCGCTATCATATATTCTTAAAATCCATTCACCTGTAAGGTAATCGTATGCGGTCTGATCTAGAATCTGAGATTTAAATACATTCTTCGAAAACCCATCACCTTCCGAAATTTTCATCCGAGGAAAAATTGGCCTCTCCAACACGCGATCGGCCCCTCCCTTCAACTCATTGGCATAGTATTCTCCATGCGAAGCCATGCTTTTGCGCAACGCTCGATGCATAAGATTGCTGTACCAATCTTGCGCATTAAAACTCGCGCACTCATCGTATTTTTCCACCTGGAACGATTTAGGCAATTGAGCCAATTGCAGTTCGGATTTCTTTTCCATTGCGTTCCCGCACGCAAATCCTTAAAAGGGACCGTGCCAACAGGGTAAGGGATCCCTGCTTTCGCCCCGTCGAGCTAGGCGCGGTTAATTAGATTATGCCGCACCGATTCGGCGCGGCATGTTGCAACGCAGAACGTCAATCCGTCGGCAAGTAATCCGGATCCTCCAGTTCGGGGATCGGGTCCCAGCTCTCGAAGAGCGGCCCGCATCCCTCAAACGCGTACATGTGGAAAAGCAGTGCCAGAGAATCTTCGAATCCGGCCCGCTCGGCGCCATCCAGGCTCGTGACGGCCTCGCGAATCTTCGCGGCAGTCTGAAGTGGGTAATTGTGCTCCGGATCTGCCCTCCACTCCCGAAGCTTGGCAACTAACGTCTCAGCGCCTACCCGGTACCCTGGAGGCAAGTAGCGCTTAGCCATGACCGACCTCCTTCGCACCTTCCTCGGCACGGCGACGCAGTTCGTAATCCGCCTCGCTGGCAACGAACGTCAGTTGCCCGATCGCATCGATCTGGTTGGCAATATTCCAGAGCACCGAGGGAAGGTCGTCGTCCCACAGCGCTCCGGACTGAGCGCCGTCACGAGTCTGGTCCTCCGAGATGAGGCAGCCAAGGCCGGTCACAATGCGACTTAGATTGGTCGCCTCCGTTACTGCCTGTTCGCCGGCACATGTGAGGAAGAGCAAGTCAACTTTGTCGAGCGCTTTGAAGTCTGTCCGGCCCATGAAGAACTCGATGACGCCCGCGGCGGCCGCCACTCGATTAGACATGATTCACCCCATTCAGTCGCTTGTTGACCGAACCCGCAAGTTCCTCGAGATTGCTGACGGCGACTTCGGAAAGCATGCTCGCCGCAATGAGCAAACCTCCGCTCAGATATCCGGTTAGAACCGGCCGATCGCAGTCATGCGCCACGCCGTCGGCGATCAAGATACGCGTGATCGCGTCGATCGCCTGGAACGACTTGTAGCACTGGTTGAGGTGAATCGATGCACTGACGCCGGTGATCAACTCCGCGCCTTCGGGAGTGAAAAGGTCGAACTTCTCGGACAGGTTGTTGAGTTCGACTTCATCGATCGATGCGTCGATAACAGCGTGCCCCCTGTTGTTGTCTTGGGGAGTTTGAGCAGGCTTGACGGTAGACATGGCGGGTCCTTTGTGATCAAAGAACCTGCGCCCTCATCGCCAAATGAGGGTGGGCAGGCAGATAGCAAGGTTGGCGAACCGGACACAAAGGAACCCGGCATACCCGAAGGTATCCCCACCACTGCCCGCCCGTTGAACTGGACGCACGTGTAGTGTGCAGACGAAAAAATACCGCCATCTGGCGGTCGTCGTCCGCCTTTGTGAAATCAGGTCGCCAAACCCGTCGCTTGTTGTCTCAAGCGCAGTTGAAGATTATGTCCCGTTGGTTTCGTCGTCAAGCAGAAATTTGTAAACCAGCCCGGCCCCTGAGGTGCACATCACGAAGTTCGTTCACCCCCGTGGCAGCTTAACGCGCAACGCTGCCGCATCGAGATCACGTGCGATCTCTTCTGCCCATTGACGCCAGTCTTGATAGCCTTTCGCCGGCACGCCACCAGCCAACATTCGGCGATCCAGTTCAGCAAGATACAGACGTAGCACGTCGGATTGTTGCCATGATTGGGCCTCGCGCACCAATTCGTCTCTCCTTACCCTTTCTGCTTCAGCTAGCTTTTGCTCAGCAAGTCTTTGCTTCTCCTTCTGCAGACGGAGCAGTTCTTCCTCGTTGCGGCGCTGCCTATCTTGTGCCCACTGAGCGACCTGCGCTATAGAACGTGCATGCCGCTTCTCCAGCGCCTGCATGATCTTGGCCATGCCTGTCGCAGATTCAGCGAAATCGTCTTCTCGGACGACAGTCTCGCCAAGTCCTTCCTGCTCAACAATGAGATCGAGTCGACCAGAAGGAACCGTGTAGCGTTCCTGAACAACTTTATTCAACGAACGATCTTTGCTATCTCGAGTACGGACTTTGATTCGCTCGATCAATCTCAGGCTCACGGAAGCCCCACCTCGATCTAGACAAATGGGAGTCTTTCCATCGCCCTTCTTCACGGAGAATCCTGCGTCGATCGCTGCCAATACAGTGTCGTTCAGGAGCATCAGTCCGCGCTCATATGTGTTCAGCGAAACCCGCATCACTTGCTTGCCGTGAGACGTATCTAATATTTTCCCGCTCGCAACAAAGTATTCCCAGCTTGTATGAGAGTCGTCTCGGTACGGATAGCTCTTGCCGGGATGCGCCTGCTCCCAATCGTAGCGGCTCTTTGCAGCTCGCACCCCTGACGCTCTCGCCTCCAGTTGCTTTTTTATCGGCTGAATCGATGGATGCCACTTGTAGCCGGCCGGGACGACCACCGGAGGGACTTCCGGTTGTGATGGTTTAACACCAAATATTCTCTCCACTAACGGAGGCTTGGGTGCCGACCGACGTATATGCTGCCGGGGATGCGGCGCGTCTCTCTCGACCAGTGCAGCGACGTTTAGAAATGTTGCTTGATCGGGCTGCAGCGGCTGCAACGCGGTGCGCTCCATCACCTTGCCGGCCGCCAGGGCGCCCCAGTACCCTTGGGGAGGCAAAGGCACATTCAGCTGAATGCATGCCCATCGGATCGCGTCGCGCGATACTCCGTATCTCTTGCCAAGTTCGATCATCGGCATCTGCCACACAAGGTCATAAAGCTCGCCGCGCTCAAGCGTCTGCATCGACCAATCCTTCTATGCACATCGTTCTTTTGCCTCCACGTGGGCATGCCTGCTTCGTGGCAGGTAGAAGAAATCTATAGCTACTTCGTCCAGTTGATCCCACGGCTACGCTCTGGCCGATCGGGATTTAGCACATTGTTGATCTGTTCCCACGTGATCATCGGCGTTCCGTCGATGCGCCGAGGCGCCTTGATGCCGAGGGCGCGCTCGATCCAGCGGATCTGGGCGGCACCCTGCTTCAGCCCGCCCGTCAATTCGACCAGTTCTTCTTTCGTGAGGATACCCATCGGTGTCTATCCCATGACCCTTCGTCAATGCATCAAGCTATGTCCGCGCGCGTGTAGATAAGAACGCTGGATCTCTCGATCGCGGCCTTGATAGTTGGCGTCTCGTCGCCGTCAAAAAACTCCAGATCGATCTCGAACGACGCAAGTCCCGAAATCTCGGCATGCCACGTCTTCGTATCGAACATCCAAGTCGCCAATGCATTGCCATTTACGCCGTCGATCTCGATAGCGACGTCGAGGTCGCTGTCCTCGCGAAAATCGTCGCGTACACGGCTGCCAAAGATGAACACTCGCCGGATGATCGGCTTTGTAACTGCCCATCTTGAGATAGCCGTTGCAGCCAACCGAACGTCGTTCTCCATTGCCTCAACTCGTCGCAATCAAACGGTCCACAAACTGTATCAGTTCGGCGCGAGTACGGCCGCCATCTCATCCGCGGGGTAAAGCTGCAGCATCGCACGCGCCGCTTCGACATTCGACGTCATCCGCCTAACCATCCGTGGCTCGGGGGCCGGCCGCGCAGTCAATGCTCCACGAACTGACGCCACTGCGGATATTGCTCGAAAAACGATTCGTCCAGTTCGGCAACGTACAGGGTTGGAGACGACATGTTGGTCGTCACGTATGGCTCGAAACCTGGGTCTAGACGTGGATCGGCACCAACCGAGGCCGACCAGGCGGTGAAATCGTCGCGGAAGTCGAAAACGTCTTCACGGGGGATGCGCAGTTTGATGGCAGGCATGGGACGCTCCGGGTCACGAAACAGCGTCATCATCGCGCAGGCCTTCAGATGTGAAAAGCCCCGCGCGGAGGCGGGGCTTAACGGAGCAGCTCGATAGAACGATCAGTGATGGGCCTTCATCCATGCCTTTGAGCCGAAAATTCCTTTGAGAAGTGCAGGAACATAGAGATCCACGTCCAACTCCGGAAAGTAGAGCCCATCCCCGAATGGGGACAATTCGATGTACTTCAGTTCCCGTGCGCTGGCCCGCTCTAGACCCTGAACTTTCGCAGGGTTGAAGTTAAATTCCTTGCCGTTTGACAGCTTGACGATCACGTTTTTGCCGTCGAAGTGGGCTTCCGTGGCTGCAGGTGAATCCTTGAGCCGAGCCTCCATGCGCTCTTCCGCGGCGCGCACATCGTCTTCAGTGATTGTCATGGATTTCTCCCCATTTCGCGCAATACTCAGCGACATGCTTGTTTAGATGATCCTCAATGTCCTGAAGTTCTTTGGACGAAAAACCTTTACATTCCCTAAGGCTGACGGGTCCGCCCGGACAGTTCAGGAGAAAAACGGCCGACTTTCCAGGCCCGTTGACATGGACATGCGCTGGTCGATGGTCGTTTGAATAGATTACGATTCGCCATCCCCGGAGGGTATCCACAGTAACCATTGGTCAGTTCTTGTCTTTTATTACTTGTCAAGTTACACGAGGCATAATGTGCGATATCTAGGTGTAAACCCTATTACATCTCCGCCCCGCTTCCCCTCACTGACCGTAAATTTTCTGGACACTGCGCCGCAAATCTCACAGGTTTGACTGCAGATAGTCGCCCCACCATTGCATCATCTTCCGGCGTTCGGGCAGGTATTCGGCGTGATTGTACGCCGCCCGGACGCCGTCCCGCTCGCTATGCGCAAGCTGGCGCTCTATCCAGTCCCGGTTGAAATTGTGCTCGTTCAGGATAGTCGACGCGAGGCCGCGGAAGCCGTGCCCGGTCATCCGTGAGTGGTAGCCCATCCGGTACAAGGCGTACAGGATCGTGTTCTCGCTGATCGGCTTCTTGGAACTCGATCGGCTCGGGAACAGGAACTGGCTATGGCCGTTCAGTTCGCGCAGCTTCGCCACCACCTCGAGCGCCTGCTTCGACAACGGCACGATGTGCGGCGAGCGCATCTTCATTTTCTCGGGCGGGATCCGCCACTCTTTCTTCTTTTCGTCGATCTCGGTCCATTCTGCGAATCGAAGCTCGCTCGTTCGGACGAACGTCAGTGCCATGAATTGCAGCGCCAGCCGCGTCTGGTAGTCGCCTTCGTATGCATTGATCTTCTGCACGAGCTCCGGAAGCTCAGCCTCACTGACGCGCCTCATGTGAACGACGGTACGGGTCTTCAACGCGCCGCGCAGATCGGGTGCAGGGTCACGCTCCGCCCGGCCGGTGGCAATGGCATATCGAAAGATGTGACTCGTTGTCCGGATCGCCTTGTGCGCCAACTCAATCGCGTCACGCGCCTCGATCTTGCGGATGACTTCGAGCAGTTCCGGCGCCGAGATACCGGCGATCGGTCGCGCACCAAGCACCGGAAATAACTCGCGCTCGAGCAGCTTTATGATCCGGTCCGCGTGGCGTTCGCTCCACGCCCCCTTCCGCTGCTCGTGCCACTCCCGAGCAATGGGCTCGAACGAGTTCGCGCGATCGAGACTGCGCTGCAGCTTCACACGCTTCTTTTCGTGCGAAGGATCCAGACCACCGCGGAGCTGTTCCTTGATCTCGTCGCGAGCCTTCCGAGCTGCCAGCAGGGGCACGGCCGGATAGACCCCGAGGGCCATCCGCTTCTCCTTGCCGTCGATGCGATACTTCAATCGCCAGTACTTCGACCCGCTCGGCATGACCTCGAGGTACATGCCCTGGCCGTCGGCCAGCTTGTAGGACTTTTCGCGAGGCTTGGCCGCACGGATGGCGACATCGGTAAGGGGCATTTGAGCATGGGGGCATTTCGATGCCCCAGAACAGGAAAACTGCCCCCTACGATGCCCCCCGATTCCGTGGGTGTCAATGGGAAGTGATGGGCAACACTGGTAACAAAAAGCCCCGTAAGTGCTTGACTGACGGGGCTTTTTGGCCAAACATGGAAATGCTTGGGAGTATATGTGGTGCGTGAGGCCGGACTCGAACCGGCACACCCTTGCGGGCGTCAGGACCTAAACCTGGTGCGTCTACCAATTTCGCCACTCACGCGCATTTTCTGTCGCCTGACCGCGCGGCACGCAAGATGCGTTCTCCACGCGCCCGGGACTTCAAGCCGGCCTGAAAACCGGCACGCCCGAACAGGCGAGCGCGAGATTCTACCCGATCCGTGCGGCCTTGTCTCGCCCTGCCGGCACCTGCCGTGCAGCGGTGCTAGAATGCCGCGCTCGACGTTTCGGCACCGCGCCGCCGCGCGTCCCCCGAACCCGCCCCCACCCGATTCCGCCCGTGAACTTCGACGACTACTGTCAGCAAAAGGCCGCCCCCGCGGGCTCCAGCGTCTACTACGCGTTGCGTCAGGCGCCCCTCGCCACGCAGCCGCGCCTGACGGCGCTGTTCGCGCTGCGCCGCGAACTCGAGGAAACCGTCAAGGAAACCAGCGACCCGACCGTCGGACACACGAAGCTCGCGTGGTGGCACAAGGAGCTCGCGGCGCTGGCCGCCGGACAGCCGTCGCACCCCGTCACGAAGGCGCTCGCGCAGCATCATCCGGAGATCGCCGCCGAGGCAGACACATTACGCACGCTCGTCAACGGTTACGGAATGGACCTCGAACAGGCGCGCTACCTTGATTTCGCGAACCTGCAGCGCTATATCGCGCAGGTCGGCGGCACCTTCGCGTCGCTGGTCGCACGCGCCAGCGCCGCGAACCCGGCCGACCCGCAGCCGTGGGCCGCGGACGCCGGCCGCGCGCTGATGCTCGCACAATTCGTGCAGGAACTCGGCAACGACGCGCGCCACGGCCGCATCTACCTGCCGATCGACGAACTGCAGCGCTACAACGTGACCGCGGCCGATCTGCTGAACCGCCGCTACAGCCCGGCCTTCACCGAGTTGCTGCAATTCCAGACGGCGCGCGCGCGCGAAGCGCTCGCGGCCGTCGATGCAGCGATCCCCGCATCCGAACGCCGCGCGCAGCGCACGCTGCGCGCTCAGATCGCATTGGGCGGCGCGCTGCTCGACGAAATCGAGCGCGACGGCTACCAGGTGCTGCACCAGCGCATCGCGCTGACGCCGATCCGCAAGCTGTGGATCGCGTGGCGCGCCGCACGCCGGCGCTGAATCCGGCGCATCACGCCTTCAACAGCGGCAGCGTGTCGAAGCGCTGCTGCAGCACGCGCGTCGCATCGAGCCCCCACCACGGCCCGAGCACGGTCGCGTAGAGCTGGCGGAAATCGACCGCGACCGGCAAGTTGCCGTTGCCGTCGAGCCGCCCGAGCGCCGGCGGCGCGCCGTACAGCCCGCCGGCCACGCGACCGCCCATCACGAAATGCGGCGCGGCCGTACCGTGATCGGTACCGTTGCTCTGGTTCTCGCGCACGCGCCGCCCGAATTCCGCATATGTCATCACGAGCGTCTGGTTCCAGCGCCCGAGTTCGATCAGCGCACCGCGCATCGCGCTCATCCCTTCCGCAAACTGCTTGAGCAACGCGGCCTGCTGCCCCGGCTGGTTCTGGTGCGTGTCGAAGCCGTTGAGCGTCAGGCGCAGCACCGCGACGCCATCCTGCGCACCGGGCCCGGACGCTTCGCACGCGGCCAGCACCTGCATCGCGGTCTTGACCGACGTGCCGAACGCGCCGGCCGGAAACGCCGTCCTGAATTCGCGCATCCCGCCGCGCGGGCGCAGCCGGTCGGCGGCCTTCACGATATCGTTCTCGACATCGATGATGTGCGCAAGTGCCGGGTTCTGCTCGCGCAGCGACGACGGCTCGGCGAGCCGGGCCGCACGGATGAACTGCGCGGGATTGACGAGCGCAATCGCGCGCGCGCCGTTCGCAAGTGGCCCCATCTCGGCGCTGCCGAGCACGACGCCGTCCGCCGCGAAACCGGGCGGCACCGGTGCCTGCGCGAACGTGCGCGTGAGCCAGCCTTCGTGCAGGTACTGGTCCGAGCGCGACGCGGTATCCCAGATCTCGATCGAGCGGAAATGCGACAGGTTCGGCTGCGGATAGCCGACGCCCTGCACGACCGCGACCTGCCCGTCGCGCCACAGCGGCATCAGCGGCGCGAGCGACGGGTGCAGCCCGGTGTGCGCGTCGAGCTGCAGCACCTGCTCGCGCTTGATGCCGATGCTGCGCCGGAACTGGTAGTACAGCGGGTCCGCATACGGCACCACCGTATTGAGGCCGTCATTGCCGCCCTTCAGCTCGACGAGGATCAGCACGTTCGCATAGCCGGCCGGCGTCACCGATGCCGCCAGCGCGGGCGACTGCCACATCGACACGCCCGCCGCGGCCGCGGCACCCGTCAGTGTCAGAAAATCACGTCGGTTCATCGTGCATCCTTTGGTCCGCCGCCCGGCACCTTTGCCACAGCGGCGCTCCGATTCGTCGTCGTTTGCATCATTTCAATTGATAGGCCGGATCCATCAGCAGCGCCTCGAGATACGCGCTACCGGTCGAATCCGTGTCGATCGCCGCGACCGGCGACACGGGCAGCACCGCGTGCTGGAGCTGAAGCTCGGTCGACAATCCCGCGATCGCCTGCGGCCGCGCGCGATATTGCGCAAGCCAGCGCTCGAGGTCGAAACGCAGGCCGCCGCGCGCGGGCTTGGCCGGCGCGCCGCGCATGCCGGCGGCGGACGCCGTGTCGGCCACCGGCATCGCGTGCGCCCGCGCATTCGGCGACGGCGCCATCGGATGCGCCGGCGGCCGCATGCCGGCCGTCTCCGTCGCGCGGAACAGTTGCTCGACGAACTGCTTGCGCGCGAGCAGCGTGGTGCTGTTGATCCACAACGCGCCGCCCGGCCAGCCCTTCACGTTCGGCGGATAGAACAGGTTCTGCCCGAGCGTGCGCACGGTGTTTGCGAGCATCTGCGGATCGCCGTACGCGACGTCGAACAGCCGCACCGACCCGACGACGAACTCGGCCGGCGACTTGACAAGCACGCCGCGGTTGCGTGGATCCCAGAACGCGTCGGTCGACCACAGCGCGGCGAGCGCCGCGCGGATGTCGTAGCCGCTCGCGCGAAACCGCTCGGCCACGAGATCGAGCGCGCCCGCGTCGGGTGTATCGGACACGAACTCGCGCCACAGCTTGCCGACGATGAAGCGCGCGGTACCGGGCCGCTTCAGCAGGATGTCGGCAAAGCCGTCGCCGTCGAACGGCCCCGTTTCGCCGAGAATCGTCTTGTCGCCCGCATCGTGCAAATCCGGCCGCACCTCGAAGCGCAGCGTATCGGGATCGACCGTCCAGCCCGTCATCGCGCGCGCGGCTTCCGTCACGTCGTACTGCGTGTAGTGCCCTTCACCGAGCGTGAACAGCTCCATCACCTCGCGCGCGAAATTCTCGTTCGGGCGCCCCTTGCGATTGCTCGCGCCGTCGAGATACTGCAGCATCGCCGGGTCCTTCGCGACCGCATGCAGCAGCGTGCCGAAGTTGCCGAGCGCCTCGCGGCGAAACAGCGCGTTCTGCGCGGCCATCGTTTGCGGATAAGGCACCTTGTCCTGTCCCGACGTGAAGTGCCCGTGCCAGAACAGCGTCATGCGCTCGGTCAGCGGCGACGGCGTCACGACCATCTCGTTGACCCACGCCGCGCGCAACGCATCGTAGCGGCTATTGCGCTCGCGCTGCTCGTCGCGGCGCATGTCGGCGGTCAGCGCCTGGCGCTGCGCGCGCGTCGGCGGCAATTCGGCGATCCAGTCGGGCCAAGCCGTAACGGGTTCGCGGCGAACATTGCCGAGCGCGTCGGCCACGACCTGCGCGCGCGTCATGCCGACGACGCGCGCGACTTCGGCGGGCGCGGGAGAGAAACCGGTGCGGCTCAGGAAAAACTGCGCATCGTCGGCGTCGAGCGCCGACTGCATGGCCGGCGACGGCGCCGGTGCGGCAGCGTTCGCTTTCATCGTCATGGACTCCGGGAACGCACCGGCGGTGCGGATGCCGGTACAACGGCAATCGGCAGGCGAAAGTTGACGGAAAAAGTGCTACGAATTTTTTCCGCGCGGCGTGTTCCGCGCAGGGTGAAGACGGCGCGCTTCAGCGCTTGTACAACTCGCGAACGGCGTCTTCGATGTGCTGGCGCAGAAGGTGGCGCTCCTCGGGCGTCATGTGCCCGTCGCGGCGGTGCTGTTCGAGATCGGGAGGCACGGCGGAACGGACCGTCTCGGCGGCACGGTCGGGCTGCGGCGCTTTGCCGCGCGGCAGCTTGCGCGACGGTACGCCCTGCTCGGGGCGCTGCGCATACGAGAAGCTCGACGCATATGGACCGGCAAGCGCGATCGTCAGCATCAGTGCAATCCGGGCAGATCGCATGACCGTCCTCGCTTCTTTGGTCGATTTGTTCCCTTCGTCACGCGGCAACCGGCTACCTCTGGTACTTGAAAAACCCTGCGGAATTCGGGTGTGCAAAGATGAAAGATGGAGTGCAGGGGAGTATCTACCGAATTTCGGCTTCGAGTAAAGGAATCTCTATAGCCTGCCTTTACTCGGCGCGACACTACGGGTAAATTTTGTAACCGACTGTAACGCACGAAAATACGCGGCCGTGCGCCAATTCCCATTCGCGATAAGATGCCGATCATGGAAACGAAAAACCCCTCGAAGATTCTCGTCGTCGACGACGACCCGCGCTTGCGCGATCTGCTGCGCCGCTATCTCGGCGAGCAGGGCTTCAACGTATATGTCGCGGAAAACG
Organism: Burkholderia pyrrocinia; assembly: GCF_018417535.1. Taxonomy (NCBI): domain Bacteria; kingdom Pseudomonadati; phylum Pseudomonadota; class Betaproteobacteria; order Burkholderiales; family Burkholderiaceae; genus Burkholderia; species Burkholderia pyrrocinia. Next base: position 651,910 of record NZ_CP070977.1, on the reverse strand, counting down.
CGACCGCGATGAACAAGCTCTGGGTACGCGAGCGTTTCGACCTGCTCGTGCTCGACCTGATGCTGCCGGGCGAAGACGGCCTGTCGATCTGCCGCCGCCTGCGCGGCAGCAACGACCGCACGCCGATCATCATGCTCACCGCAAAGGGCGAGGACGTCGATCGCATCGTCGGCCTCGAGATGGGCGCCGACGATTACCTGCCGAAGCCGTTCAACCCGCGCGAACTCGTCGCGCGCATTCATGCGGTGCTGCGTCGTCAGGCGCCGGCCGAACTGCCGGGCGCGCCGTCGGAAACCACCGAGGTGTTCGAGTTCGGCGAGTTCTCGCTGAACCTCGCGACGCGCACGCTGACGAAGTCCGGCCAGGAAATTCCGCTGACGACCGGCGAATTCTCGGTGCTGAAGGTGTTCGCCCGCCATCCGCGCCAGCCGCTGTCGCGCGAGAAGCTGATGGAGCTCGCGCGCGGCCGTGAATACGAAGTGTTCGACCGCAGCCTCGACGTGCAGATCTCGCGCCTGCGCAAGCTGATCGAACCGGATCCGGGCAGCCCGCGTTTCATCCAGACCGTCTGGGGCCTCGGCTACGTGTTCATCCCGGACGGCGCCGCCTGACCTTTTTCTTTTCCGGTTTCGCCCGCCCACGGCCCGTCCCATGCGTATCGACCGGCGCCTCCTGCAGCTCGCGTTCGGCGGGCTGTTCTGGCGCACCTTCCTGCTGATCGCGCTGCTGATCTCGGTCAGTCTCGCCGCGTGGTTCCAGAGCTTTCGCGTGATCGAACGCGAGCCGCGTGCGCAGCGCGTCGCGCTGCAGCTCGTCGCGGTCGTGAAGCTCACGCGCACTGCCCTGCTCTATTCCGATCCCGATCTGCGGCGCGCGCTGCTGCAGGATCTCGAGAGCAACGAGGGCGTGCGCGTTTACCCGCGCGAGAAAACCGACAAGTTCAAGCTGCAGCCCGACGAATCGCTGAACCGACTGATCGAGCACGACATCCGCAGCCGCCTCGGCGACGATACCGTGATCGCGCAGTCGGTCAACGACATTCCCGGCGTGTGGATCAGCTTCAAGATCGACGACGACGATTACTGGGTCGCGCTCGACCGCGACCAGCTCGACAACGTCACCGGCCTGCAGTGGGCCGGCTGGGGGCTGTTCGCGCTCGCGCTGTCGCTGTTCGGCTCCGCGTTCATCACGAGCCTCGTGAACCGGCCGTTCTCGCGGCTCGCGCTCGCCGCGCGCCAGATCGGCTCGGGCCAGACACCCGAGTTGCTGCCCGAGCGCGGGATGGGCGTCGCGGCCGAGACCAACCGCAGCTTCAACCAGATGGTGCGCGACCTCGAACAGCTCGAGGCCGACCGCGCGCTGATGCTCGCGGGCATCTCGCACGACCTGCGCACGCCGCTCGCGCGGCTGCGCCTCGAAACCGAGATGAGCCCGTCCGACCAGGCGACCAAGGATGCGATGGTCGACGACATCGAGCAGATGGACCGCATCATCGCAGCCTTCATCGACTACGCGCGCCCGTCGCAACGCAAGCCCGAACCCGTCGACCTGTCGTCGATCGCGCAGGAAGTCGCCGCGCGCGTATCGAGCGAGGACGGCGTCGAGATCCGCACGCGGCTCGCGCCGAGCGCGGTCATCGAAGCCGACGAGACCGACATGCGCCGCGTGATCGGCAACCTCGTCGAGAACGCGCGCAAGTACGGCCAGAGCAAGCAGGACGGCATCTCGCGCATCACGCTCGAGACACGCGTGTCGCACGCGCGCGTCGAGCTGTCGGTGAGCGACGAAGGCCCCGGCATCCCCGAGGATCAGTTGCCGCTCGTGATGCGGCCGTTCTATCGCGTCGACACCGCGCGCACCAAGGCGGACGGCACGGGCCTCGGGATGGCGATCGTGCTGCGGCTCGTCGGCCGCTATCGCGGCGCGCTGCGCCTGCGCAACCGCATCCCCGACGCGGGTCTCGAAGTCACGCTCGAATTTCCCGGCGCCGGCAAGGCGCGTGCGACCGCGTGACGCGCTCGCGCACGCTTCCTGCGCTTCACACTATCGATCCAGTTGAAAAAAACTATGGCGATCGTTAGCCAAAATCTATTGAAGTACTTTACTAATAGTGTTACAGTCTTCCCCATGCTGTCACACCATCGTTGCAGCACCGAGGTAGCTTGACTCTGTCTTCTTCCCAACTCATACAGGAGTATCCGCATGAAAACCGTGGGCGATAAACTCGAAGCTTTCACCGTCGTAGCCGCGAAGCCGGGCTTCAACAATCACGAGGAAAACGGCCAGTCGGCGTTCGAAACCATCACCGAAGCGTCGTTCCCGGGCAAGTGGAAGATCATCTACTTCTATCCGAAGGATTTCACGTTCGTGTGCCCGACGGAAATCGTCGAGTTCGCGAAGCTCACGAAGCAGTTCGAAGAGCGCGACGCCATCCTGCTGGGCGGCAGCTCGGACAACGAATTCGTCAAGCTCGCATGGCGCCGTGAGCACAAGGACCTGGACAAGCTGAACCACTACTCGTTCGGCGACGTCAAAGGCGAGCTGATCGACCAGCTCGGCGTGCGCGACAAGGAAGCCGGCGTGGCCCTGCGTGCAACGTTCATCGTCGATCCGGACAACACGATCCAGCACGTTTCGGTGAACAACCTGAACGTCGGCCGCAGCCCGGCAGAAGTCCTGCGTATTCTGGACGGCCTGCAAACGGACGAACTGTGCCCGTGCAACCGTGCGGTCGGCGGCGCAACGCTGTAAGCGCATCGATGCACGAAGCCCGCAGCGCACTTGCTGCCTGCGGGCTTTTTTAACGGCCAACCCATAGGAGATATCAATGGAATTCATCGACTCGATTAAGGCGCGCATCCCCGACTACGCGAAGGACATTCGCCTGAATCTCGACGGCACGATCTCGCGCTCGTCGCTCGAAGGCAACGACGCGGTCGGCGTCGCGCTGGCGGCGGCAATCGCGGCAAAGAGCACGGTGCTCGTGAAGACGATCCGCGAAGCCGGCGTGCTGTCGCCCGAAGAAACGAACGCCGTGCTGACGGCGGCCGCGCTGATGGGGATGAACAACACCTGGTATCCGTATGTCGAGATGGCCGACGACGCCGACCTGAAGACGCAGCGCGCCGAACTGCGGATGGGCGCCTATGCGACGCACGGCGGCGTCGACAAGCGCAAGTTCGAGATGTACGCGCTCGCCGCGTCGATCGTCGGCAAGTGCCACTTCTGCGTGAAGTCGCACTATGCGCTGCTGAAGGACGAGCAAGGGATGACCGTCACGCAACTGCGCGACGTCGGCCGCATCGCGTCGGTGATCAATGCCGCCGCGCAGGTGATCGCCGCCGAAGGCGAGTAACTGGCTGCCAGGCGGTTGCGCCGCGCGACCGGCAGCCATGCCGGAACGGCCGTCGCTTCAAACGAAAATGCCACGCTGATGCGTGGCATTTTTCATTTCCGCAGCACAGCGCGCGGAGCGAACCGCGCGCCGCCACCGCCGCGCGTCAGCCGCCCTGCCTGACCAGCAGCGCGGCGGCCTGCGCCTCGATGCCCTCGCCACGGCCGAGATAGCCGAGCTTCTCGTTGGTCTTCGCCTTCACGTTCACGCGATCGAGCGGCAGCCCGAGATCGGCCGCGATGTTCGCGCGCATCCCGTCGATATGCGGCGCGAGCTTCGGCGCCTGCGCGATCACGGTGCTGTCGACGTTCTGGATCGTGAAGCCGGCCGCCTGCACGCGGGCAACGCACTCGCGCAGCAGCACGCGGCTGTCCGCGCCCTTGAACGCCGCGTCGGTGTCGGAGAAATGACGGCCGATGTCGCCGAGCGCCGCCGCGCCGAACAGCGCGTCGGTGATCGCGTGCAGCAGCACGTCCGCGTCCGAGTGGCCGAGCAGGCCGCGTTCGTACGGAATCGTCACGCCGCCGATGATGAGGGGGCGCCCCGGGACGAGCTGGTGCACGTCGTAGCCTTGTCCGATTCTGAAATCCATGCGTGTTCCGATTGAGATGGGGTGAAAGTCAGGAAGCGTTCGCGGGGCGCGCGAGGATCGCTTCCGCAAGCGCGAAATCTTCCGGGTACGTGACCTTGAAGTTGCGCAGGCTGCCCTGCACGACGCGCGGCGTATGGCCGGCCCATTCGATCGCGCTCGCTTCGTCGGTCAGGTCGTGCCCTTCGCGCTGCGCGCGCAGGATTGCCTCGCGCAGCATGCCGATGCGGAACATCTGCGGCGTCTGCGCCTGCCACAGCGCGTCGCGCGACTCGGTGCGCGCGATCGCATCGCCGCCGGCCGGCACGCGCTTGAGCGTATCGGCCACCGGCAGCGCGACGATGCCGCCGACCGGGTCGTCCTTCAGCGTCGCGACCAGCGTGCGGATCAGCTCCGGCGTGATGCCCGGGCGCGCGGCGTCGTGCACCAGCACCCAGTCGTGGTCGGTCGCGCCGAATTCGGCCAGCTCGAGCAGCCCGTTCAGCACCGACGCCTGCCGCGAGCCGCCGCCGCAGCGGCGCACCGCGAAGCGCAGGCCCGCGAAGCGGCGCGCATCGAAATGGGAATCGTCGGGCGCGAGGACGACGAGCGTCTGCGCGAATTCGCTGCACGCGTCGAACGCGGCGAGCGTGTAATGCAGGAGCGCGCGGCCGGCCAGCGTGCGATATTGCTTCGGCACGGCCGAGCCGGAACGGCTGCCCGTGCCGGCACAGGGAATCAGGGCGAAAAGTCGGGGAGTCACGAAAGGAAACGCCGGAAAGATGAAATCGAGAAGCGGATTTTATAATAGGTCTTTCGTCTCGACCGGCGCACCGCGATGCGCCCGTGCACGCCACCCCTGCCGCCCCAATGCCAGATAACGCTTCCACCCCGTCCGCCTCGCCCGTTGCCCGCGTCAAAAGCGGCCAGCGTTTCGCCTTCGACGGCGCACACGGTTCCGCCGACGCGCTCGCCATCGCCCGTTATCTTGCCGACAACCGCCAGGACGTGCCGCTCCTCGCGGTGATCTGTGCGAACGCGGTCGACGCCCAGCGGCTCTCGCAGGAAATTCCCTATTTCTCGCCCGACGCGCGCGCGCGCCTGCTGCCGGACTGGGAAACGCTGCCGTACGACACGTTCTCGCCGCACCAGGATCTCGTGTCCGAGCGGCTCGCGACGCTGCACGATCTCGGCGAAGGCCGCTGCGACATCCTGCTCGTGCCCGCGACCACCGCGCTGTACCGGATGCCGCCCGCGTCGTTCATGGCCGCGTACACGTTCGCGTTCGCGCAGGGCGAACGGCTCGACGAGGCGAAGCTGAAGGCGCAGCTCACGCTGGCCGGCTACGAGCATGTGAGCCAGGTCGTGCGCCCCGGCGAATACTGCGTGCGCGGCTCGCTGATCGACCTGTACCCGATGGGCTCGCCGCTGCCGTACCGGATCGACTTGTTCGACGACCAGGTCGACTCGATCCGCGCGTTCGACCCCGACACGCAGCGCAGCCTCTACCCGGTGCGCGACGTGCGGCTGCTGCCCGGCCGCGAGTTTCCGTTCGACGAAGCCGCGCGCACGGCTTTCCGCAGCCGCTGGCGCGAGACCTTCGAAGGCGACCCGAGCCGCGCGCCGATCTACAAGGACATCGGCAACGGCGTGCCGTCGGCCGGCATCGAGTATTACCTGCCGCTGTTCTTCGACGAGACGGCCACGCTGTTCCACTACCTGCCGCAGGACGCGCACCTCGTGTTCACGGGCGATCTCGAAGCATCGATCCGCCGCTTCACGGCCGATACGAAGCAGCGCCACGCGTTCCTGTCGCACGATCGCGAGCGGCCGATCCTCGAGCCGCAGCGCCTGTTCCTGACCGACGAGGATTTCTTCGCGTTCGCGAAGCCGTTCGCACGCGTCGTGCTGCCCGCGCAACCGGCCGGCGGCTGGGCGACGGCGCTGCCCGAACTCACCGTCGACCGCCATTCCGACGATCCGCTCGTATCGCTGCGTACGTTCGTCGAATCGTCGGGCAAGCGCGTGCTGCTGACCGTCGAATCGGCCGGCCGCCGCGAGACGATCCTGCAACTGCTCGCCGAGCATCACCTGCGCCCCGCGTCGAACGACCACTTCGCGGGCTGGCTCGCGAGCGACGAACGCTTCGCGCTCGGCGTCGCGCCGCTGTCGAGCGGCTTCGCGGTGCCGGGCGAAGGCTATGCGATCGTCACCGAGACCGAGCTGTACGGCGCGCTCGGCCGCCGCGCGGGCCGCCGCCGGCAGGAACAGGCCAGCAACGTCGACGCGATGGTGCGCGACCTGTCGGAGCTGAAGGTCGGCGACCCGGTCGTTCACGCGCAGCACGGCATCGGCCGCTACATGGGCCTCGTGTCGATGGATCTCGGCGAAGGCGAGACCGAATTCCTGCATCTCGAGTACTCGGGCGACAGCAAGCTCTACGTGCCCGTCGCGCAATTGCACGTGATCTCGCGCTACAGCGGCGCCGATCCCGACAGCGCGCCGCTGCACGCGCTCGGCTCCGGCCAGTGGGAGCGCGCGAAGCGCAAGGCGGCGCAGCAGATCCGCGACACGGCCGCCGAGCTGCTGAACCTGTACGCGCGCCGCGCGGCCCGCGAAGGCCACGCGTTCGCGCTCGACCCGCGCGACTACGTGAAATTCGCGGAAAGCTTCGGCTTCGAGGAAACCCCCGACCAGGCCGCGGCGATCGCGGCCGTGATCGGCGACATGACGAGCGGCAAGCCGATGGACCGCCTCGTGTGCGGCGACGTCGGATTCGGCAAGACCGAGGTCGCGCTGCGCGCCGCGTTCATCGCGGTGCTGGGCGGCAAGCAGGTCGCGCTGCTGTCGCCGACCACGCTGCTCGCGGAGCAGCACACGCAGACCTTCGCCGACCGCTTCGCGGACTGGCCGGTGCGGATCGTCGAGCTGTCGCGCTTCAAGACCGCGAAGGAAGTGAATGCGGCGATCGCGCAGATCAACGAAGGCACCGTCGACATCGTGATCGGCACGCACAAGCTGCTGTCGTCAGACGTGCAGTTCAAGCGCCTCGGCCTCGTGATCATCGACGAGGAACACCGCTTCGGCGTGCGCCAGAAGGAGGCGCTGAAGGCGCTGCGCGCGGAAGTCGACGTGCTGACGCTCACCGCGACGCCGATCCCGCGTACGCTCGGGATGGCGCTCGAAGGGCTGCGCGATTTCTCGGTGATCGCGACCGCGCCGCAGAAGCGGCTCGCGATCAAGACCTTCGTGCGCCGCGAGGAAGAAAGCGTGATTCGCGAGGCGATGCTGCGCGAGCTGAAGCGCGGCGGCCAGGTGTATTTCCTGCACAACGAGGTCGAGACGATCGAGAACCGCAAGGCGATGCTCGAGGAACTCGTGCCCGAGGCGCGCATCGTGATCGCGCACGGCCAGATGCACGAGCGCGAGCTCGAACGCGTGATGCGCGATTTCGTCGCGCAGCGCGCGAACGTGCTGCTGTGTACGACCATCATCGAGACCGGCATCGACGTGCCGAGCGCGAACACGATCATCATGCACCGCTCGGACAAGTTCGGCCTCGCGCAGCTCCACCAGTTGCGCGGCCGCGTCGGCCGCTCGCATCACCAGGCCTACGCGTACCTGCTGGTCCACGATCCGCAGGCGCTGACCAAGCAGGCACAGCGCCGGCTGGAAGCGATCCAGCAGATGGAGGAGCTCGGCTCGGGCTTCTATCTCGCGATGCACGACCTCGAGATCCGCGGCACCGGCGAAGTGCTCGGCGACAAGCAGTCGGGCGAGATCCACGAGATCGGCTTCCAGCTTTATACGGACATGCTGAACGACGCGGTGAAGGCGCTGAAGAACGGCAAGGAGCCCGACCTCACCGCGCCGCTCGCCGCGACGACGGAAATCAACCTGCACGCGCCCGCGATCCTGCCGGCCGACTACTGCGTGGACGTGCAGGAACGGCTGTCGCTGTACAAGCGGCTCGCGAACTGCGAGCACGGCGACGCGATCGACGGCATCCAGGAGGAACTGATCGATCGTTTTGGCAAGCTGCCGCCGCAGGCGCACGCGCTCGTCGAGACGCACCGGCTGCGCATCGCCGCGAAGCCGCTCGGCATCGTGAAGATCGATGCGAGCGAGGTCGCGATCGGGCTGCAGTTCGAGCCGAATCCGCCGATCGATCCGATGCGGATCATCGAGATGGTGCAGAAACACCGGCACATCAGGCTCGCGGGCCAGGACAAGCTGCGCATCGAAACGCGCTCGCCCGATCTCGCGATACGCGTGTCGACGATCAAGGAAACGCTGCGCGCGCTCGGCCCGAAGCAGGGAGCGGCGGCCGCGGCGCGCTGACGGGCGCGGCGATGCTGCACTGCATCGCGCCCGGCGCAGGCGGGCCGACGCGTTTTTGAGTATGATTTTCCCATTCATCAGACGGAGTTTTGCCATGTCCACTCTCGACGCGACGGCGCCGTCCGCCGCAACCCAAGGCGACGCCTCGCTCGTCGGCCTGCCCTGGGTCAAGCAACTGGTGTCGATGGACACGACGAGCCGCGTGCCGAATCTCGGCCTGATCGAAACGGTACGCGACGCGCTCGCCGCGAAAGGCATTGCATCGACGATCACGCACGATCCGCGCGAAGGCTGGGCGAACCTGTTCGCGACCGTGCCCGCGCACGACGGCTCGACGAACGGCGGCATCGTGCTGTCCGGGCATACCGACGTCGTGCCGGTCGACGGCCAGCAATGGGACAGCAACCCGTTCGCACCCGAGATCCGCGACGGCCGCCTGTACGGCCGCGGCACCTGCGACATGAAGGGCTTCATCGGCACGGCGCTCGCGCTGTTGCCCGAGATGCAGGCGACGAAGCTCGCGAAGCCGATCCATTTCGCGCTGTCGTACGACGAGGAGATCGGCTGCGCGGGCGCGCCGCTGATGATCGCCGACCTCGTCAAGCGCGGCGTGCAACCGTCCGGCTGCATCGTCGGCGAGCCGACCAGCATGCGGCCGATCATCGCGCACAAGGGCATCAACGCGTACCGCTGCTGCGTGCGCGGCCACGCGGCGCATTCGTCGCTGACGCCGAAGGGGCTCAACGCGATCGAGTACGCGGCGCGCCTCATCTGCCATATCCGCGACATCGCCGACCGCTTCCGCGCCGAAGGCCCGTTCGACGAACTGTACGACGTGCCGTTCACGACCGCGCAGACGAGCACGATCCAGGGCGGCAACGCGATCAACACGGTGCCGGCCGAATGCCGCTTCGACTTCGAGTTCCGCAACCTGCCGACGCTCGATCCCGAGCAGATTTTCACGCGCATCGAAGCGTATGCGCAGGAAACGCTACTGCCGCAGATGCTTCGCGAGCATCCGAATGCCGCGATCGAGTTCTCGAAGATCGCCGCGGCGCCCGGGCTCGACGCAACCGAACAGGCCGCGATCACGCAGCTCGTGCGTGCGCTGACGGCCGACCAGGACAAGCGCAAGGTCGCGTACGGCACCGAAGCCGGCCTGTTCGAACGCGCGGGCATCCCGAGCGTCGTGTGCGGGCCCGGCAACATCGAGCAGGCGCACAAGCCGAACGAATATGTCGAGCTTGCGCAGCTCGCCGGCTGCGAGCAATTCCTGCGCAAGTTTATCCGCAGCATGTCGGTCGACGCGCACTGACTGCCCCCCGCCACGCCGGCCCGCGTGTGCGGGCCGGCCCACTCCGCCACCCGCCACGTCATGCCGACCGAACAACAGGGCAATACCCATACGACGATCGACGGCGAGCCGATTCCGACGCTCGACGAAATCGCCGCGCAGCATTTCGCGCTGTCGCCCTGGGTCGCGCGCACGCCCGTGTTCGAACGCGTCGACCTGCCGTCCCTCGAAGGCACGCACGTCAACTTCAAGTTCGAACTGCTGCAGGTGAGCGGCAGCTTCAAGGCGCGTGGCGCATTCACGCACCTGCTCGCGCTCGACGAGGCGCGCAAGAACGCCGGCGTCACCTGCGTATCGGCCGGCAATCATGCGGCGGCCGTCGCGTATGCGGCGATGCGGCTCGGCAGCAGTGCGAAGGTCGTGATGTTCCATACCGCGAGCCCGACACGCATCGCGCAATGCAAGCAGTACCGCGCGGAAGTCGTGCTCGCGGGCAGCCCATCGCAGGCGTTCGACCTCGTGCGGCGGATCGAGGCCGAGGAAGGCCGCTTCTTTATCCATCCGTTCAACGGCTATCACACGATCCTCGGCACCGCGACGCTCGGCTACGAATGGGCGACGCAGACGCCCGACCTCGACGCGGTGATCGTGCCGATCGGCGGCGGCGGGCTCGCGGCAGGCATGGCAACCGCGCTGCGGCTCGCGAATCCGCGCGTGCACGTGTACGGCGTCGAGCCGGAAGGCGCCGACGCGATGAGCCGCAGCTTCGCGGCGAATCACACGATCAAGATGAGCGCGATGCAGACGATCGCCGATTCGCTGATGGCGCCGCATACCGAGGAATACAGCTACCAGCTGTGCCGGCGCCACGTCGACCGCATCGTCACCGTGTCCGACGGCGCGCTGCGCGCCGCGATGCTGTTCCTGTTCTCGCACCTGAAGCTGTCGGTCGAACCGGCATGCGCGGCCGCACTCGCCGCGCTGCTCGGCCCGCTGCGCGAAACGCTGCAGGGCAAGCGCGTCGGCGTGCTGCTGTCGGGCACGAACACCGACCCCGGCACGCTCGGCATGCATCTCGCGCACGCGAAACTGCAGCACTGACCGCGCGCCGGCCGCCGGCGAACCAACCTAGGGTTATCCCCAGATTATGTTGACAGCCCTGTTGATAACCCGCCGGACAAGCACGCAAGTGGTTGAGCGCGCAGCGTTTTGCGCGCGCGAAGGTCGATCGACGCGAATTGGGCAGATGCGGCCGCTGCCGGCACCGGCCGAGACGTGGCGGCACCGCGCGCGGCCGGTGATCGCCGCCGTGGCAATCGCGCTGCTGGCCGGTTGCGCGGTGTCGCCCTCGCCCGTCGTCGACGCGCAGCCGGCCTGTACGCAGCCGGGAGAAAGCCGCATGCTGCAGGCCGACCTGCTGTTCGGGCGCGACATCGCGGGGCGCGGCCCCGTCACCGACGCGGAACGCGCCGCGTTCCTCGCCGACACGGTCACGCCACCGTTCCCCGACGGCCTCACGTACTGGGACACGCACGGCCAGTGGCGCGACCGCGCAACCGGCGGGATCACACACGAAAACAGCTTCGTCATCCGGATCATCGCCGACGATACACCCGACACGCGCGCGCGGCTCGCCGCGATCCGGCAAACGTACGCGAAGCGATTCCATCAGGAGTCGGTCGGCATCACGCTCGTGCCGGCCTGCGCGTCGTTCTGATTCCGCTTCTCCCGTTGCCGGCCGCGCGCAAACAAAACGGGCGCCCGAAGGCGCCCGTCGCATGCCGGAACAGCGGCGTACCGCTTACTTGTTCTCGAACATGTCCATGATCTGCTGCTTCTCCTGCGCCGTGACGGGCGGCGGCGCGAGCCCTGCCGCACCGGCCGAACCGAGTGCGTCGTTCGCGCTGATCGCATTCTCGGCCGGGTTGATGTCGACGTTCGCGACGAAGCCGTTGCCCGGCGTGCGATCGGCGTAGAACAGCTCGCCGTCGATCGAGGTCAGGCCGTCCGGCATCGGCATCTGTTGCTCGGGCACGCCGTTCAGCGCGGTGCGCATGTAGTTCACCCAGATCGGCAATGCGAGCTGCGCGCCGAATTCGCGGCTGCCGAGGCTCTTCGGCTGGTCGAAGCCCATCCACGCGACCGCGACGAGCGACTGCTGGTAGCCGGCGAACCAGCCGTCCTTCGCGTCGTTCGTCGTACCCGTCTTGCCCTGCAGGTCGCTGCGGCCCAGCGCGTTGGTGCCCGCGCCCGTGCCGGCCGTCGCGACCGAATGCAGCAGGCTGTTCATCACGTACGCGTTGCGGCCTTCGATCGTGCGCGGCGCCGTGCTGCCCGCGATCACGGCCTGCGACTTCTGCAGCGGCTGGCCGCGCGCGTCGTCGACTTCGGCGATCAGGTACGGATCGACCTTGTAGCCGCCGTTCGCGAATACCGCATAGCCGGTCGCGAGCTGCAGCGGCGTCACGAGACCCGCGCCGAGCGCCATCGGCAGGTACGGCGGCGTCTTCGCGGGATCGAAGCCGAAGCGCTGCGTCACGTACTGCTGCGCATACTGCGTGCCGATCGATGCGAGGATCCGGATCGACACGAGGTTCTTCGAACGCTGCAGGCCGGTGCGCATCGTCATCGGACCGTCCGGCTGGTCGTCGTCCTTCGGCTCCCACGCGGTGCCGCCCGGCACGCTCGGCGGGAAGTACAGCGGCGCGTCGTTGATCATCGTCGCCGGCCCCATGCCCTTGTCGAGCGAGGCCGAGTAGATGAACGGCTTGAACGACGAGCCCGGCTGCCGCCATGCCTGCGTCACGTGGTTGAACTTGCTCTTGTTGAAGTCGAAGCCGCCGACCAGCGAGCGGATCGCGCCGTCCTGCGGTGCGATCGCGACGAGCGCGCCTTCGACCTGCGGCAGTTGCACGACCTGCCAGCCCGTCTTGCCGTCCTTCAGCACGCGCACGATCGAGCCCGGCTTGATGCGCAGCGCGTCGTTCGCACGGGGCCCGAGCGCGGCCGACACGAAGCGCAGCCCGGCCGGGCCGATCGTCGTCGTCGCGCCGCCGACGAACTGCACCTCGACCGCGCTCGGCGCGGCCGACAGCACGACCGCCGACTGCAGGTCTCCGTTGTCCGGGTGATCGGCGAGCGCGTCGTCGATCGCCTCGTCGCGGTCGTCGCCGGCCGCGGGCAGCTTGATCGACGCTTCCGGCCCGCGATAGCCGTGGCGGCGCTCGTAGTCGAGAATGCCGCGACGCACGGCCTGGTACGCGGCCTCCTGGTCGGCCGAGTTGATCGTCGTCGTGACGGTCAGCCCGCGCGTGTAGGTTTCGTCCTTGTACTGCTGGTACATCATCTGCCGCACCATCTCGGCGACGTATTCGCCGTGCACCGCGTACTGGTTGCCCGGCGTGCGCACGTGGAGCTCTTCCTTCACGGCTGCGTCGTACTGCGGCTGCGTGATGTAGCCGACCTCGAGCATCCGCTTCAGGATGTATTCCTGGCGCACCTTCGCGCGCTTCGGATTCACGACCGGGTTATACGCGGACGGCGCCTTCGGCAGCCCCGCGAGCATCGCCGCTTCCGCGAGCGTGATGTCCTTCAGGTCCTTGCCGAAGTACACGCGCGCGGCGGCCGCGAAGCCGTACGAGCGCTGGCCGAGATAGATCTGGTTCATGTACAGCTCGAGGATCTGGTCCTTCGTCAGGGCCTTCTCGATCTTGTACGCGAGCAGCATCTCGTAGATCTTGCGCGTGTAGGTCTTCTCGCTCGACAGGAAGAAGTTGCGCGCGACCTGCATCGTGATCGTGCTCGCGCCCTGGCGCGCGCCGCCGTGCATCAGGTCGGCGACGCCCGCCCGCAGGATGCCGACGAAGTCGACGCCGCCGTGCTCGTAGAAGCGGTAGTCCTCGATCGCGAGCACGGCCTTCTTCATCACGTCGGGAATGTCCTGGAAGCGCACGAGGCTGCGGCGCTCCTCGCCGAACTCGCCGATCAGCACGTGATCGGCCGTGAACACGCGCAGCGGCACCTTCGGCTGGTAGTTGGTCAGCGCATCGAGCGACGGCAGTTGTGGCGCCATCACGACCAGCGCGTAGCCGACGATCAGCGCGCCGACGATCGCCAGCGTGACGAACAGGCCGGCGAACCACAGCGCGACGCGCGAGCCGAACGAGCGGCGGCCCCCGCCGCCGCTGCGCTGTGCGCGGCGGTCGTCGTTGCGATGGTCGCGATCGTCGTCATCGGGGTAATAGGCTCCGGACGGCGAACGGCGCAGCGTGTAGTGGGGTTCGTTCCTGTCGGAAGGAGAAGGCGGTCGTTTGATAATTGGCATGTCGGAATGGCGGGCGTACGTGGCACCCTCGGACGCATGCGGAAATGCAGGCGGATGAATCAGAGCGGGCGCATCGAGATGCGACTGTCACGTCGACAGACCCCGTCGCGCGGCAATCCGTTCCCGCGACGTGACAGCGCATTTTAATGAAATCGACCGGGTGCCTTCGCGATTTTTTGTAAAAATTCCCGCAATCCCGTGATTTGCGAAACGTATTGTCGGCATCGTCGGCCTATCATGGACACGCAATATGGTGCGCGCGGCCGATTTTCTTTCAATCGCGAAAGGTTTGGCATCCTGATACGCAAGCCGCTTGAACTCGCGCGTTTAAGCCGTATTTAAGTGAACCGGTGGTGTAATATCCGCCGGCTCACGCGGGTCGCAACCGGCCCGCGGCGGGCACTGCCGCGGTCACGCGGCGCCTTTCAACCACGGAGGATTTCATGTCGCTTTTCGACTCTGTTTCGCGCACGATCAAAGGCCTGCTGAACGATGCGGCCGATTCGGTACAGGATCCGTCGCGCGACGCACGGCAGATCGTGCGGGAGCTCGACGACAGCATCGGCCGTGCCGAGAATTCGCTGATCGAGATCGAGGCACAGGTCGCGACCCAGCGCAGCAAGCGCGATGCGGCCGACGACAAGGTGAAGAAGTACGAAGACGGCGCGAAGCGCGCGCTGCAGTCCGGCGACGAAGCGCTCGCACGCGAGGCACTGGCCGCGCAGTCGAACGCGGAAGCCGAGCGCGACGCGCTCGCGGCCGAGCTGACGACGCTCGAACCGTCGGTCGACAAACTGAAGGGGCAGATCGCCGACATGCGCCAGCGCCGCAACGACCTGAACGCGCGCTCGAACATCCTGCAGGCCAAGCAGGAAATCGCGCAGGCGAAGGATGTCGCGGCCAGCGCGCTGGGCGGCATCGGCGGCAAGAACCTGTCCGAGGATTTCCAGAAGCTCGAGGACAAGGTCGCGCTGCAGAACGCACGCTCGGACGCGCGCCTCAATTCGGCCGACACGTCGAGCGGCAAGGCGCTCGACGACAAGCTCGCCGCACTGAACAAGGGCCCGTCGGTCGAGGATCGCCTCGCCGCGCTGAAGAAGCAGCTCGACACGCCCGCGCAGTAACGGCAAACGCGGGCAACCGCGCCGCGGCCCACCCGGGCCCGCGGCGCGAACCGATCGTCAGGAGACGGGCGCCTGCGCCCGGTTCGACCATGAAGAAATCTCTCGCCGCACTCGGCCTCTCGCTGATGTTGCTGTCGTCCGCCGCGTTTGCGGTACCGTCGCTGCAGCAGGTCGAGCAGTCGATCGCCCAGCGCGACTGGCAACGTGCCGACACGCAGTTGTCGCAAGTCATCGACGCCCATCCGAACAACGCGCACGCGCACTACCTGTATGCGCAGGTGCTGGACCGCGAGGGCCGCGCGTCCGACGCGCTCGCGCAACTGCAGCGAGCGAAATCGCTCGATCCGCAACTGCGCTTCACCGACGCGTCGCGCTTCGCGCAGACGGAGTCGCGCATTCGCGCCGACGCCACGCGCGTGAGCGGCAACGCGCCGTCGGCCACGCAGGCCGGCACGCTGCAGTCGTCGCTCGCGCCCGCCGTCGCGCCGGCCGAAAAACACGGCCCGTCGACCGGCATGTGGATCGGCCTCGGGCTGATCGTCGCGGTAATCGCACTGGTGCTGCGCTGGACGCTGCGGCGTGCGCGCACGGCCGACAACAGCCGCGCCGACGACGAGCGCCGCACGCAGCTCAAGCGGACGACCGACGTGCTGAACGACATCCGTCCGCTGAAACTCGACGCGAAGCTGTCGACGGCGCCCGGCGCCGCGGCGCTCACGGGCGAACTCGACGCAATCGAGACCGACGCGCGCACGCTCGTCGAGACACTGTCGAACGGCAAGAATCCGGTGCCGCCGTATCAGGTCGACGAACTCGAACAGCGTCATGCGAGCGTGAAGGCACGCGTCGAAGGCCGCCCCGATCCGGCCGCGCAACCCGCGGCACCGGCGAACGGCAGCGGCTCCGTGTACGCGCAGGAAGCCGATCGCATGACGGGCGCGCAGGGCCAGCCGTATCCGCAGCAGCCCTACCCGCAACAGCAGCCGCCTGTCGTGATCCAGCAAGGCGGCGGCGGTTTCGGCGGCGGGATGGGCGGGCTGCTGACCGGCGTGCTGCTCGGCGAGGCGATGTCGGGCGGCCGCGAGCGCGTGGTCGAACGCGACGTGATCGTCGACGGCGAGCGCCGCCGGCAGGATGCCGACCCGGGCTTCGACCTCGGCCGCGGCGACGCGTCGAACTGGAGCGACGGCGGCAGCGGCAACGTCGATCTCGGCAGCAACGACGACGGCTGGACGGACGACAACACCTGACCTTGCGCGGCGCGTCGACGTTCCCGTCGACGCGCCGCAACGCCACGCTCCCCTGCATGACCGGCCGCGCCGACGCGCGGATTTGTCAATCATTTCAAGATGGACTACCGGCAATGGGGAGCGTTCGCTATCATGCGGCCATCGGCGTGCCACCGACCCTCATTCGACGCATTGCAATCCTGCGCGTCGCGGCACGCCCCCCTCGCCCCAATCAGGAAGGAGAAAGCCGCTCATGAGCATCATCAAGGAATTCAAGGAGTTCGCCGTCAAGGGCAACGTGATGGATCTCGCCGTCGGCGTGATCATCGGCGGCGCGTTCTCGAAGATCGTCGACTCGGTCGTGAAAGACCTCATCATGCCGGTCATCGGCGTGCTGACGGGCGGTCTGGATTTCTCGAACAAGTTCGTTCTGCTCGGCACCATCCCCCCGACGTTCAAGGGTAATCCCGATTCGTTCAAGGACCTGCAGGCCGCCGGTGTCGCCGCGTTCGGCTACGGCTCGTTCATCACCGTGGCGATCAATTTCGTTATCCTCGCGTTCATCATTTTCCTGATGGTGAAATTCATCAACAAGCTGCGCAAGCCGGACGAAGCCGCGCCGGCCGTGACGCCGGAAGACACCGTGCTGCTGCGCGAGATCCGCGATTCGCTCAAGCAGCGCTGAGCGCCGAGCGCCCCGCTTGCCAGGCCCGCCCCGTGCGGGCCTTTTTATTGCGCGCACCGTGCACCGCCGCATGCGGCCTGTCTCACTTTTTTGTGACGCGCGAATGCACGCGCGGGGAAAGCAGGTCTATGATGGAGACTAAACGACAGTACGGGCGCCAAGACGCTGGCTGTGTCGATCAAGGCGAGCAGGTCGACGGGAGACATTGATCGTCGTACTGCACGAATGCAGCATTTTCGTGTGCTATAAAGGATCGACATGCGGCGTACATAGCCGGGAGTGGGTCGCATGAAAGTGCCGCATTTCTTGCAATTGTTTTTGAGGCGAGTGTTTATGTCCTTCCCGAAAAAACGTCGGCGTGCCCAACAGGATGGCCAGGAGTCATTCCTTGCGGTCTTGCGCCACTCGAAACCTTTCGCCCAGCTCGACACCAAGATTGCCCGCGCCCGTGCGCAGGACGAACCCGTCCTGTACGCGCATGTGCTGCCCGGTCTCGACGTGCTCCTGTGCAGCGTGCGCGGCGCACAGCCGCCCTATCCGGCAATCGCCGAGCTGCGCAAGCGCTGCATCGAATCGATCGCCAACGCGCTCGAGCAGCCGCTGGACGGCCTCGAAAACGGCGGGTACTGGTACGAAGCGAACGGCTTCGGCTTCCTGGTATTCGCGAGCCGGGCGCGCGCGCGCATCCTGCCCGAGTTTGGTGCAGGCACGAAAGCGAGCCTGCGCGGCGGGCTCGGTCGCCAGAACGCCGGCGACACGACACCACGCTCCCTCGGCTGAACCGCCAGTCATTCGATGGGCCGCCTCCGGGCGGCCCATCTGCCATTCACGCGCCCCGCTTGCTCGTCACACCGCCTGCTGGCGCCCGTTGCCGGGCCGCACGATGTCGATGAACGCGGCGAAATCGGCGCCGGCGAGCCCCTGCGCGGCGCCGAGCCGCAGCACCTGCTGCACGGTGGCCGACACGGGCATCACCGCGCCCGTGTCGCGCGCCGCGTCGGCGATCGCATCCACGTCCTTCTGGAACGTGCTCAGCGCGCCGATCGGCGCGTGACCGCTCGACGTCATGCGCGGCACGAACGTCTGCAGCAGCACCGAATCGGCCCAGCCGCCGGCCAGCGCCTCGGCCAGCCGCGCGGCGTCGATGCCGCTCGCCTGCGCCAGACCGACCGCCTCGGCGATCGCGGTCACCGTCGCGGTGACGATCGCCTGGTTGCACAGCTTCGCCGTCTGGCCCGCACCCGCGTCGCCCATGTGCGTGATGCGCGACGCGTACGTGCCGATCAGCGGCCGCACCGCCTCGAGATCGGCCATGCGGCCGCCCGCCATCACCGCGAGCGTGCCGGCCTGCGCGCCCGGCACGCCGCCCGACACCGGCGCATCGACCCAGCCGACACCGAGCGCGGCCGCACGCGCCGCGTAGTCGCGCGTCGCGGCAGGCGGAATGCTCGAATGATCGACGATGCGCTGCAGGCGGCGCGAAGCCGCGTCGCCGGAAAGCAGCCGGTGCTCGCCGAACACGACGTCGCCGACCGCACGCCCGTCGAGCACGCACACGAATACCGTATCGACGCGTTCAGCGAGTTCGCGCGGCGTGCCGACCACCTGCGCGCCGTCCTTCACGAGCGCCTCGGCCTTGTCGCGCGAGCGATTCCACACGCTGACCCGGTGCCCGGCCGCCAGCAAATGCCGAATCATCGGCGCGCCCATCAATCCCGGTCCGCAAAATCCGACTTCCACGATGTTCCTCGTCTCCGATATGGGTTGCACTTGCCGCCCATCATACCTATCACTCAAGAAGCCGGGCACGCGCGGCACCGCTTCGGGACCGCGGCTTGCGCCGGCGATATAGATCGATATCCCAGGGAGCGCATCATGAGCGACCACGTGTACAAGATGATCGAGCTGACCGGTTCGTCGCGGCAATCGAGCGACGACGCCATCCGCAACGCGATCTCGAAGGCAGGCAAAACGCTGCACAACCTCCACTGGTTCCAGGTGACCGAAACGCGCGGCCACATCGAAGGCGACCAGGTCGTTCACTGGCAGGTCACGCTGAAGGTCGGCATGCGCATCGACGACTGACGCGCACGCCGCATCACACGCCGCGCCGCGATCCGGATACGCGCCATGCGCATCCGTGCGGCGCCGCGCGCCCCGCATTCCGCCCCGTTCAGGCCCCTTGTCCACGCCCGGCCGGCGGGTGCCTGCGGGTATCCATCTCTTGACGCTGACTTTCGTTCATATTAAAAACGATATACCCACAGTACCCCTCGATCAGCCCAGACATATAACCCGGAGAAATCATGAGTCAGCAACGCGAGGCGATCGACACGTACCTCTTGCGCGTCTTGCACACCTTGTTGATGGAGCGCAGCGTCACGCGCGCGGCCGTCAAACTGAACCAGTCGCAACCGGCGATCAGCGCCGCGCTGCGGCGCCTGCGCGACATCACCGGCGACCCGCTGCTGGTGCGCGGCAAATCCGGCATGGTGCCGACCGAATACGGGCTGCGCCTGCTCGAGCCCGTGCAGAACGCACTGCGTGAAATCGAGCGCATCAAGTTCCAGCAGCACAACTTCGACCCGGCCACGTCGATCCGCTGCTACCGGATCGGTTGCCCCGACTACCTGAACGTGCTGTTCGTGCCGACCGTCGTCGAGCGCTTCCGCCAGGCCGCGCCGAACGCGACGCTCGAGTTCCACTCGCTCGGCCCCGCGTTCGACTACGAACTCGCACTGGAAGACGGCAAGCTCGACATCGTCGTCGGCAACTGGCCCGAACCGCCCGAGCAACTGCACCTGTCGAACCTGTTCGTCGACGAAATCGTCTGCCTGATGAGCAACACGCACCCGTTCGCGAAGCGCGGCGGGCTCACGCTCGACCAGTACCTGAACGCGCCGCATCTCGCGCCGACGCCGTACTCGGTCGGCCAGCGCGGCGCGATCGACGTGCATCTCGCGCGCGAACGGCTCAAGCGCCACGTGGTCGTCACGCTGCCGTACTTCAACCTCGCACCGTACGTGCTCGTGAAGTCCGACCTGATCTTCACGACTACGCGCCTGTTCGCCGATCATTACGCGAAATTCCTGCCGCTGTCGGTCGTGCCGGCACCGCTCGACTTCCCGCCGATGCAGTACTACCAGTTGTGGCACGAGCGCTGCCACTACTCCGACGAAGTGCGCTGGCTGCGCAGCCTCGTCGCCGAAGCGACCCGCACGCTGATCGAGGCGTAACGGCACACGCCGCCCGCGCCGTCGCGGCGCGGCGCGACGGCGGGCCGGCAGCACGCCCGGCAAGGCGGCCGCCGCATCGCTTCAGCCTTCGTTCAGCGCGATGCCTCGACGAGCGCCTGCGCGAGCGTGTTATGGCGCTCGATGACGGGCGGCAGATCGAGCGTCGCCAGCCGCCCTTCCCGCACCACCACCTTCCCGTTCACCACCGTGTATGCCGTCTGCGACGGCGCGCAGAACACGAGCGCCGCAACCGGATCGTGCAGCGCGCCCGCGAACAGCGGCTGACGCAGGTCGAACGCGGCGAAGTCCGCGGCCATGCCGGGCTTCAGCGCGCCGATATCGTCGCGGTTCAGCACCTTCGCGCCGCCGAGCGTCGCGATCTCGAGCGCTTCGCGCGCGGTCATCGCATCGGGCCCGAAACCGACCCGCTGCAGCAGCAGCGCCTGCCGCACTTCCGCGACCATCTGCGCGCCGTCGTTCGACGCGGAGCCGTCGACGCCGAGGCCGACCGGCACGCCCGCGAGACGCATCTTCTTCACCGGCGCGATACCCGACGCGAGCCGCATGTTCGAACACGGACAGTGCGCAACGCCCGTGCCGGTACGCGCGAACAGGCCGATGCCCGCATCGTCGAGCTGCACGCAGTGCGCATGCCATACGTCGTGGCCGACCCAGCCGAGATCTTCCGCATATTCGGCGGGCGTCATCCCGAACTTCTCGCGGCTGTACGCGATGTCGTTGACGTTCTCCGCCAGGTGCGTATGCAGCGACACGCCGTACTCGCGCGCGAGCACGGCGGCGTCGCGCATCAGCTCGCGGCTGACCGAGAACGGCGAGCACGGCGCGACCACCACGCGCAACATCGCGTAGCGGCCTTCGTCGTGATAGCACTCGATCAGGCGCTGCGTGTCGCGCAGGATGTCGGGTTCGCGCTCGACGACGGAATCGGGCGGCAGTCCGCCGTCGCGCTGGCCGACGCTCATCGCGCCGCGGCTCGCGTGAAAGCGCATGCCGATCCGCTGCGCCGCGCCGATGCTGTCGTCGAGCCGGCTGCCGTTGGGGTAGATGTACAGGTGGTCGCTCGACGTCGTGCAGCCCGACTGCAGCAGCTCGGCCATCGCGGTGAGCGTCGACACCTCGATCATCTCGGGCGTCAGGTGCGCCCAGATCCGGTACAGGTTCGTGAGCCAGCCGAACAGTTCGGCGTTCTGCGCGGCCGGTACCGCGCGCGTGAGGCTCTGGTACATGTGGTGGTGCGTGTTCACGAGCCCCGGGATCACGAGGTGGCCGCGCAGGTCGAGCACTTCGTCGGCCGTGTCGGGCAGCTCGGCGGTCGGGCCGACCGCGACGATCCGGTTGTCTTCGATGTAGAGCCCCGCGTCGCGCAGCTCGCGGCGCGTGTCGTCCATGGTCACGAGCACGTCGGCGTGCTTGACCAGCAGGGTTTTCGGGCGGGATGGGGAGGTGTTCGGCGCGCGTGCGCCGGCGTGCTGCTCGAGGTTCATGCGTTCTCCGCGTCGGTCTGCCCCCAGGGGCTGTCCTGGGGACGGTCACAAAGCCGTTCGAACGCTGATCGCGGCACGCCCCGGTGCCTGCGTCCGTTCGAACGCCCTGGCCCGGTTACCCGGCGTGCTCGCCGTCTTCGGGGTACGCGCCGGCCACAGGCCGACGCGCACGGCGGGAGGATCGCCCAAGTGCGCGCGGCACACAATGCGCGATCCGGAATACCGCACTTCACGGTTTCGATATGGTACGCGGCGCGGGGCTCCGCCGGACGCCCGAAATGCAGGCTGAAAGCCGTATCCGGCGTGCCGTCGACAGCCGCTCATGCGCGGCGCATTATCTTTGATATCGCGCCCGTATTTGCTCGGGGAACCTTTTTACAATGCCTGCACGGCGCTCGCTTCACCTCGCCGACGGGTATGTAGCCACGTGACGTGGAGCCTCGATCCGCCGCACAGTCAATGGATCGAGTCGCCGCCGAACCTCGCATTCACTCAAGGACACACGAATGGGAAAGCTCACTACCCACGTACTCGATACGGCGCACGGTCGTCCCGGCGCTGCACTCAAGGTGGACCTCTACGCGCTGGACGGCGAATCGCGCCGCGCGATCAAGACCGTACTGACCAATAGCGACGGTCGCTGCGACGAACCCCTGCTCGAAGGGGCCGCGCTCGCCGCCGGCGAATACGAACTCGTGTTCCATGCCGGCGACTACTTCGCGTCGCTCGGCGTGAAGGTGCCCGAACCCCGTTTCGTCGACCGCGTCGTGCTGCGCTTCGGCATCGCCGACACCGGCTCGCACTACCACGTGCCGCTGCTCGTGTCGCCGTGGTCGTACAGCACCTATCGCGGCAGCTGACATCGCACCGGCGCCCGACGCATCAGCGCCTGTATCAAAGACAAACGATCTGAGTCCGGAGGAGTTTCATGGAAGGCTTCATCACCGACTGGCTGAACCTCGCGCTGCGATGGCTGCACGTCATCGTCGCCATTGCGTGGATCGGCGAGTCGTTCTATTTCGTCGCGCTCGACAACAGCCTGAAACCGCCGACCGACCCGAACCAGCGCAAGCGCGGTGTGTTCGGCGAACTATGGCACGTCCACGGCGGCGGTTTCTACAACATGCAGAAGTACACGGTCGCCCCGCCGGAAATGCCGGATGACCTGCACTGGTCGAAGTGGCCGTCGTACACGACCTGGCTGTCGGGTTTCTCGCTGTTCTTCGTGCTGTACCTGCTCGCGCCGAACACGTACCTGATCGACAAGAGCGTGCTCGACATGGGCCCGGTGGTCGCCGTCGCGTCCGCGCTCGGCTTCCTCGCAGCGGGCTGGATCGTCTACGACTCGCTGTGCCGCATCCTCGGCACCAACGACCGCGTGCTCGGCATTTGCGTCGGCCTCTACGTCGTCGTCGCAGCGTACCTCGCGTGCCACATCTTCGCGGGCCGTGCCGCCTACCTGATCGTCGGCGCGATGCTCGCGACGATCATGTCGGCGAACGTGTTCTTCGTGATCATCCCCGGCCAGCGCAAGATGGTCGACAAGATGCTCAAGGGCGAAGAGCCGAACCCGATCTACGGCAAGCGCGGCAAGCAGCGCTCGGTGCACAACACGTATTTCACGCTGCCCGTCGTGTTCGCGATGCTGTCGAACCACTATGCGATGACGTACACGAACAAGTTCAACTGGGTCGTGCTCGTGCTGATCATGCTGGCCGGCGCGCTGATTCGCCAGTTCTTCGTGATGCGTCACCGCGGCAAGCAACTGTGGTACCTGCCGATCGGCGGCGTCGCGCTGCTGTCGGGCGCGCTGGTGTGGACGATGCCGAAGCCGGTGGCACCGGAAGCGCAAGCCGCGAACGCGCCGAAGATCGTGATCAACGACATCATGCCGATCCTGCAGCAGCGCTGCGTCGAGTGCCACTCGTCGAAGCCGACGCTGATGGGCAGCGCACCCGCGGGCGTGATGTTCGACACGCCGGACGAAGTGTCGAAGAACGCGCAGCGCATCTACGAACAGGCCGTGCGCCTGAAGGCGATGCCGATCGGCAACGTCACGCACATGACCGACGACGAGCGCACGAAGCTCGCCGCCTGGTTCGAGGGTGGCGCGGTCAAGTAAGCCGCCGTGCGCCGGTTGCCGGCGCAATCCTCTCCGTTCGCGGGCCCGGTGACGGGCCCGTTTTTTTGCCTGTTCCGAATGCGCCGTGCGCTAGCCGTGCATCGCGTCGCGCTGCAGCGCGACGAGTGCATCGAGCGCGCGCGGGCCGTCATCGAACGGCACGAAGATGTGGTCATGATACGCAGCGGCCATCACGTTGCAACTGATGCCGGCCGCGCCAAGCGCCCGCGCGAACGCCGCCGTGAGGCCAACGGCCGCAAGGTCGGAATGCACGGTCAGCGTGATCCACGCGGCGCGGAACAGCACGGGCCAGCCGTGACGCGCGGCTGCCTCCTCGCCGACCACGACCGTCAATCCTTCCGCTTCGCGGAACGTCGCAATCGTTTCGGATAACGATACGTTTGCATCGGTCGACAGCGATACGAACGCGAATGCGCCGGGATGCAGTTCGGGTTGCATCGTGCGCAGCAGGATTGCGAGATCGTTTTCAGGTTGGCTCATCGGAGGAACACGTCCGGAACAGGACGTCGTGCGGTGGCGATGCGGGCACGATAGCACGCGCGATGATGGCGCTACGCACACACCATGGCCACTTCGTCCGCGAGCCAGTCGCGTAACGCGACGATGCGCGGATCGTCCTGCGTGCGTTCCGGATACACGAAGTGTATACGCGACGTCGGGCGACACCGCGACGCTCACGTCGAACAGCCGCACGAGACGCCCGTCCGCGAGATCGCGCGCGATCATGTGCGGCTCCGCGAGACCAACGGCCGCACCGTCCGTCACGGCCTGTACGACGTGGCTCGAATCCGGAAACGCGACACACCGGCTGTCGTCGAAACCGTCGACGCCGGCCGCTGCCATCCATGCCGACCAGCGCGGCCAGATCACGCCATCGACTTCGCAGTCTACGTGGCAAAGCGTGTGGCGCAGCAAATCGCGCGGCTTGCGCAGCAGCGGCCCGGCCGACAGCAGCGCCGGGCTGCAGACCGCGACGACCGACGTACCGAACAGGCGCTGCGCGCACGCGTCGCGGTAATGCCCGGTGCCGAAGCGGATCGCGACATCCACGTCGTCGTCATCGAAATCGCGCAACCGGTCGGTGATGTCGAACGTCAGTTCGAACGACGGATGCGCGGCCCTGAAACGCGGCAGGCGCGGCAGCAGCCAGTGCGTCGCAAAGCGCGCGCCGACCGACACGCGCAGCTCCGTCTGCTCCCGCGCGGCGCGCCGCGCCCGTGCGGTCGCGCGCTGCAGGCCCGCCAGCGCGTCAGCGGCCGCACCGGCCAGCACGACGCCCGCCGGCGTCAGCCGGATGCTGCGGCTCGTACGGATGAACAGCGCCATGCCGAGCTGCGCCTCGATTTCCTTGATCTGGTGACTGACCGCCGCCGG
The DNA here is from genome assembly GCF_018417535.1 of Burkholderia pyrrocinia. NCBI lineage: Bacteria > Pseudomonadati > Pseudomonadota > Betaproteobacteria > Burkholderiales > Burkholderiaceae > Burkholderia > Burkholderia pyrrocinia. The sequence goes on along the minus strand of NZ_CP070977.1, from coordinate 626,693 downwards.
CGTCAGCCCGACCTCGTCGGCCGCCCGCGAGAAATTCAGGTGCCGCGCCGCCGCATCGAACGTTCTCAGCGCGCGCGTACCGGGCCACATGCGTTCCATCGATCTTCAAAGATAATTTGATGACCGTTCCAAAACTACTCGTTTTTCAGCACGCCATCAATCGGCAAACAATAGCCTTTCTTGAAGATGCCGCGCACCACCCCGGGCCCGCGGCCGAACCCGGAGATTCGCCGATGACCGCTGCCCCGTTCCCGTCCGTCACCCAGCTCAACGGCGTGGCCGCCACGCAAGACGCGCTCGCCGCGCTGGCGTTCGCGGGCCATGCGCATTTCACTGCGATGCAGGTGCGCGACGGCCGCGTGCGCGGCCTCGACCTGCACCTCGCACGGTTGCGCGATGCCTCGAACGCGCTGTTCGGCCAGGCGTTGCCCGACGAGCGGATTCGCGCGTTCCTGCGCGCCGCGCTCGAGCGCGCACCGGCGGCGCTGTCGCTGAGCGCGACCGTGCATGCGACGACAGGAGAATTCATCGCGGCGCGCGACGACGAAGCACTCGACGTGCTGGTCCGTACCGGCGCGCCGTCGTCGGGGCCGGCCGGCCCGCTCGATCTCGCGCTCTTCGAATACGAGCGCGTGCTGCCCGAAATCAAGCACGTCGGCGAAGTCGCGAAGACGCACTTCCTGCGCCGCGCGGTCGCGCAGGGTTTCGACGATGCGGCGTTCACCGATCGCCACGGGCGCATCAGCGAAGGCTCGATCTGGAATCTGGCGTTCTGGGCCGACGACGCGGTCGTATGGCCGGTGGCCGGCATGCTCGGCGGCGTCACGATGCGCATCGTGCGCCGCCAACTGGCGCGCCTCGGCGTCGCGCAGCACGATCGCGAACTGACGCCTGCCGATCTTCCTTCGATGGCCGGCGCCGTCGTGATGAATTCGTGGACGCCCGGTATCGCCGTGCGCCGGTTCGGCACGGCGACACTGCCCGACTCGCCGTCGTTCGCTGCGTTGCTGCATCGCGCGTATGAACAGGAACCGTTCGTCGCGCCGTAAAGCGCACCGACACGAAACGCCGGTGCGCTGTCGGTCACCTCACCCGTCGACGGGCTCCGGCAGCCGCGCGATCGCCTTGATCTCGAACCGGAAGCCGTACAGCCAGGTCACGCCGACGGCGGTCAGCGTCGGGTGCGGCGCATCGCCCCAATACTCGGGGACGATCTCCCAGATCCGCTCGAACGTCGCTTCGGGGTCGACGAGGAACACCGTCACGTCGACGACGTCGTCGAATGTGCAGCCGGCCGCGCGCAGCACCGCGTTCAGGTTGTCGAACGCGCGGCGGACCTGCGCGCCCAGCTCCGGCTCGGGCGAACCGTCGTCGCGGCTGCCGACCTGCCCGGATACGAACAGGAAACCGTTCGAGCGCAACGCCGGCGAATAGCGGTTGCGCTCATACAGCGCCTGGCGACCGGGCGGGAAAACTACGTTACGCTTTGCCATCCAACACCTCCATCAGTCAGTGGGGCGAAGCCGCCCCTGCATCAACGATGAAGGCACTTTAAGGACCGATGCCCGGCGGATAAACCGGCAACCCTGTCCAACACTGTTTGCGCGCCCCAAACAAACAATGTCCGACCGACGCGGAGCCCTGACCCGATGGATCGATTCGACGCAATGCAGGCGTTCGCCCGCGTAGTGGAAGCCGGCAGCTTCACGAAGGCAGCCGAAACGCTGCACATGAGCCGCACCACCGTCACGCAACTGGTGCAGCAGCTCGAAGCGCGGCTGCGCGTGAAGCTGTTCAACCGCACGACACGCAAGGTCGTCGTCACGGCCGACGGCGCCGCGTACTACGAGCGCGTGGTGCGGCTGCTGGCCGACATGGACGATGCCGAAACGAGCCTGTCCGCGGCGTCCGCGTCGCCGAGGGGGCGACTGCGCGTGGACGTGCCGAGCCCGTTCGCGCGCCTGATCCTGATCCCCGCGCTGCCGGCGTTTCACGCACGCTATCCGGACCTCCAGCTCGACATGGGCGTCAGCGACCGCGTGGTGGACGTGATCGGCGAGAACGTCGACTGCGTGGTGCGCGGCGGCGAACCGGCCGACCGCTCGCTGGCCGCTCGCCGCGTCGGCGACCTGCGGCTCGGCGTGTACGCGTCACCGGCCTATCTCGCGCGCGCCGGCACGCCGTCGCATCCGGACGAACTGGAAGACACGCATCACCGGACCGTCGGTTTCCTGTGGGCGCGTACCGGCAAGGCGTTGCCGTTTGCGATGGAATGCGACGGCGAGCGCGTCGACGTGCGCGGGCGCTACGTGCTCGCGGTCGACGACGGCAATGCGTACCTCGAGGCCGGCCTCGCCGGGCTGGGCATTCTGTGGCTGCCCGACTACATGGCTGCCGCGTATCGTGCGCGCGGCGAACTGATGCCGCTGTTCGAGGCGTGGCAGCTCGAACCGATGCCGATGTACGTCGCGTTCCCGCCGAACCGGCACGTCAGCGCGAAGGTGCGCGTCTTCGTCGACTGGATCGCCGACCTGATGGCGCAGCATGCGCCGGTCGCGAACCGGAGGCGCGGCGGCAACGGTTCGCGCGACACGCGCAAGGCCGTGGCGACCTGAATCGCGCGAAAACGCGCGACACATAAAAAAACCCGCGCAAGTTGCGCGGGTTTCGACAAGCGACGGCAGAAACGCCGGCGACGACTCAGGCCGTCAGCGCGTGCAGCGCCTCGTCGGTGAGCCACAGCGATTCCTGCAGATCCTGCTCGTTGAGGTTCAGGCCGTCACCGCCGCGATCGACGACGACGAAGTCGCTGACGCCGCCGAGCGCGATCAGCGGGTGATGCCACACGCCCTTCGCATAGTTGACGCCCTGCCAGCCGCTCGTCACGAATGCGCGGATCTGCGCCGGGTCGAGATCGCCGGCAGGCGCCACGACGACGAGATACGGCTGGTCGTTCAGCGGCACGAATGCCTGGCTGCCGAGCGGGTGCCGCTCGAGCATCTTCACTTCGAACGGCAGCGTGCGCGGCTGGCCGCGGAACAGGTTGACGAGCGTGCGGCCGTCTTCATCGGTCACGTCGACTTTCGCGAGATCATGAAAGCGGATCGTCGTGCCGAGGTTGATCGGAATCTGCTTCGCCCCTTCCGTTTCGATCACGTCGCCGAACGGCGCGAACGCTTCCTTGGTCAGCGGTTCGATAACAAGCGTCTTCATTTGTCGAGCGTCCCCCACAGACGCAGGCGCGACACGCCGCCGTCCGGGATGATGTTCAGTCGCACGTGCGTGACGGGGCCGAGCGACGCGATGTCGTGTTCGAAGTAATGCTGCTTGTCCATCTGCAGCTTCTGTTCGCCGAGCAGCACCGGCCAGAACATCGACTGCGTGATCAGCGAGCTGTCGGTGCCGCCCGACACGTAGGCGGCCTGGATCGAGCAGCGGTCCGGGTAGTTGCCCTTGAAGAACGCGGTATCGACTTCGATCTTGCGGATCACGCCCGGCTGCGCGAGCGCGACGATCGCCCAGTCGTTGCCCGGTTCGCGGCGGCGACGGGTTTCCCAGCCGTCGCCCATGTTCACGCCGCGGCCCGGCAGCAGCAGGTTCGACGCGACGCCGAAGTGCTGGTTGTTCGCGGCCACGACATAACCGCCGTTTTCCATCGCCGCGAGATCGAACTGCTCGGTCGCGCTCGCGCCGGCCCAGTCGAGTTGCGGCTGGCCGTACACGCGCAGGCGTGCAATGCCGCCATCCGGGTAGATGTTCACGCGCAGGTGCGTGAATGCGCGTGCGTCGCTCGCTTCGACGTAGTGATGGCTGTTGCCCTGCAGCGTCGTCGACGGCACGATCTCGACCCACTCGGCCGCATGCGTCGGCGCGCCGTCGGCCACGAAGGCGGCCTCGACCGACGCGGCCGGCGGGAAGTTGCCGGTGAAGTGGCTCGTGTCGATGTCGAAGCCCTTGATCACGCCCGGGCGCGCGAGCTTGACGATGCACCAGTCATAGCCCGTCGTGCGCTTGCGGCGCGTCTCCCAGCCGTCCATCCACTTGCCGTGGTCGTCGTATTTGCCGGGAATGAAAACGGCCGGCTCGGGGTTCAGCATCCGGTCCTTCGGCGCGAAGAAATCGTCGCTGGCTTCGAGCGCCTGCGCACCGAGACGCGGGTCGGCGAGATTCACGTAGCGCCGCGTGAAATCGGGGGCGTTGGGATCGAGAAGCGGAACAGCCATGATGTTTCCTTGTTTCAGTGATGCGATCCGGCCGCTGCGACGCAGCAGGCCGTATTGCGATGTCAGGCGTCGATCAGGTCGTCGAGGCGAAAGCGCGCGATCCGGTAGATCTGGTCGAGGCTCGTGCGCAGTTCCTCGGTACGCGAATGATTCACGCGCGACTCGAAGTTCGCGATGATGCCGTGCCGGTCATAGCCGCGCACGGCGAGGATGAACGGGAAGCCGAACTTCTCGCGATACGTGCGGTTCAGCGTCAGCAGCTTGTCGAACTCTTCCTGCGTGCACTCGCCGAGGCCCGCGCCGCTCTGCTCGCGCGTCGACTCGGCCGTCAGCTCGCCGCGCACGGCGGCCTTGCCGGCCAGCTCCGGGTGAGCGTTGATCAGTGCGAGCTGGCGCGCTTCGCCGCCCGTTTCCACCGCACCCGACATCGTCTCGTGCAGCGCATCGATGCTCGCGAACGGCCGCTCGCCCGCGGCGACCTCGGCCACCCACGGCGAATGTTCGAAGATCCCCGACAGCGCCGCGACAAATGCGCTCGGCGCCATCGTGTTCAGTTGATCCAACGTGTAGCGCATCGCCTTCATGCTTTCCCTTCGTTTCGATGATTGGGCTGATACGGATGATGTTCACGCCAGTGACGCGCGATATCGACACGGCGCGTCACCCATACGCGATCGTGCTTCTCGATGTGATCGAGGAAACGCTGCAGCCCGCGGAACCGGCCCGGCCGGCCGAGCAGTCGGCAGTGCATGCCGATCGACAGCATCTTCGGCGCCTCGTCGCCCTCCGCGTACAACACGTCGAACGCGTCGCGCAGGTAGTCGAAGAAGTGATCGCCGGTGTTGAAGCCCTGCGGCGTCGCGAAACGCATGTCGTTCGTGTCGAGCGTGTACGGCACGATCAGTTGCGGCGACGTGCCGCCGCCCGACACGCCGACGTCCATCCAGAACGGCAGGTCGTCGCCGTAGTTGTCCGAGTCGTACAGGAAGCCGCCGTATTCCGCGACCAGGCGGTGCGTATTGGGGCTGTCGCGGCCGGTATACCAGCCGAGCGGGCGCTCGCCGGTCACGCGCTCGATCGCTTCCATCCCGAGGCGCATGTGCTCGGCCTCGAGTTCCGGCGTCATGCTCTGGTAGTGGATCCAGCGCCAGCCGTGGCACGCGATCTCATGGCCGAGCTCGACGAACGCGCGCGCGAGCTCCGGATGACGCTCGATCGCCATGCCGACGCCGAACACCGTCAGCGGCAACCCGCGCTTCTCGAATTCGCGCAGGATGCGCCACACGCCGGCCCGCGACCCGTATTCGTAGATCGACTCCATGCTCATGTGGCGGTCCGGATACGCGGCCGCGCCGACGATTTCGGACAGGAACTGCTCGGAGCCCGGATCGCCGTGCAGCACGCAGTTCTCGCCGCCCTCCTCGTAGTTCAGCACGAATTGCACGGCGACGCGGGCGCGCCCCGGCCAGTTCGCCTGAACGGGATGGCGGCCGTAGCCGATCAGGTCGCGAGGATAGTTGGGATCGAGTGACATGGTTCGAAGTGCGGCGAAAGTTCGCTGAAATAATGGGTTCGCATCGACCGCGCGGGTGCCGCAGGGCGGCCGCGCGAGCCGATGCGATGACGGCCCAGTGTAGCGAAAACGTCCATACGCGCCCATACAGCGACGCAGATAGTGCGTGTCAGACGGTGTGTATGTGCGGTTGCGGCAAATTCGGGGCCGCTTCCGCCGCATCCCCGTCCGGCGGGCTGAAGCGGGCGAATGCGCCGTCGTAGCGCTTCGCCAGCGGCCGCGCGTAATCGCCGCGCTTCGCGGTCGCGAGGCGCAACGAAACGAGCGCCTCGGCCCACTTGACGGCCGCCGTGACGCCCTCGACCACCGGCGCGCCGATCTGCTGCTCGATCTCGTGCGCGAACTCGGCCATTCCCGCGCAGCCGAGCACGATCGCGTCGGCGCCGTCCTCGTCGAGCGCGCGCCGGCATTCGTCGACGATGATCCGGCGCGCGGCCGAGCCCGGCCGGTCGAGTTCGAGCACCGCGACGTCGGTCGCGCGCACGTTGCGGCAGAACCGCTTCATCCCGTAGCGTTCAGCCAGGTGCCATGCCATCCCGCAGGTGCGCGCGAGCGTCGTGACGACCGAAAAGCCCGGCGCGAGCACGCTCGCCGCATGCATCGCGGCCTCGGCGATCCCGATCACCGGCCCGTGCGCGAGCTCGCGCGCCGCGTAGAGGCCCGGATCGCCGAAGCACGCGATCACGTACGCGTCGAAGCCGTCACGCTCGCCCTGCACGATCTCGGCGAGCAGCCCGGGCGTCGCGAGCGCCTCGTCGTAATACCCTTCGATCGACGGCGGCCCCATCGGCGGGCTCACCGCGACGATCTCCGTGCCGGCGGCCGCGACGTCGCGTACGCAGCGGCCCATCGTTTCGGTCATCCGCTGCGTCGTATTCGGATTGATCAGTCGGATCTTCATCGCATGCTCCTCAGGCCTTCGTGCTCACAAGCAGCCGGTAGAACACGAAGCCGAGCCCCGCGCCGATGAACCACGAGAAGTTCGCGACGCCCTGCCAGCCCGGCACCATCACGCAAACGACCGCGATCACCGCGGCCGGCAGCAGCGCGGCGAGCGCGCGGCGGTTCACGCCGCCCGTATACCAGTAGGTGCCGCTTTCCGACATCGTGTACAGGTCGTCGCGCACGAGCCGGCCGCGCTTGACGAGATAGAAGTCGGCGATCAGCACGCCGTACAGCGGGCCGATGAACGCGCCGAGCACGTCGAGCGTGTAGTGGATCACGGCCGGGTTGTTGAACAGGTTCCACGGCGTGATGAAGATCGACGCGACGGCCGCGAGCATCCCGCCCGCGCGCCAGCTGATCAGCCGCGGCGCAACATTCGAGAAGTCGAACGCGGGCGACACGAAGTTCGCGACGATGTTGATGCCGATCGTCGCGATCGTGAACGTCAGCGCGCCGAGGATCACCGCGGTCGGATGGTCGATGCGGCCGACCGTCTCGACGGGATCGGTGATGAGTTCGCCGAACACGGGCAGCGTCGCTGCCGTCGTGATCACCGTGACCAGCGAGAACGCGAGGAAGTTGACGGGCAGCCCCCAGAAATTGCCGCGCTTCACTTCGCCGAACGAGCGGCAGTAGCGCGAAAAATCGCCGAAGTTCAGCATCGGCCCGGAGAAGTACGACACGACCAGCGACACGGCCGTGATCATCACCGGGATCACTTGCGCACCGTGGTACTTGACGCCGCCGAGGTTGATGCCGATATTGCGCCAGCCCGCGCGCCACACCATGTAGCCGGCGAGGATGAACATCACGACATAAACGGCCGGGCCCGCGAAGTCGATGAACTTCTTGATCGTCTCCATCCCGTGCCAGAACACGAACGCCTGCAGCACCCACAGCAGCATGAAGCCGGCCCAGCCGACCGCGGACAGCCCGAGGAAGCCGTAGCGATGCACGTCCGCGTACGGCAGCCATTGCGGGAAGAACTTCAGCACGACGATCACGAGCGCGCTCGACGCGAGATAGGTCTGGATGCCGTACCACGCGATCGCGATCAGCCCGCGGATCACGGCCGGCACGTTCGCGCCGAGCACGCCGAACGTCGCGCGGCACGCGACCGGATACGGCACGCCGATCTGCTGGCTCGGCCGCGCGATCAGGTTGCACAGCAGGTTTACGATGCCGATCCCGACGATCAGCGCGATCAGCACCTGCCAGCTCGTGAGCCCGAGCGCGAACAGGCTGCCCGCGAACACGTAGCCGCCGACGCTGTGCACGTCCGACATCCAGAATGCGAAGATGTTGTACGAGCCCCACGTCTGATTCTTCAGGGGTGCCAAATCTTCGTTGTACAGACGTTCGCTGTAACCGCCCGGCAGCGTCGGGTCGCCGCCCTCGCCGCCTTCTTCCGCCGGATAGGCGCTGTCGTGCGCCACACTGAACTGAGCCATGACTTCTCCTTGACGCGGCCGGGTGGCCGCTCCACCGTCATCGATATCGCTCCGGATCATCGCCCGGAGTCGGACCAGCGGCCCGCGGCGAACACCGCAGGCCTGCATTGCTCTCGTTCTGTGGCGCGCGGCCGGGTTCGCGTCGCCGCTCAGGCGCCGCCGAACACTTCGCGCAAATCGACCTGCCCTTGCGCGGGCCGGTCCAGCATCTTCAGTTCGACATGCTGCAGGTGGTGCGCCATCAGCGTCACCGCCCGCTTCGGATCGCCCGCCTCCAGCGCGGCGAGAATCTCGTCGTGGTCGTCGCACGAACACGGGCTGCGCCCGTGCGATTCGTACAGCGCCGACATCAGCGTCGAGCGTGCGACGAGCCCTTCGAGGCACTCGCTGAGCGTCGCATTGCCCATCAGCGTGGCGAGCGCCGTATGGAATTCGCCCGACAGGCGGATCCATGCCGCGAAGTCGTGCCGCTCGAACGCCTTGCGTTCCTTGTCGATCAGCGCGGCGACGCCCTTCAGCCGCTTCGCGCCGGGCCCGGTCGCGAGCCGTTCGACCACGGCGAGCTCGATGATCCGGCGCATCTCGAACACCTCGTGCACGTCCTGCAGCGTCGGGCTCGCGACGAACGCGCCGCGGTTCGGCTCGAGTTCGACCAGCTTGTCGGTCGCGAGCTGCGCGAGCGCCTGGCGGATCGTCCCGCGCTTCACGCCGAACACGTCGCAGAGCTGCGCCTCCGTCAGCTTCGCGCCGGGCGCGAGCCGATGCTCGAGGATCGCCGTGCGGATCCGCTCGGCGATCGCTTCGGGACCGGCTGCGCCGGACGGGTGGGAATCGGGCTCGTTCATGATCTGCATCGTGTGATGGTCCTCATCCTAGAACGGACATAAAGATTGTCAACAATTCTTTTCCCGGATTTCGCACAATCGGCGTGCACGGGCGCGACTCCAATCGGTGCAGGATGCGCGAAATCCATGCACGCCAAGCCTGAACGCCCTGTCAGAGGCCGTTCTCGTCGTATACCCTCCGGGCTATTTTGTTGACAAAACTGGTGCAAAACCCGATGACGATTCTGTCGGTGTCAGCCGAAATTTTTGACCGTTAGTTGCACACTTACATAAAGAAAAAGGCGGGAAACCCGCCTTTCGATCGATCGCGCCCGCATCAGCCGAGATGCGGATAGTCCGACAGCGTCAGCCGGAAACCGTGCGCATTCGCGACCAGTTGCGCCTGCGCACCGAACGGCAGCGTCAGCAGGTCGGGCACGTGGCCGAACTGCAGCCCCGTGACAACCGGAATGCCGACCACTTCGCGCACCTGGTCGATCATCGCCTGCATGTCGTAGCCGTTGTCGTATTCGAACGGCCGCGCGCCGGTGAACTGGCCGAGCACGAGCGCCTGCTGGCGCGCGAGCAGCCCCGACAGGTGCAGTTGATAGATCATCCGCTCGATCCGGAACGGCTGTTCGTTGACGTCCTCGATGAACAGGATGCCGCCTTCGATGTCCGGCATGTAAGGCGTGCCGATGAGCGACGTGAGGATCGCGAGGTTGCCGCCCCACAGCGTGCCCGTCACGTTCACGGTCTGCACCTGCGGTGCCTCGGCGATGATCGTCGTGCTCGGCTGCGTCAGCGTCTGCCAGAAGTGCTGCATCGTGAAGTCGCTCGGCGTTTGCGCGCCGAAATCGGCGGACAGCATCGGGCCGCCGAACGTCTTGATGCGCGCCTTCGCGTACAGCGCGAGCTGGATCGCCGTAAAGTCGCTGTGGCCGACGAGCGCGACCGGCTGGTCGCGCAGCCTGCGCTCGAGCCCGCGATAGTCGAGCCCGTGCAGGATTCGCGCGGCACCGTAGCCGCCACGCACCGCGAGTGCGATTTCCGGCAGCGGCCGCTCGGGATCGGCGAGACGGTTCAGGTCGCCTGCCCGCTCGCCGTCGGTGCCGCCGAAACGCTGGAAACGCCGCTGCGTCGCTTCGATGTTCTCGATGCGATGCTGCGCGGTGCTGAGGCGTTCGAGCGCGCGATTGATCGCGTCGGGGTCGTGCGGATAACCGGACGGCGCCAGCAGGCGAATGGTGTAGGACGCGGCGGGCTGGAAGGACATGGCGAAAGGTGTCGGGTCGTCAAACCTGCTTAGAGGGTCTGAACCGTCTCCGGTTCACGGAACCGTGCGCGTCCGGCCCACTCGGGCGACGGGCGCGGGTGCGGCTATGACGCGCCGGATTCGGCGTCGCGGGCCAGCCGTGCTTCGCGCAGCGCGCGACGGCGCTCGGCGAAGAACGACTTCAGCGCGGCGCCGCACTCGTCGGCGAGCACGCCACCGGTCACTTCGGTATGGTGGTTGAGTTGCGGATTCGCGAACGCGTCGATCACGCTGCCGCATGCACCCGTCTTCGGATCCGCGGCGCCGTAGACGACCCGCGCGATGCGCGCATGCATGATCGCGCCCGCGCACATCAGGCACGGCTCGAGCGTCACGTACAGCTCGCAGCCGGGCATCCGGTAATTCTGCAGATTTTGCGCGGCCATGCGCAGCGCGGCCATCTCCGCATGGGCCGACGGGTCGTGCCCGCCGATCGGATGGTTGAAGCCGCGTGCAATCACTTCGTCGCCGCACACGAGCACCGCGCCGACCGGCACTTCGCCGGCCGCGCGCGCCTCTTCCGCGGCGGCCTGCGCGAGCCGCATGAAACGCAGGTCGCGCGCCGATACGGGCGCGGCTTCGGGTGCAGGAGATCGGGCGGCGGGTTCAGCGGCCGCGTCGGCCGCCGATCGGGCTGCGTCATGCAGCGCGTCGGACGTCACATCGGCCCCGCTTCGGCGGGCGTCTCGTCGAGCCCGCGCTCGCACAGGCGTACCGCGATGCGACGACAGTAGTCGCGCGGCATCACCAGCGGGCCGCCGCGCAGCGATTCGAGCGCCATGTCGAGCGCCAGGATCTTCGCCTGCAGCCGACAGCGCGCAGCACGGTCGCTGACCGCCTGCACTTCGTCGTGCAGGTTGCGCAGCGCGCGCAATTGCTCGACGGCCGGCGGCACGAAGCCCGCGTTCTTCAGGATACGGTTGGCCACCCGCACCTCCTCGGGCACGAGCAGGTCGTCATCCAGCGCCTGCGGCGCGCCGGTACCCGGCAAATCGTCGAACTCACCCCGCGCGGCGGCAGCGGCAATACGTTGTTCGACCAGGGCGTCAAGCAGTCTCATCAGTCAATCGGAACAATGCGGCAGGCCGAATTCTAGCAGGGTGACGCGGGTATGACAGGCCCTTCGAATATATGCTCGATATTGTGTTTTTAGGGGCCGAATCGCGATGCATGCGTGCCGATCGGCGCCACTTGCCGCTCTGCTGCGCCGCAGCAGGCGGAGCACCATCCGGACACCGGCAAATACGCGCGGTGTCGGGCCCTCTTTTTTATCCGTGACGACGCCGGCCGGGCGTCGCCAATCCGGCGAAACGGCAGGCGCCCGTGCTCCGTTACCGGGTCACGCGGACGCGGTTTCCGGCCGCGCTTTCGCAAACGGGCGGAACATCATCGCGATCAGGAACGCGCCGAGACCGATCGCGAACGAACCGATGTACAGCCAGCCGTAGCTGCCGAACGTATCGACGATCAGGCCGCCGGCGACCGGGCCCGCGGCCATGCCGAGGCTGCCGGCCATCGCGCAGCCGCCGATCACGGTACCCATCATCCGCAGCGGGAAGTTCTCGCGCGCGAGCACCGAATACAGCGGCATCACGCCCGCATAGATGAAGCCGAACAGCGTCGCGACCGCGTAGAACCCGTCGAGCGTGCGCACGAAGTAGTAGCCGAGCGCGCCCAGCGCCTGCGCAAGCAGCCCGGCCACCAGCATGCGCTTCACACCGACGCGGTCGCCGAGGAGCCCGAATACGATCCGGCCGCCCATGCCCGCGAGCCCTTCGACGCTGTAGATCGATACCGCGACGATCAGCGGGATCCCGCACGTCACCGCGTAGCTGACCGTATGGAATATCGGGCCCGAGTGCGTCGCACAACAGAAGAAGTTGGTCAGCACCAGCACCATGAACTGCGGCGAGCGCAGCGCGTCCGCGACCGACATCGCCGCGGGCGCGCCGGCAGGCGCAGGCGCCGCGTGTGCGCGGTCGAGCGCGGGCGCCCGGCGCACCAGCAGCGACACCGGAATCATCACGACGGCCGCCAGCGCGGCGACGAGCAGCATCGACGTGCGCCAGTCGTGCGTCGATACGAGCCATGCGGCCAGTGGCGACATCGTCATCGGCGCCATTCCCATCCCGGCCGACACGAGCGACACCGCCAGGCTGCGGTGCGTATCGAACCAGCCCGTCACGCATGCCATCATCGGCGCGAACACCGCGGCCGTCGCGCTGCCGACGGCAAGGCCGAAGGTCAACTGGAACGCGAGCAGCGACGGCGCGCGGCTCGCCAGTGCGAGGCTCGCCGACAGCAGCACGGCGCCCGTCATGACGACCGCGCGCGTACCGATGCGGTCCGACAGGCTGCCCCACCCCATGCTCGCGAAGGCCATCGCGATGAAGCCGATCGTCATCGCACCGGAAATGCCGGTCATCGACCAGCCGGTGTCGCGCGCGATCGCGCGCAGGAACACCGGTAGCGAAAACATCGCGCCGATCGCAATGCAGCCCATCAGGCCACCTGCGGCGACGATCACCCAGCGATATCGGGAATCCGGCATTTGGCGTCTCCTGGTTCGTATCGCAATCTGCGGAAACCGGGTGCCGGCTGCGCGGCGTGGCAAAAAGCCCGGTCGACATGGGTACGACGGGCGATGCATCGGGAAATCGACATGCACGGCGCACGCGCCGGCGAATTTTTTATTGTCGTCCAATCTGCCCGACCGGCAAGGGGCGGATCGGACAGACACCGGACGCCGGATCGCCCGTTCTGCCCGCTGCCCCGCTTTTCCGGATTCGGAAAGTCGAAATCAGAAATGGTTGGTTGGGACGTGCGATCGCGCTGACTACACTCGGTCCGTCTTGTCATAACAAGTTGACCGATGACCCCACCCAACGTCGTGCCGCTGTCGGCGGCCCCGCTTTACGTGCAGATCAAGGACACGCTGCGCGCGCGCATTCTCGACGGCACCTATGCGCCGCACAGCCGGATGCCTTCCGAACACGAACTCTGCGCGACGTTCGACGTCAGCCGCATCACGGTGCGCCAGGCGCTCGGCGACCTGCAGAAGGAAGGCCTGCTGTTCAAGCTGCACGGCAAGGGCACGTTCGTGTCGAAGCCGAAGGCGTTCCAGAACGTGACGTCGCTGCAGGGCTTCGCCGAGGCGATGTCGTCGATGGGCTACGAGATCGTCAACCAGTTGCGCAGCTTGCGCACCGCGAAGGCCGACTGCCATCTCGCGACGAAGCTGAACGTACCGGAAGGCACGCCGCTCGTCGAGATCCATCGCGTGCGGCTGCTGAACCGCGAGCCCGTGTCGCTCGAACAGACCTGGGTGCCCGAAGCGCTCGGCAAGCGCCTCGCGGGCGCCGATCTCGCGGCCCGCGACATCTTCCTGATCCTGGAAAACGACTGCGGCATCCCGCTCGGTCATGCCGACGTGTCGATCGACGCGATCCTCGCCGACGACGAGATCGTCGACGCGCTGCACGTCGAGGAAAGCAGCCCCGTGCTGCGCATCGAGCGCCTCACGCACGACGCGTCGGGCGCGCCGATCGACTACGAATACCTCTACTTCCGCGGCGACGCCTTCCAGTACCGGTTGCGCATCGACCGGCAGAAGGCGCGCAAACCTGCAAGGAACCCGCGATGAATACCCAGGTGCACGAGCACGAATACGACGTCGTCGTGGTCGGCGGCGGCACGGCCGGCCCGATGGCGGCGATCAAGGCGAAGGAGCGCGACCCGTCCCTGCGCGTGCTGCTGCTCGAAAAAGCCAACGTGAAGCGCAGCGGCGCGATCTCGATGGGGATGGACGGCCTGAACAACGCGGTGATCCCCGGGCATGCGACGCCCGAGCAGTACACGCGAGAGATCACGATCGCCAACGACGGCATCGTCGACCAGGAAGCCGTGCATGCGTACGCGACGCACAGCTTCGCGACGATCGAACAGCTCGACCGCTGGGGCGTGAAGTTCGAGAAGGACGGCACCGGCGACTATGCGGTGAAGAAGGTGCATCACATGGGCTCGTATGTGCTGCCGATGCCGGAAGGACACGACATCAAGAAGGTGCTGTACCGGCAACTGAAGCGCGCACGCATCGCGATCACGAACCGGATCGTCGCGACGCGCGTGCTGACCGACGCACAGGGCCGCGCGAGCGGCGTGCTCGGCTTCGACTGCCGCACTGCCGAGTTCCACGTGATCCGCGCGAAGGCCGTGATTCTCTGCTGCGGCGCAGCCGGCCGCCTCGGGCTGCCGGCGTCGGGCTACCTGATGGGCACGTACGAGAACCCGACCAACGCGGGCGACGGCTACGCGATGGCCTATCACGCCGGCGCCGCGCTCGCGAATCTCGAATGCTTCCAGATCAATCCGCTGATCAAGGACTACAACGGCCCCGCGTGCGCATACGTGACGGGGCCGCTCGGCGGTTTCACCGCGAACGGCCGGGGCGAACGCTTCATCGAATGCGACTACTGGAGCGGCCAGATGATGTGGGAGTTCTACCAGGAACTGCAAAGCGGCAACGGTCCCGTGTTCCTGAAGCTCGACCATCTCGCGGAAGAAACGATCCGGACCATCGAGCAGATCCTGCATACGAACGAACGGCCGAGCCGCGGCCGCTTCCATGCAGGGCGCGGGACCGACTACCGACACCAGATGGTCGAGATGCACATCTCGGAGATCGGCTTCTGCAGCGGGCACAGCGCATCGGGCGTGTACGTGAACGCACGCGCGGAAACGACCGTACCGGGGCTCTACGCGGCCGGCGACATGGCCGCCGTCCCGCACAACTACATGCTCGGCGCTTTCACGTACGGCTGGTTCGCCGGGCAGAACGCGGCCGACTACGTGGCCGGCCGCGATCATGCACCGGTGGATGACGAACAGGTCGACGCCGAGCGCGCCCGCGTGCTCGCCCCGCTGTTGCGCGAGCGCGGCCTGGCGCCCGCGCAGGTCGAATACAAGCTGCGCCGCATGGTGAACGACTATCTGCAACCGCCGAAGGTGACGCGCAAGATGGAAATCGGGCTGCAACGCTTTGACGAAATTACTGAGGATATCGAATATATAAAGGCGACTCATCCTCATGAACTGATGCGCGCGGCCGAAGTGCGGGCGATCCGCGACTGCGCGGAAATGGCCGCGCGCGCGTCGCTGTTCCGCACCGAGAGCCGCTGGGGACTGTACCACCATCGTGTCGACTTTCCGCACCGCAACGACGCCGAATGGTTTTGCCACACGTGGCTGCGCAAGGATACAGACGGCGCGATGCGCAGCGAGAAGCGGCCCGTCGAACCGTACATCGTGCCGCTTGCCGACGACGAACGCGGCGCCTACGCGAATCTGCGTATCCGCGAACCTGCCGCGCTCGCGGCCGCCCTTTGAGGAACCTGCCATGCCCCATACCCCGCACGACATCTTCCAGCGCAGCAGCGCACCCGTCACGATCGACGAGGCCCTATGCATCGCCGACAAGGGCTGCACCGTCTGCGTCGACGTGTGCCCGCTCGACCTGCTCGCGATCGACGTGACCAAGGGCAAGGCCACCATGCAGTTCGACGAATGCTGGTACTGCATGCCGTGCGAGCGCGACTGCCCGACCGGTGCGGTCAAGGTCGAGATCCCTTACCTGCTGCGCTGACCGGGCGCGCGGCCGATCGTCGTCGTGCCGCCCGCGCGGGCCGTGCATCGACGACGTGGCGGCCGGGCCGGCGTTCGCCAGGTTCGCGTCGCCATACCGCGCCGCCCATGCACCGCGTTCCGTGAGCAGCCGCCCTTTCATCGAACCGACCTTTTGCCCATGACCGCTTTCTCTTCAACCTCCTCGCTGCCCGGCACGCACGATCCGGATCTTGCCGCGCTCGTCGCCCGTCTCGCGGCGCCCGATGCATCCGTGCGTCGCATCGCGCTGCTCGAGCTTGCCGATCTCGATGAATCCGATCTGGTGCCGTCATTCGTTGCGGCGCTACGCGACGACCCGTCGGCCGACGTACGCAGCGAGGCTGCGCGCGTGCTCGGCGCATGGGAGCAGCCCGACGTCGTCGACGCGCTGTGCCGCGCCTTGCTCGATCCGGACGATGGCGTGCGCGCGACCGCCGCGCAGAGCCTGTCCGAACTGAAGGACGCGGCATCGGCCGCCGTGCTGTGCGGCTGGGCCGACCGGCCCGAGCCATTCGTGCGCAGCGCCGCGCTGCGCGGGCTGCGCGAGTTGCGCGACCCCGACGCATTCGCGCCCGCGCTGCGCGCACTCGACGCCGACACAGCGGCCGTGCGCGCCGAGGCGGTCGCCCTGCTCGGCTGGCTCAAGGACGTGCGCGCCCTGCCACCGCTCGCACGCATCGCGACGGCCGACGTCGATGCGGACGTGCGGCGCGTTGCGGTCGGCGCTATCGGGTTCGCGGCACCCGGCGACACGGCCGTCGTCACCGCATTGCGCGCGGCACTGCGCGACACTGCATGGCAGGTCCGCGAGGAAGCGGCCGCGACGCTCGGCAAGCTGCGCGTCGCGGCCGCGCGCGAACCGCTCGTTGCCGCGCTCGACGACGACTACTGGCAAGTGCGCCTGCGTGCCACGCGCGCGCTCGGGCAGCTATGCGATGCTGCCGCGGCGCCGGCCGTTGTCGCGCTGCTCTCGCATGCGATCAGCAATCTGCGCAAGGAAGCCGCGCTTGCACTCGGCGAATTGCGCGACCGCGCGACGCTGCCGGCGCTGCACGACGCACTGGAGGATCGCGACCCCGAGGTGCGCAAGGCGGTGCGGATCGCGATCGGACAGATCGAGCAATTCGGGGAGAGGCAATGACGCCGCCGATCGAAATCGCGCTCGATCATACGGCCCATGCGTTGACATTGCGCTGGCCGGGCGGCGTCATGCATCGCATCGGTTACGCACAATTGCGCAGTGACTGCCCATGTGCCGCATGTCGAAAGATCCGGCTCGACGGGAACGTTGTCGACGCGATGCCGAACCTCACACTGGATGGCGTGGAGCCGGCCGGTTACGGCATCCGCCTGCTGTTCGGCGACGGTCATGCGCGCGGCATCTACCCGTGGCCGTATCTGGTGGAACTCGGCAAGCGCGAGACGGATGCAAACATCGCGGCGCATTGCATGCGCACATCCGGCGATCTCGCAGGCTGACCATCGGCGGCCGCCGTTGCATCGGGCACAGCGTGCCTCGATGCGCGCCGCCGGCATGCGCCCGAAAACGCTGCGATACTGACGACCGCACGCTGCACTTCCCCTTCCACAGGAGCAAGGACATGCAAACGGCAGTCGGATTCATCGGCCTCGGCGTGATGGGCACGCCGATGGCACTCAACCTCGCGCGGGCCGGCACGCCGCTCGTCGTGTGGAGCCGGTCGAACGGCAATGACGATGCGCTGCGCGACGCCGGCGCGCGCGTCGCCGAACACGTCGACGACGTGTTCGCTTCCTGCCGCACCGTGATCCTGATGCTCGCGAACGACGCGGCGATCGACGCCGTCCTCGCACGCGGCACGCCCGGCTTCGCCGCCCGTGTCGGCGGGCACACCATCGTGAACATGGGCACGAACGCACCCGAGTATTCGCGTGTACTGGCCGATGAAATCGCTGCCGCGTCGGGCCGTTACGTCGAAGCGCCCGTGTCGGGGTCGCGCAAGCCGGCCGAAACCGGTCAACTCGTCGTGATGCTCGCCGGCGCGCCGGACGACGTCGATACCGTCCGCGCGCTCGTGAAGCCGCTATGCCGCGACAGCTTCGTGTGCGGCGATGTCCCGTCGGCGCTGACGATGAAGCTCGCCGTCAACCTGTTCCTGATCACGATGGTCACCGGCCTGACCGAGGCCACGCATTTCGCGCAGCGCCAAGGCATCGATCTCGCGCGCTTCGCCGACGTGCTGAACGCCGGCCCGATGGCGAGCGACGTGTCGCGCGTGAAACTCGGCAAGCTCGTCGCGGCGGATTTCGCGGTGCAGGCCGCGATCACCGACGTGCTGAAGAATGCGCGCCTCGTCGCCGAATCCGCGCGCAGCGCCGGCATCGCGTCGCCGCTGCTCGACATCTGCCATGCGCTTTACGGCGAAACCGAACAGGCCGGATACGGATCGTCTGACATGGTCGCGGTGATCCACGCGATCGAGCAGCGCACCGGAGACGCACGATGAGTCACCCGCACGCACACGCACACGCGTTCTCGCGCACCGGCGCATAGGCGCAGCCATGTCCGGATCGTCACGCTCCGCGATCGGCGCTACCACGTCCGTACGCCCCGTTCCCGCCGTGATCGGCATCGTGCTGCGCGAACGCGACGTGCTGCTCGTGCGCCGCGCGAATCCGCCCGATGCGGGCTGCTGGGGGTTCCCCGGCGGCAAGATCGAACCGGGCGAGCCGATCGCGGACGCGGTCGTTCGCGAGATCGCCGAAGAGACGACCGTCGACGTCGAAGCGCTGGACGCCTTTACGGCGCTCGATGCGTTCGATTACGATGCTGACGGCGACGTACGTCAGCATTTCATCATGGTCGCGGTGCTGTGCCGATGGTTGCACGGTACGCCTGCCGCCGGCGATGACGCGCTCGATGCGCGCTGGTTCGGCGTCGACGAACTTGATCGCAACGACTTGCCGATGAGTGCGGGTGTGCGCGACGTCGCGCGACGGGCGATCGAACGGGCCGCAGCCCTTGGCGACGCGCAGCGTCCAATCGCTACTTGAATTTCCGCCGTCTTTCCCGCGTCCGGTGCGGGCAGCCCGATCAGGGCCATGACGGTGTCGGCTACCCGCCGATCTCCGAACCACAACACGTCAAACCATGATCAGAATTCGCAAGTCTACCGAGGCCGACGGCACACGCGTACTCGACATCTGGCGCGGCGCAGTCGATGCAACGCACCACTTCCTGAGCGACGACGACCGTCGTGAAATCGAATCCGAAGTCGTGACATTTCTGCCCGGCGCGCCGCTCGATCTCGCTGTCGATGATGACGATCGCGCGATCGGCTTCATGCTGCTCGACGGCAGTCACATGGAAGCGCTGTTCGTCGATCCCGCTCACCATGGCGCGGGTGTCGGGCGGCTGCTTGTCGAAGCAGCGCTCAGGCGTCATCCCGACCTGTCGACCGACGTCAACGAGCAAAACGAAGCGGCGGCGGGATTCTATGAACGGCTCGGATTCGAGCGCTGCGGGCGATCGGCGCTCGATGGACAGGGGCGGGCTTATCCGCTGATTCATCTGCGCTATCGTGCTGTCCAGCCGTCCTCACAGGAACCCGCGTAACCTCGAGGCGCGCGATATCGGGCTGCAGCTCACGCCGTACGCATATCGACACGCGAACGCGGCCGGTTGATACCGAATCCGCTCTACGCACGCGTCACGCGCACCGAAGAGCACCCGCGTCGCGCGTGACGCGTCATGCGCGACGCATCGGCAGCACACGTTCGGCGATCGCGAAGGCGCGCTGCATGAAACCGTTGAACCGGTCGGCATCGCGCCGCAGCCCGGCCTGTTGCCCACCGATCAGGCACAAATGCACGGCCTGCCCGACGATCTCGGCCTCGCCCGACGTGCGCACCAGCCGGCGCGACGTGTCGATCGCAAACGCGAGCCGCGCCGCATCGACGCGCTGCTGGAATTCCGCGACCAGCGGATCGTGCAGCGCCCACGCGCGGATCGCGATTTCACGCCCGGGCCGCTTCTCGGCCGCAATGCGCAGATAGCGCGCCAGCGTGTCGCCGGCACCGCGGCCACCCGCCGCATACGCAAGCATACGCGCGGTGTAGTCGTCCTCCCACGCAGTCAGCAGCGTCCTGACGAAGTCCTCGCGATTGCGGAAGTGGTGATAGAACGATCCGCGGGTCACGTTCAGCCGTCGTGCGAGGCTCTCGGCTGAAATGCCCGCATACCCTTCCCCGTCGAGGGCGTCGAAGCCCGCTGCAATCCAGTCGTTTCGCGTCAGTGTGCTCATCGTCATCGCCATACAGGCTGTGTATGGTGCCGCATGGACAGATAGGCTGCGAACTCTATCACGGCCGCCGCCGCTTCCGGCATCGCGCCACTACGCATGGAGTCCGCCTTGAAATACATCGCGCTCGTCGCATTCGACCGGTTCACCGACATCGACCTGTTCCTGATGTGGGACATTCTTGGCCGCAACAACAGGGACTGGCGCGTCCGGATTCTGGGCGCACAGCCGGTGCTGCATTCCGCACATGGCCTGGCCATCCCGACACACGGCCCGCTCGCCGACACCCATCGCGCCGACGCGGTCCTCTTTTCGAGCGGCAAGGAAGGCGTACCGGCCGCGCTCGCCCATCCGGATTTCCTGCCGTCGTTCGATCTCGATCCCGAACGGCAGCTTGTCGGGTCGATCTGCGCCGGCGCCTTCATTCTTGAACGGCTCGGGCTGCTGCCCCAGCGCCGCGCCACGACGCATCCCGAAGCGCGGAAGGGTTTGCAGGCACTCGAGCTGCAAGTGATGGACCAGCCGCTGGTGTGCCACGGCAACGTCGCGAGCGCGGGCGGATGCCTTGCATCGCTCTATCTGACGGGATGGCTGGTGGAATCGATGTTCGACGCGGACAAGCGGCGCGAGACGCTGCTGCCCTTGCTGCCTGCCGGGCAGCAAGAGATTTACGAAGATCTGATCGAGTTCAGCATCAGGCAGGGTGCAGGACAAGCCACGGGCCCGATCCGGATGGTTGAAAGTGGCAGCGGGCTTGCGGCATGACGCACGGATCAATGGGCTGCCGTTAGTCGGAGGCCTGCACCCTGTTGCATCGTCGTGCGTCCTGCCGAGCCAACGGCGGATCGGGTCGAACTAGCGGGCTGTCCGGATCGTCGATCGGGTCGGCGTGCGCCGCATGGACGGTCGTTTCTCGGGCTGAACGAGCCTGTCGCAGGCCTGAAGATGCTAACCTCTCGGCCACTCTGAACGACACCGCGTGAAGCAACAGGATTCGACCATGCAAACCGTTGCGGTACTGGACTTCGAAACAACCGGACTTTCGCCGAATCTGGGCGACCGTGCGACCGAAATCGCCGTCATCCTGCTCCGGGACGGACAAGTCGTCGACCGTTTCCAGAGCCTGATGAATGCAGGCAGACGCATACCGTCGGACGTCGTCGCGCTGACCGGCATCACGAACGAAATGATTGCATCGGCTCCCCCGGCGGCGAAAGTCATGAAGGAAGCGGCGGCGTTCGTCGGCAAGCATGCGGTCGTCGCCCACAACGCCGGTTTCGACAAGCGGTTCTGGCAGGCAGAACTCGGGCTTCTCGGCATGTCGGCCGAGCATGCCTTTGCCTGCACGATGCTCGTCGCGCGACGCATTTACCCGGACGCGCTGAGTCATCGCCTGTCGAGCCTGGCAGACATGCTGCGGTTGCCGAAATCGGGACGTGCGCACCGGGCGATGGTCGATGCCGAGATGGCCAGCCATCTGTGGTGCCGGCTGCAGCAGGACATTGCGCGGACTTATGGACTGGATCGTATCGATCACGCGCTCATGACACGTGTCCAGGCAACGGCGAAGGCGAACGTGCCAACATACCTGCGTTCGCTCGTGGGCTCGCCCGCATGAGAAACCGAGGCGCGATGGCTCTGACTTGCGCAATCCATTAACGAAAACCGGCTTGGCAACCTGCCAAGCCGTTTTCTTGTCTGACCTGCCCCCGGTTTTAAAACCGGGGGCAGTCAACTAATACAAGGAAACGGCAGGACGGCCATTTTGTGGCCGCCCACGACGCTGACTCACTGAGTCGCGACTTATTTTTCGTACTATGCAAGGCCGATAAGGAGCACTTTGAGGGTACCTCCGTGGCTGAGGTCTCCCAGATAGGCCACGACCTTCCGCTTCTGCCCAAGCGCCGTGAGCGCGTTTCCAATCTGGATCAGCAACGCCGTGTTCGAGGCATTCACTTCAAACGAATTCCCCCCCTCGTTATTGAGCATGAAAGGAAGAGTATCCTGCTTGTCCCAATAGCCCAGCTGGATTGACTCAACCTCTACGCGTTTCAAATCGTCCGCCTTCTCCGCGAACCTTTGAATTTCGCTGAATTTTTCGTTCGACATGACAATTTCTCCTGCTGTGAGTTGAAAAACCGAAAGCCGGGGTTGTATAGCCCGAATCTGGCTTGCGCGAGTCACGCATCGATAACGTTCATCACAATCTCCGTGGCGGCTTGGGCCAGCCATCCGCGAAGAGCCCCTGCCGGGAAGAAATTAGGCTGAGCGCGCAGAGCAATCAATTACGCTCGATTACAATCGCGGCGAAATTGGGGGTAGCAGCACGTCGTTTAACGACTTCTCCGTCAAGCGGCCTCGCTACGCAACACGCGGACGCTGTTTCAACCCGCGCCTTTTGCGCTTCAACTGGTTGCAGGTAACGATTGGGTACGGCATGGTGCAGTCGATGAGCGGAGCCGCTGGTTGAACGAGAGCAGAAATAAAGGCACCCGCGACGCCTCATGGCGCACGAATGTTCTCGGTGTGTTCTTGTCGATGAAACACGAAATCCGCTCGATGCTCCAACCGGGCGATGGCGCCAGCCAGGCCAAAAACGAAAAAAGCCCGCTGTGACGCGGGCTTGGATGTCTTCTGCTGCCAGGTCGTACCGGTCCGTGCCGGACGTCCAATTACTCCCACTCGATCGTCGCCGGCGGCTTCCCCGAGATGTCGTACACCACACGGTTGATCCCGCGCACCTCGTTGATGATCCGGTTCGACGCGCGGCCGAGCAGCGCGTACGGCAGGTGCGCCCAGTGTGCGGTCATGAAGTCGGTGGTCTGCACCGCGCGCAGCGACGTCACGTAGTCGTACGTACGGCCATCGCCCATCACGCCGACCGACTTCACCGGCAGGAACACCGCGAACGCCTGGCTCGTCAGGTCGTACCAGCTCTTGCCGACATCGGCTTCGCCGCACAGGCCGGCCGCCGCATCCTGCGCGGTCGCGGTCGTGTTGCGCAGCTCCTCGATGAAGATCGCGTCCGCGCGGCGCAGCAGGTCCGCGTATTCGCGCTTCACTTCGCCGAGAATCCGCACGCCGAGGCCCGGGCCCGGGAACGGATGACGGTACACCATCTCCGCCGGCAGGCCGAGCGCGACGCCCAGCTCGCGCACTTCGTCCTTGAACAGGTCGCGCAGCGGCTCGAGCAGCTTCAGGCCGAGCGTTTCCGGCAGGCCGCCGACGTTGTGATGGCTCTTGATCGTCGTCGCCTTCTTCGTCTTCGTGCCGCCCGATTCGACCACATCCGGATAGATCGTGCCCTGCGCGAGCCACTTCGCCTTCGACAGCTTCTTCGCCTCGGCCTGGAACACCTCGACGAATTCGCGACCGATGATCTTGCGCTTCGCTTCCGGATCGGTCACGCCGGTCAGGTGGCCGAGGAACTGGTCGGCTGCGTCGACGTGCACGACCTTCGCGTGCAGACGGCCCTCGAACATGTCGAGCACCATCTTGCCTTCGTTCAGGCGCAGCAGGCCGTGGTCGACGAACACGCAGGTGAGCTGATCGCCGATTGCGCGATGGATCAGCGCGGCCGCGACGCTCGAATCGACGCCGCCCGACAGGCCAAGAATCACTTCCTCGTCGCCCACCTGCTCGCGAATCTTCGCGACGGCTTCCTCGATGTGGTTACGCATGATCCAGTCGGGCTTCGCGCCGGCGATCTGCAGCACGAAACGCTCGATGATCTGGCGGCCCTTCACCGTGTGCGTGACTTCCGGGTGGAACTGCACCGCGTAGTAGCCGCGCGCCTCGTCGGCCATGCCGGCGATCGGGCAGCTCGGCGTCGACGCCATCAGCGCGAAGCCCGGCGGCAGCTCGGCAACCTTGTCGCCGTGGCTCATCCAGACCTTCAGCATCCCGTGGCCTTCGGCCGTCGTGAAATCCTCGATGCCGTCGAGCAGGCGCGTATGGCCGTGCGCGCGCATTTCCGCATAGCCGAATTCGCGATGGTCGCTCCACTCGACCTTGCCGCCGAGCTGCACGGCCATCGTCTGCATGCCGTAGCAGATGCCGAGCACCGGCACGCCGAGATCCCATACGGCCTGCGGCGCGCGCAGTTGATGGTCTTCGTACGTGCTCGCATGGCTGCCCGACAGGATCACCGCCTTCGGTGCGAACTCGCGGACGAACTCGTCGGACACATCGTTCGGATGGATTTCGCAGTAGACGTGCGCTTCACGCACACGCCGTGCGATCAGTTGGGTGACTTGCGAACCGAAGTCGAGAATCAGGATTTTGTCGTGCATGGCTGCGGACGGGATGAAGAGAATAAGAAAAGCAGCGCGTCATGCGCTGCGTCAATAGCATGGACAGCGGCGTCGGGCGGCAGGCGGCACGCGCGACGCATGGCCGGTCAATCCTGCATCGGCGGGCGCTCGTCGAGTGCGACGCCGCCTGACGATTGGCTGGATGCGGCCGACGACGGCGCCGTGGGCGCCGCGGGGCGGCTGACGACGGGTTCGACACGCTGCGGTGCGGGCGAAGACGCCGGCGCCATCGCCGGCTGTGCCGGTGCGCGCGCGTCGAGCGCCTGCGCTTTCTCGCGCCGGCGCACGGCCGATGCGAGCCGCACGCCGCCGAGGCC